>NZ_JBQCCV010000231.1:0-4642 GCF_051961875.1 Intrasporangium sp. | reverse complement strand
CCGTCGCGGCGTGGGTGCCAGTAGCTTTTTCCACCGTCCACGGAGGCGAGAGCCATCCGGGACCGCTCGACGGCGTCGCCGAAGCCAAGGCCGAACGCGTCGTCTGCGCCACCGCCGAACCCGGGGAGTGCGACGACGAGGCCGCGGGGTCGGCCCGTGCGCGGCACGGCCAGCCTCCAGCGCGCGGAGTCGACCCCGAAGCGGTTCGACAGGAGGCCCTCGCTGAGGGTCGGCCCCTCGGCGTTGGAGCAGCCGGACAAGCCTGCCGCCGCTGCTGCAAGAGCGAATGTCCCGGAAAGCACGGCGCGTCGCGACGGACCCGACCCTGTGGCCATTGGGCGAGCGTAGGGCCTGGATGACCCACTGACGGTGCAACGCGCAGGCTGGCAGCTGACGTCGTCTGCTGAGGTGGTGCTGGGTTGCGTCGTCAGCGCTAATCGCTCAGGACCCAAGCGGCGTAGCCGCCCGATCGCCGGGATGAGCGAACGTGCAGGCCGCCCGCCGAGGCGGCTCTGTTGCCGGGCCGGAGCCCTATCGAACTTGTGCAAGGAGGCGGCCGTCATCCCGGCTGGAGGGTGCTGGCATACCTGTGAGTCAGCGTCCGGCCAGTCTGGCCACGACCGGCGCCATCGTCGGGGCGAAGTCGGCCCCGAACACGAAATAACTGGCGCCGAGTTCCTCCCGCCTGCGCTGAATCAACTCGGTCGCTGCGCCCGCGTCATCCGGCAGAAAGGCAAGGGAGTCCGAGGCGCGCATGGCGGCAGGGTCGGTGTCGCGCGCGGAGGCCATGAACGGCGCCACGGCGTCGCCGATCACCGAGACGTGGAGCGCCAGTTCGATGTCCCGTCCCCCTCGAAGCGTGTGCGCGATCGAGGCAGCATCCGACCGCGTATCGCCCGGGATCGCGACGACGGTCACGGTGTCGGCCATCTCCAGGGCCAGCGCCTGGGCTTTGGGTCCACGAACCGCCATGGTCACGGGGGTGTGAGTGTCGGGACCGTCGAGTTCACGCAACCGCGTCACGGTCTGACGGATCTGGTCCAGTCGCTGGCCCGGTGACGGGACGGGCGCCCCGACGGACTTGAGCTCGTCCTCGATCCCGGGTCGGCCGGTGCCGATGCCCAGTTCGAACCGGCCATCTGTCAGGAGGGTGAGCGAGTGCGCCTCCCAGGCGGTATGCCAGGCGGCGCGGAGGGGGGACGCGTAGACCCACGTGCCGACGCGGAGGTCGGTGTCGGCGGCCGCCATCGCCAGGGTGGGTGCGGGCGAGGGCTGCCACTGCGGGACATCGGGCATCAGCAGGGTCGAGTACCCGAGGCCGGCAATCCGGCGAGCCCCCTCGCGCCAAGAGGAGATGTCTGTGAGCACCGGCGCGACCACTCCGAAGCGAAACGGTCTGGTCATGGCTGCATTCCTCCCATGCGCTATGGACCCTACGGCCTTCCAGAACTCATCGGCCACATATCCACCGCCGGCAGATTTGCAAGCTCACGGGCCCCGGGTGAAGAACCTGCCCAAGGGGGACCCTCGTTGGCGACCCAAATCCGACAGCCCGATACCTGCCTCCGCAGATGAGAACGAGGGTTGAATGGAACGCATAGGAAGGAGCAGGAGATGACCGAGACGAGGTGGAAGAGCCTCAGCAACCGAGCGAAGTGGGCAGCACGCGGCGCCTCTTTCATAGCGAAGGTCAAGGCCACCAAGGTCGTGTGGTTCCCGCCCAAGCCGGTGGAGACCGCAAAGAAGACGGCCTCAACGGCCGAGGAGCAGACGATCAGAGCGGCCAAGAAGACGACCGGCACCGCCGAAAGGACGACCGGAAGCGCCAAGACGGCGGCCTCAACGGCTGAGGACGAGACGACCAGGGCGGCCAAGACGACGGGAGGTGCTCTCAAGGGGACGACCGGTACCGTCAAGAAGGCGGCCCCGACGCCCGAGGGGCAGACGATTAGAGCAGACAAGAAGGCGACCGGCACCGCCGAAAGGACGACCGGAACGGTCAAGAGGACGACGGGCACCGCCAACAGGAAGACCGGCACCGTCGAGAGGACCGCCCGCACCGCCAAGACCGTGGGCGGCGCCACCAAGAACGTGGCAGACGGGGTACGCCGTCAGAAGTTGACCAGAGACACCAAAAGTGACTGACCGACCCGGTCTCCTGGTCACTCGAGCCATCGGCACGACCGCTCGGCGGCATGGCCGGACGAACGTCCTCCGCGCGGCAGATCCGGTAAACGTCTCATGCCTGTGAGCGTGCATTCGAGAGCGCTCAGTTGGCCCGGACCAGGAGAGGGCAAGCCATGCTGGGCGGTGTCGAACCCTGGGTGACGCACCACGAGCTGAGCATCGAGGTGCCCGGCGAGCGATTTCTCATACGTCCTTGTGCAGATTCTCCCGGCGAGTACCGATACGAGTGGGTATCGAGCCCAAACCCCGGCTACGGCTTCTCCGGCGGATTCTCGGGCCCAGTTGAATGCACCGTGGCTGACCACGTCCCGAACATCGAGACCTTCTTGGACAAGATCGCTCCAGACGCAGGCTATGTGCCGAACGCTGGCGACTGAACTGCCACGATGAGGGCACCCCGTTGTGCGACGATTCGCGTCACCTGCCACCCCCGGATGATACGAGGAAGGTGCGAACGCGGATGAAGCGATTGGGGCGGGTCCGCGGCATAGGCGTGGCCGCGCTATGGCTCCTCTTCGTGCCGGTCGCGATCGTGTTCCTCGGGCTCACGAACCTGATCGGGGCACCCAACGGGTGGCTCTACTCGCTGCTCGTCCTCGGCCCAGCCGCACCGCTTACCTGGTTTCTCGTCCGAGGCACCCGCCGCTGGCGCGGATGGCTGACCGCGGCCGTGGCCGTGACCGCCTTCCTGGTGATCTGGCTGCCCGCGGTGGCAACCCCAGACCACGCCCGCGTCGCCCAGCAGGCCCGCGCGATACCAGCACCACCGAACAGCGTGTACCTGGGGCGCGATCCCCTTGGCAACGACCTGTGCTTCCAACGGTGCCCGCAGATATTGCTCTACTACGCCGTGCCGTCCGCCGACGAGGCAGTTAGATGGCTGAACGGCTGGGCCGCCCGACAGGGCTGGACGCGCTCCACGCTGTTCGAAGGCGGGCCCAACGGCGGCTGGTGCAAGGGCGACTTCAGCCTGCTCGCCCACGCCGGGGCCGATGTCGACCGCCCAACCATCCCGGAACGGGAAGCGCCTCCCGGTACAGAACGGTTCCTGCTCCAAGTCCGAGCGAACTGCCAGTAGCACGCAACCTCGCCGAGAGCCTTCGTCGCGGCCGTGCTGCCGCGGTCGCCGCGTGCCGCCCAGCCGTTGCATCGCATTGGACGAGGGGTCGCTACCTACCAAGGCGCGCCGCGAAAGACCTGGCGAGTCCGGTCTTGCCCGATTCCTTAGCCCGTGCTTCGTCCCCACATCGGCTACTTGTTTCATTGACGGCAGGACCGGTGCCTGCGCAGGCTCTGGTCTAGGTGCCCGGGTTCGTCGCTCTCACCATCGGCTGCCCACGATGATCGTGTGGCTCTCACATGGACTGCGCCGCCCGGGCACCGCCGGGCAGGAGAGGCTCAAGAAGGGATTGCTCTGCTCGAAGTAGCGGTGCCCTCCATGCCCAACCAGTGATCGGTTCAAGGGCAAGGAGAACACGGTGAACGAGGACGTCTCGCGGGTCGTGATCGGGATGGACCCGCACAAGCGCACGGTGACGATCGAGGTGATGAGCGCCGACGAGGCGGTGCTCGGCGGTGGCCGGTTCGACACCACCATCGAGGGCTACGCCGCGCTGCTGGAGTACGTGGCGGCGTGGCCGGAGCGGGTCTGGGCGATCGAGGGTTGCGAGGGCGCCGGCCGGCCGATCGCCCTCCGGCTGCTCGCCGACGGGCACGACGTCATCGATGTGCCGGCGAAGCTGTCCGCGCGGGTGCGGGTGTTCGCCACCGGGCAGGGCCGCAAGACCGATGCGACCGACGCGCACTCAGTCGCGCTGGTCGGGTCCCGGATGGCCGGGCTGCGCCCGGTCGTGTCGGACGCGCAGCTGGAGGTGCTGCGCCTGCTGGCCGACCGGCGCCGCTCGATCGGTGAGGAGCACACCCGCAAGGTCGGCCAGCTGCACCGGATCCTGTCGGAAATGCTGTCCGGTGGCGCGAAGCAGTACCTGTCCGCGGCGCAGGCCCGCAAGATCCTGGCCGGGTCCGGCCCCGGGACGAGGTCGGCAAGACCCGCAAACGCGTCGCCCTCGAGCTCGTGGTGGACCTGGAGCGGATCTATGCCCGGAAGAAGGCCGCCGACAAGGAGCTGAAGGCCCTCGTGACCGCGACCGGCACCTCGCTGCTGGGCCTGCACGGCATCGGCCCGTCCGGCGCCGCCCGGCTGCTCGTCGAGGTCGGCGACCTGGCCCGATTCCCGGACCGCAACCACTTCGCGTCCTGGACCGGGACTGCCCCGATCGACGCCTCCTCCGGCGAGCACGTGCGCCACCGGCTCTCCCGGGGCGGCAACCGGCAGATCAACCGCGTCCTGCACATCATGGCCACCGTCCAGCTCCGCAACCCGACCGAGGGCCGGGCCTACTACGACCGCCGCAAGGCCGAGGGCAAGACCTCGATGGAAGCCATGCGCGCCCTG
>NZ_JBQCCV010000230.1:0-11214 GCF_051961875.1 Intrasporangium sp. | reverse complement strand
CAGAACCCCGGGAAGGGCCAAGGCGCCGGAAACTCCCAGAACAACGGGAAGTCGCAGAACGGGGGGAAGGGCCAGAACGCCGGGAAGGGCCAGAACACCGGGAAGGGCCAGAACACTGGAAAGGGCGCGAACACCGGTGCGGCCCGAGTCGGCCTCGGCCCGGTCGCCGGCCCGGCGAACCCAGGAACGCCCCAGGCCGGGCGCCGCCTGGACGTCGTGCTGCGGCTGCCCGATGTGCCCGGCGCCAGCAGCACCTCGGGTCTCAAGGACGGGCACGGTAGGTAGCTGCTCGGGTCAGTCGGCGAGCGGGGCCCGCAAGGGCCACCCGTCGAGGACTGCCTGTACGGCTCTGCCCTCGGTCTCGTTGACGACCACCGGTGCCGCCAGGTTGACGGAGGTGCCGTCCCCGCCCGGGGTGGCGACGACGAGGATGCGCCCGCGGTTGCCCGGCTCGAGGCCGATCTGCCGGCAGGGTCCGGCGAGCTCCGGGGCGTAGGTCGGCACGTACACCGAGGCATCGAGGACGAACAGCCGGATCTCTGGAGCGTCTGCGGGGCGCAGGGTGAAGACGCCCACAGCGCCCTCGACCGGGTCGAGCGCGTAGTCCGTGTGCGGGGCGAGGCCGGGAAGCGGCTGCTCGAAAGTGAGCGCGCTCATCGCAGGAAGTCCATGAGGCTGGGCGGGAGGACCTTGGCCGTGACGGCCAGGGCCGCTTGGTATGCCGTGTGCTGCAGTTGGAGGTCCAGCGCCGCCTTCGCGAGGTCGACGTCCTCGATCCCGCTGCGGCGGGCCTCGAGGGCGGTCGCAGCGTCCGTGGTCGCCTGAGCGGCACGGGTCAGCTGCGCGAGGCGGTTGCCGACATCGGAGCGCACCCCGACGACGGCGTTCATCGCCTCGTCGAGAGCACTCAGGCGGGATGCGGCGTTGGTGCCGGCCCGCAGGTCGGCGCTGATGGCGTCGAGCAGTGCGAAGACGGAGCTTGCGCCCTCGCCGAAGGTGGCCGCGGCGTCCGCGTCGACGCGAACCGTCTGGTCGGGGCCGATGCGCCGGTGGACCTCCCCGTCCGCGCCGTTCCAGACAGGCGGGGCGCCGTCGGTGAACGCTGCATCGGCGTCCGAGGTGCCGGCGAAGACGCTGCGCCCGAGGTAACGGGTGTTGGCCGTGCCGAGCAGGTCGGCGCGCAGCGCGTCCACCTGCTGGGCGAGGGCGTCCCGCGCGTCCTGGTTCAGCGAGCCGTTCGAGCCCTGGACCACGGCGTCGCGAACCTGGCGCAGCAGCCCGGTGGCCGCGTTGAGCGCGGAGTCGAGGGTGCTGAGCCAAGCGGTGCCGTCGTCGATGTTGCGCTTGTACTGGTTCCCGGCGGCGATGTCGGCGCGCACCCGGAGCGCGTCGCCGGTGCCCGCAGGGTCGTCCGAGGGGCGGGTGATGCGGGCACCGGACACGGCGGCCTCCTGGACGGCGGCGAGCTTGGCCTGCCGGGCGCCCAGGGCCCGCTGGGCCGCGAAGGCCATGGACTGGTCGGTCACACGGAGCATTGTCAGAGTCCTACCGTTCCGGTGCGGTTGATGAGGGTGTCGAGGGCCTGGTCGATGGCAGTCAGGACGCGCGCGGCGGCCTGGTAGGCGTGCTGCGCTGCGACCAGTGTGACGCTCTCCTCGTCAAGGCTCACGGAGGCCCCGGCGGTCTGCGCCTGCTTGGCGTTGGCCGAGGCCGCATCGGCGAGCTGGGCCTGCTGGCCAGCCGCACGTGAGGCGCTCCCGGTCGCGGTGACGAAAGAGGCCCACTGCGCGTCGGGGGAGGAGGCCCCCTTCGCAAGCTGTGCGATCGCGTCGGCGTTGGACCCGTCGAGCGGTCCCAGGCCGATCCCTCCCAACGCGAGACCAGACCGGTCCACGGGGACGACGGTGAGGCTGCCGGCCGGCCGGGTCGGATCGAACTGGAAGAAGTCCAGGCCGGTGGCCCCCGACTGGTTCTGCCCGGCGCGATGCACGGCGTTGACCGCCGTGGCGAGGGACTCAGCCATGGCGTCATACCGCGCGGCCGCCTCGGCGATCGCGCCGCCGGTCCCGGCGCCGGCCGGGGCGAGGACCGACAAGGCCCCGGCGATGCTGCCACCCTCGAGACCGACGACGAGGCCGGGCTGGTCTGCCCACTCCAGCGTCGGCGCCGATGAGGCAGTCGTCAGGGTCTCGGGCCCGGTGAGCCGAACGTGGCGGGCGGCGTCACCGCGTACGAGCGCGTTGCCGCCGACATACACGGACACGGTGCCGTCCGGCTCCTCCCGAACCGTGCCGCCGGCGAGGGAGGCGATGGTCTCGGTGAGCCGGGCACGTGCGTCGATCAGCTCGTTCGCCGGGCTGCCCACGTTGAGGGCGGAGCGGATGCTCTTGTTGAGGGCCGCCACCTGGTCGGCCGCGTCGTTGAGCGACGCCGTCATGGCGTCCGCGCTGGAGCGGGTGTCGCTCCACTGCTCCTCGAGGGCCGCTCGTCCGGACGACAGCGTCGAGACGAGCTGTCGGGCCGAGCTGAGGAGCGTATTGGCGGGGCCCGCCTCGCCGGGCCAGTTGGCGACGTCCTGCCACGCCGCCCAGAAGGACTGCAGGCGCGCGGAGACGCCGTCGGTCCCCGGCTCGCGCAGGGTCGACTCGATCCGCTCGTAGGCGGCAGACCTCTGGGTGAGGTATGCCGCGGACGAGGTCGCCGTGCGGACGGTTGCGTCCAGCAGCGCGTTGCCGAGTCGCGTGATGCGGTCGACCGAGACCCCTTGGCCCACCTGCACGCCGGTGGCCGCAAGGCCGGCGCGCGCCGGTGGGGTCATCGACGACTGGTCGATTCGCTGCCGGGTGTAGCCGTCGGTCCCGACGTTGGCAACGTTGTGGCCGGCCAGGTCCAGGGCCTGCTGCGCGGCGGAGAGGCCGCGGTAGGCGGTGTTGAGGGCGCCGAAGCTGCTCACGGTGGCCTTTCGGTCAGAGGTGCTGGTCGAGGAGCTGGGCCTCGCCGACAGCCGCGGGCCGCCCGTGCGAGTCGTAGGTCGTGGCTGCCGTCTCGGTCGCGGCGAGCGTCTCCTGCGTCGACCGCGCCGCCGCCCTGAGGAACTGGGCGTTGGCGTCGCGCAGCTGGCGGATGTGGGCGGCCTGCTCCGTCAGGGCCGTCAGGTGGGCCGAGAGGATCTCGGCCCAGGGGCCCTCCGGGGCGGCGGCGGCGAGGTCGCCGAGCGTCGCCTCCTCCGGCAGGTTCCACTCCCGAGCAACCGCGCCGGCGACCACCGCCCGCTCGAGTCCGGCGGTCTGGAGCCGCTCGAGGACGTGCTCGACCTCCCGGCTCGCGTGCGACAGCCACTGCGTCTTGCCCGCGGTGAGGAGCAGCTGCTCCTCCTCCAGCTTGAACGTCAACAGATCCAACAGCTCGCGCTCCTGCCAGAGCCGAGCCGACAAGTCGTGGATCGCGGCCCCCCGGCCGGTTCCTTCACTCATTTCAACTCCCCACCCATGTTCTTGTTGTCCCACCCGGTGAGGGCCACACCGCGAGGCGGACCCGCACCTGCAGTCTGGACTATCGGCACGTAGTGAAGCCGGGTTAGGGCCTCCTCCCCGTCCGTATGGCGCTGAGTGGCATTTCGTCCGGAAGTGGCCTTTCGGCGGCGGGGACTAACGCAACCGCGCGGGCTGCCGATAGGGGGTGCTGAGGGCCCACGGACGGGCCTGAGCACCACCACATCTCACTCACGGAGGAATCACCGATGGCTCTGACCGTCAACACCAACCTGTCCGCCATGCAGGCCTACCAGAACCTGAGCCGCACCACGGCGAGCATGGCGAACTCCATGGCCAAGCTCTCGAGCGGCCTGCGCATCAACACCGCCGCCGACGACGCCGCCGGCCTCACCATCTCCGAGGGCCTCCGTGCCCAGGTCAACGGGCTTGGCATCGCCGCCCGGAACGCGCAGGACGGCATCAACGTCATCCAGACCGCGGACGGCGCGCTGGGCGAGGTCCACTCGATCCTGCAGCGCATGCGCGACCTCGCGGTGCAGGGCGCCAACGACTCGAACAACGCCGACTCGCGCGCCGCGATCAAGGCTGAGGCGGACCAGCTCGGCCAGGAGCTGGACCGGATCACCCAGGGGACGAAGTTCAACGGCGTCGACCTGCTCAAGGGTGCTTCGCTGACCTTCCAGGTCGGCGCGGGCGACACTGCCAACGACAAGATCGACGTGGCTTTCGCCGACGTCGCCACGTCTGTCGGTTCCCTGAGTGGGGCAACCGCTGCCACAGACTTCGTCGTGACGGACAACACGGCAGCCCGAGGCACCATCACGAAGATCGATGACGCGATCAAGGCGGTCTCGACCGACCGCGCGAACCTGGGTGCTGCGCAGAACCGCCTGTCGCACGCCCTCAACATCGCGAACGTTTCCGCGCAGAACCTCGCCGCCTCCCAGTCGCACATCACCGACACCGACATGGCACTCGAGATGGTCAACTACACCAAGACCAACATCCTGTCCCAGGCCGGCACGGCGATGCTCGCGCAGGCCAACCAGTCCGGCCAGGGCATCCTCAAGCTCCTCGGCTGAGTCGCCTCGGGGAAGAGCTGATGGCGGCCAGGAACCTCGCACCTGGCCGCCGTCAGCGCCCCACCACTGCAGCCCGGCCGGTGGACCACCGGGCTCAGGACTGAAGGAGCATCCCCATGGGAGTCTCGCTCAACGGGCTCGGCAGTGGGCTCGACATCACCTCGATCGTCAACGCCCTCATGGCCGTCGAGGCGCTGCCGCAGCAGCAGCTGAAGAGCGCCCAGTCGACGCAGCAGTCCATGATCACGGCACTGCAGAGCTTCAACACCAAGACGGTTGCCCTCAAGGACCTCGCTACGAAGATGGCGGCGCCCGGGGCGCTCAACCTCTTCACGGCGACCACGAACAGCACCGCCGCGACCGCCACCGCCGGCAAGGCAGCGCTGCCGGGCACCTTCAGCGTCAGCATCGACCGGCTGGCCGAGTCACAGACGAGCGTCACGGCGAAGATGAGCAACTGGCCGACCGACGCAACCGGCGCCCCGGCGACCCTGACCCTCGTCGATCACAACGGCAAGCACACCGAGATCACGCCGGCCAGCACGTCCCTCGACGACCTCGTTACGGCGATCAACTCGTCCGGGGGCCCTGCGAAGGCCCTCAAGGTCAACGCCGGGACGGATCCGGCGACCGGCAACCAGCTCTTCCGGCTCCAGCTCACCGCCACGTCGTCGGGCCAGGGGGGCTCCTTCACGATCCACCAAGGCACGTCCGCCGAGGTCACCGCCGGCACCGCCACCGACCTCATGTCGCAGCTAGGCGCCGCGGTCGTCACCACCGCTCAGGACGCCCAGGCCACCCTGTACGCCGGCACCGCGGCCGAGCAGGTCATCACCTCGTCGACGAACACCTTCAGCAACCTCGTCCCCGGCGTCGATGTGACGGCCACCGCCGAGGCCGTGGGCAAGAGCGTCACGGTGACGATCGCGAGCGACAATGCGGGCGTCTCGAAGCAGGCGAGCAGCCTCGTGTCCTCGGTCAATGACCTGCTCACCGCCTTCGCCAACAGTACGAAGGTCACGACGACGACCGGGACGAACGGCACCTCGACCGCCGCCGGCAGCATCTTCACCGGCAACTCGACGATCCGCAGCGTCGCGCAGTCCATCACCGAGGCCGTCTTCCACCCCACGAGCAACGGGCGGTCGCCTTCGGAGCTCGGCATCAGCATCCAGCGCGACGGCAGCTACACCTTCGACGAGGCCAAGCTCAGCAAGGCGCTCGCCGACGACCCGGCAGGTACGCAGGCCACGCTCCAGGAGATCGCCGGTCGCGTCGCGGCCGCCGCGAAGAACGCCTCCGATCCCATCGACGGCTCGATCACGTCCCTCATCAAGGGCCGTCAGTCCGAGGTCTCCGACCTCGCGCGCCGCATCGGCGACTGGGACCTGCGCCTTGCGGACCGGCAGCAGTCGCTCCTGAAGCTCTACAACCAGATGGACACCGCCCTCGGCGGCCTCAAGGCCCAGCAGTCCTGGCTCACGAGCCAGATCGCGAGCCTGCCCACGTTCTACACGAATTCGAAGTAAGGACCGCCGGTGAGAACGACAGACGCCGCGCGCCGGCAGTACGCCCGTGACGCGATCCTCTCCGCCAGCCCAGCGCGCCTGCTGACGATGCTCTATGACCGCCTCCTGCTCGACCTGCGCCGGGCCGAGGCTGCGCAGCTCGAGTCCGACTGGCAGACCGCCAACAACAACCTCCTGCACGCCCAGGAGATCATCGCCGAGCTCTCCGCGACGCTGCGCCCGAGCGGGTGGGACGGCGCCGAAGGGCTCCGCGGACTCTACGAGTACGTCCGAATGGCCCTCGTGGCCGCCAACATCCACCGCGACCCCGCCCGGACACGCGAGGCCATCGCGCTCCTCATGCCCCTCCAGGAGGCGTGGCACGCCGCTGCGAGCTCACTTGCCGACGCCGCTGCCGTCCCGACCGGTGCCGGGGAGTACGCGGTTGGCTGAGAGCTGGGAGCGCGTGCTCGACGGGCTCGAAGCGGACCTGGCGGCCCTCGAGGCCCGGCTGGGCGGCACACACCTGCCTATGGAGCCGGCCGCCCTCGGGGTGCGGCCGGCGACGTGGGCTCCACCGAGCGGACTCGGGCCCCTGCCCGACCACCTCCTCGACCGTGCCCGTACGCTCGAATCCGCACAGGCGCGAACTGCCTTGCGGCTGGCGGAGATTCGCGCGAGTGCCGCAGGTCACCTCGCCGCGCTGCGCGCCGTCCCCACGGCACAGCCGCATACGCCCGTCTACGTGGACGTCGAGGGCTAACGCCTGAACCAGCCCTGCCGATAGTCACCGGCGAGCACGGATTGCTCGCCGCGTCAGGCCACGGATCGGCCACCGCTTGCGAATTTGCAAGGAGAAGTGTGCTCGAATCCGTGACGTCCGCCGCGCTCATGAGCGCCCTCGACGGCCTCTCGCAACGTCAGCGTGCCATCGCGGACAACATCGCCAACGTCAACACCCCCGGCTACCACGCTCAGCGGGTCCAGTTCGAGCGAGCCCTGGCCGCCTCGGTGCAGGACGGGGATGGGCGCGCCACCGCGACGACCTCGATCTCCGCCGAGCCCACCCGGACGAACGGCAACAACGTCAACCTCGACACCGAGACGCTGTCCAACATCGACACGGTGCTGCGCTACCAGTTCGCCTCCCAGGCGCTGAACGGCAAGTTCTCCGCGCTGCGCGCCGCGATGAGGACATCATGACCTTCGACGCGATCGGCATCGCGGGCACCTCTCTCACCGTGCACCGCAAGTGGCTCGACGCCGTCGCGGACAACCTCGCCAACGCCAACAACGCCTCACCGACGAGCGGGCCCGCCTTCCAGGCCCGCTACATCGAGGCGCAGGCCGGGCCGGGGACGTCCGGGGTCTACGTCAAGGCGACCCATGAGGGCGACGCTGCCGGCCGCATGGTCTACGAGCCGGACCACCCGCTCGCCGACGCGGACGGCTACGTCCGCTACCCCGACATCGACCTCGGCGAGCAGATGGGCTCGCTCATCATGGCGCAGCGCGGCTACCAGGCCAGCGCCCAGGTCGTGGACCGCGCCAGGAGCATGTACGAGTCGGCCCTGCAGATCGGCAGGTCCTCGTGAGCATCGCCCCGATCGGAGCCGTGACGCCCGTCGCGGCGGTCCTAGGTCCGGGCGCGACCGCCGCCCCACAGCCGGGGAGCGGGAGCACCGGCCCCAGCTTCGCCGCGAGCCTCGCCGGCGCCGTCGACGACCTCCAGCAGCTGCAGTCCACCTCGAACCAGCTCGCCGTCCAGGCCGTCACCGGAAGCCTCGATGACATCCACACGGCGGTCATCGCAGCAACCCGCGCCCAGGTGACCCTCGAGCTCGCGGCGACGGTGCGCAACAAGGGCGTCGAGGCGTTCAACGAGATCATGAGGATGCAGGCCTGATGCCCCCCGTCCTCAGCGCGGCCGGGAGGCGCCTCGCCACGACGGTCAAGGGCTTCACGACCGGTGAGCGGACCATCGCCATCATCGGGCTCGCGGTCCTCGTCCTCGGCGGGGTAGCCCTCTCGTCGTGGCTCACGAGGCCCACGTATGCGCCGCTCTTCACGGGCCTGCAGAGCGCCGACGCGAGCGCCGTCGTCCAGCAGCTCGGCAAGGACGGCGTGGCCTACCAGCTCGCCGACGGCGGCTCGACCGTGCTCGTGCCCGAGGAGAAGGTGTACGACGAGCGGCTCAAGGCCGCTGCTGCCGGCCTGCCGGCGGCGCCGGCCTCGGGCTACTCCCTGCTGGACAAGATGGGCGTCACCTCCTCGGAGTTCCAGCAGGACGTCACCTACAAGCGCGCCATCGAGGGCGAGCTCGGCACCACGATCTCGCACCTCGAGGGAGTCCAGGCGGCGACCGTGCAGCTCGCGCTGCCGGAGAAGACGGTCTTCACGTCCCAGCAGGTCGACCCGACAGCCTCGGTCTTCATCCAGACGTTGCCCGGTCAGGTGCTGAGCGGCGACAAGGTCGAGGCGATCGTGCACCTGACCTCCGCCGCGGTGCCGAACCTCAAGCCGGCCAACGTCTCGGTCGTCGACGCGCAGGGGACGGTGCTCTCCGCCGCCGGGATCGGCGTGAACGGCTCCGGCACGAAGCAGGCGGCCGACTACCAGATGCGCACCCAGACGGCGGTGCAGGCCGTGCTCGACAAGGTGGTCGGGCCGGGCAACGCGACGGTTGCGGTGATTCCCGAGGTGGACCAGCAGTCCGCCCAGCAGAAGTCCGAGACGTTCACGGGCAACAAGGACGTGCCCGCCCTCAGCCAGTCAACGACCACGGAGAAGTACCAGGGGACCGGCGGCGCCGGCGCCTCGGGCATCCTCGGTCCCGACAACATCGCCGTGCCCGGCGGCGCGGGCGGCACGGGCACCTACGACTCGACCAAGGACAACCGCACGAATGCGGTCAACAAGGTGACGGAGGACCGCACGATCCCCTCGGGGTCGCTGAGGCGGCAGTCCGTCTCGGTCGCCGTCAACCAGGCGGCGGCCCGGGGGCTCAACATCCAGAACCTCACGGAGCTGGTCTCGGCGGCAGCCGGGATCGACGCCCGGCGCGGGGACGTCCTCTCGATGCAGGTCATCCCCTTCAGCACCGCGGCCGCGGATGCGGCGAAGGCGGCGCTCGCCCAGCAGCAGGCCGAGGAGGCCGCCCGGGCCGGCGCAGAGCTGCTGACGACGATCCTCTGGGCCGCCGCGGCCCTTCTGATCATCATTGCGACCGCGATCGTCCTGTGGATGCGTTCACGCCGCAGGGCCGCCCGCGAGCCCGTCGACCTCGGCGAGGAGTTCGTCCTCGACGACCTCGCCGTCATCGAGGCCCCCGAGACGACCGCGCTGCCCGTCATCGAGATCCACCCCGAGCCCGAGCCGGTGCCGGCCCTGCCGGACCCCAGTGACGAGGTGCTCGACGCCGAGCGACGGCGGGCACAGGTCAACCAGCTCGGCGCGAGCGACCCGCAGAAGACCGCGGAGCTGCTCCGCGGCCTCATGGACGAGCGGCAGCCGGTATGAGCCCGGTCGCCACCCTCACCGGAACCCAGAAGGTCGCGATCGTCCTCATGCAGATGAGCCCCGAGAACGCGGCGAAGGTCATGGGCCACTTCAGCGACTCTGAGGCGGAGGACATCGCCGCAGAGATCGTCCGCCTCAGCCGGGTCGATGCCGCCCTCTCTGAGGACGTCATCGCGGAGTTCCACGACATCGTGGTGTCCGGCCGTCGCACGACGCGCGGTGGCCGGGACTTCGCCGCGGGGCTGCTCGAGTCCTCCTTCGGCGCGAACCGGGCGGCGGGGGTCATGGACCGGCTCGCCTCGACGATGGCCGGCAAGTCGTACGAGTTCCTCGAGACGGTGGACCCCTCCCAGCTCGTGACCCTGCTCGACGGCGAGCTGCCCGAGACGATCGCCCTGGTACTCGCCCACCTGAGCCCGGACCAGGCCTCGCGCGTCATCGCCGGCCTCGGCGCGGCGCAGGCCGCGGACGTCGCGCACGCGCTGGCAACGATGGGCTCGGCGAGCCCCGACGCGGTACGGATCGTGGCCGAGAACCTGCGCACCCGCACCGGCACCGCGATCGCGTCCGGCCCCCGACAGCACGAGGTCATCGGGGGCGTCCAGCCGCTCGTCGACATCATCAACCGGGCCAACGCCGCGACCGAGCGAACCGTGCTCGACGGGCTCGCGGAACGCGACGCAGAGCTCGCCGAGGAGGTCCGCTCCAAGATGCTGACATTCGCGGACATCGTCAAGCTCGAGCGCAGGGACATCCAGCAGGTGCTGCGCGGGGTGGACGCGGCCGTCCTGGCCCGCGCCATGAAGGGCGCCACCCAGGCCGTCGTCGACGCGATCACGAGCAACATCTCGGACCGCAACGGCGACATCCTCGAGTCCGAGATCGCGACCCTCGGCCCACTGCGCGCCTCCGAGGTGGAGGAGGCCCGCGCCGAGGTCGTCAGGTCGATCCGGGCCCTCGAGGAGTCGGGCACCATCATGCTGCGCCGAGGCGAGGAGGACGACCTTGTCTACTGAGACTCCCCTCGGGGCGATCATCGAGGCAGCCACGACCCGGACCGTCGTCTTCCCGACCCTCGACCCGATGGGGGAGGCCGAGGGGTACACGCGGGGACACGCCGCCGGGTATGCCGCGGGCCTGCGCCGCGCGACGGCCGAGGCCGCCACGCGCGATGCACAGCGCGCGGCCGAGCACACGGCAGCGATGGCGGCCGATCGGGCCCGCGTCGAGCGCGCGGTCCACGTGCTCGAGTCGGCCGCGCAGGCCCTTGAGGCGCGCACGGTGCCCGTCCTCGCCGACGCGGAGGCCGAGCTTGCCGCCGCCGCGCTCGCCATCGCTGCGGCCGTCGTCGGGCGCGAGCTCTCGGATGCGGATGACGCCGCCCGGGCGGCGCTGTCCCGTGCCCTCTCGGGACCGGAGGAGTCTGCCGTGATCTCCGTCCGGCTCAACCCCGATGACCTGGCGCTCCTCGGCGACGAGGCCCTCCGCTCGCGGGTCGTGCTCGTGCCCGACCCGGGCCTCGCTCCCGGCGACGCCGTCGCGGTGTACCCGGACGGCGAGCTCGACGCGCGCATCGGCACGGCCCTCGCTCGTGCCACCGCAGCCCTGACC
>NZ_JBQCCV010000229.1:0-17958 GCF_051961875.1 Intrasporangium sp. | reverse complement strand
TCGACGGCCGTGAAACCGCCGTATCTCTTGGTGAGTCGGTCAACTGTGATCATGCGTTCCAGCCTGTCGGGGCCCGGCCCGGGCGGCCATGAGGGTCCGACCTCAGGGGACCCTGAGCGGACCCTGACGCGGCTCAGGGTCGAGCCCGCACCGAGCCGGTCGTTCGTGAGCGAACACAGTGGTGGACCACCGCCTTCGACCTCGAACGGTCGGTTTCCGGAAAGAAGGGAAGGGATACCGGCGAGCCAGATGCGACTGAGTCGCATCTGGCCCTAGACTCGCCCACATGCACGTTCCCGACGGATTCCTCGACGCGCCCACGTCGATCGCGACGGCGGTCGTCGCCGCCGGCGGGGTGGCCGCGGCCCTCCGCGGCGCGCGCCGCGACCTCGACGACCGGACCGCGCCGATGGCGGGGCTCGTGGCGGTCTTCATCTTCGCCGGCCAGATGATCAACTTCCCGGTCGGCGCCGGCACCTCCGGGCACCTGCTCGGCGGGGCACTGGCCGCGGTCCTGGTCGGGCCGTGGCTCGCGACGCTGGCCATCACGGTCGTGCTGCTCGTGCAGGCGTTCCTCTTCGCCGACGGCGGAGTCACCGCGCTCGGCACGAACGTGCTGCTCATGGCGATGGTGGGCGCCTGGGTCGGCTATGGCGTCTTCCGGCTCTTCCGGCGGCTGCTCCCCCAGCGCCTGTCGTCGCTCGGCCTCGCGGCCGGCATGGGGGCGTTCGTCTCCGTGCCCCTTGCCGCCGCCGCCTTCACCGGTCTCTTCTCCATCGGGGGGCAGGCGCCGATCCCGGTCGGCTCCGTGCTGACCGCGATGGTCTCCGTGCACGTGCTCATCGGGATCGGTGAGGCCCTCATCACGGCCCTCGTCATCGGCTCGGTGGTCGCGGTACGCCCCGACCTCGTCCACGGCGCCCGGCCCCTCCTCGAGACGCGTGAACTGGAGATCCGTGAGGGGGTTTCGGCATGACGACGAAGCGGTTCGCGATCCTCGGCGTCCTCGTCGCCCTCCTCGTGGCGGGTGTCCTGTCCTTCTACGCGTCCAAGAGCCCGGACGGGCTCGAGCACGTCGCGGAGACGAAGGGATTCAGCCAGACGGAGACGGAGCACCACACGGCGAACGGGCCGCTGGCGGGCTATGAGGCCAGGGGCGTGAACAGCCCCCACCTGTCCAAGGGCATCGCCGGTGTCATCGGGGTCGGCGTGACCGGCGTCGTCATGGGCGGCCTGGTCCTGCTCCTGCGCCGCCGGGCCGCCTCGTCCCCCGCCGACGCCTCGCATCACGACCAGCAGCACGATCGTCAGCACTGACATGGGCGCCTCCCACGGCCACGCCCTGCACTACCACGGCCACTCGCCGGTCCACCGGCTCCCGGCACACACGAAGATCGTCGCGCTGCTCGTCTTCGTCCTCGCGGTCGTGGCGACCCCACGCACGACGTTCTGGCCGTATGCCGCTCACCTGCTTGCGCTGCTCGCCGTCGTCCGCATCTCGCGAGTTCCCTTCTCCTACCTCGCGAAACGGCTCGTCGTCGAGATCCCGTTCGTCGTGTTCGCCCTGCTCATGCCGGTCATCGCGACCGGTCCACGCGTCGAGGTCGGGCCGCTCCGCCTGTCCGAGGCCGGGCTCTGGGGCGCGTGGGCGCTGCTCGTGAAGGGCACCCTCGGCGTCCTCGCGTCATTGCTGCTCGCCGCGACGACCGAGCCGCGCGACATCATCGCCGGATTCGAGCGGCTGCGCCTCCCCCAGCCCCTCGTGCAGATCATGAGCTTCATGATCCGCTACCTCGAGGTCGTCACCGGGGAGCTGAACCGGATGCGGATCGCCCGTGCTTCCCGTGGCTTCCAGGCCAGGTCCATCCGCCAGTGGCCAGCACTCGGAGCCACCCTCGGCGCGCTGTTCATCCGGTCCTACGAGCGCGGCGAGCGGGTCCACCTCGCGATGCTCTCGCGCGGCTACGCCGGCCGGATGCCGACGCTCCACGCGCTGACCGCCACGCGCGCGCAGTGGGCAGTGAGCGGCATACTGCCCATCGCTGCAGTGGTGGTCTGTCTGGGAGGGATGGTGGGCACATGACAACGCCGGTGCTCGACGTGCGCGGCCTCGCCTACGCCTACCCCGACGGCCACCAGGCCCTCTACGGCGTCAACCTCCATGTGCACCAGGGGGAACGGGTCGCCCTCCTGGGCCCCAACGGCGCCGGCAAGACGACCCTCGTCCTGCACCTCAACGGCATCCTCACCGGAGGGACCGGGTCGGTCGCCGTCTCCGGGCTGCCGGTCACGAAGGACAACCTCCAGGAGATCCGGCGCCGGGTCGGCATCGTCTTCCAGGACCCCGACGACCAGCTGTTCATGCCGACCGTGCACGACGACGTTGCGTTCGGCCCGGCCAACCTCGGCCTCCGCGGGGCCGCGCTGGAGGCCCGGGTGCTGCGAGCGCTCGAGCAGGTCGGGATGGCCGACTTCGCCGACCGGCCGCCGCACCACCTGTCGTTCGGGCAGCGGCGCCGCGTCGCGGTCGCGACCGTCCTCGCCATGGAGCCGGAGATCCTGGTCATGGACGAGCCGAGCTCGAACCTCGACCCCGCCTCCCGCCGCGAGCTGGCCCACATCGTCGCCTCGCTCGACGTCACGGTTCTCATGGTCACGCACGACCTGCCCTACGCCCTCGAGCTGTGCGAGCGGGCGGTCATCCTCTCTGACGGGGTCATCGCGGCGGACGGCCCGACCCGGGACGTCCTCGCCGATGGAGACCTCATGGCGAGGAACCGGCTCGAGCTGCCGTACGGGTTCGTCCTGCAGTCCTGACCCGGCCGGCCGGGCGAAGCATGGCCCCTAATGACGCTCGTTGCGGCGGCGCACGGCGCGCCGATGGAGCGCCGCAGCGACCAGAAGGACTGCCGCCGCGACGAACCACACCAAGATCGCTGCTGCCTCGATCCACCTCGTGGGTCGGTCCACCAGCGCGGTCGACGGGTTGTCGGGATAGAGGTAGACGCCGACCTTGGTCCCATCGGGCGGCGCCGACAGCTGCGGGTAGTCCTGCGTGTACTGGGAACCGTTCACATCGTAGAAGACGATGCCGCCCTGCACGGTGCCGGTGACCCGCTCTCCGGTGAAGTACATGCTGTTCGGGGACTGCACCTCGAGGCCGATGAACAGCAGTCCGGCAACGACGAGGGCGATGGCCGCAATCGTCGTGCGATGACCGAGCCATTCACGAACTGCCAGGCCAGCCTGCGCCATACAACCTCCGTGGTCCGCTGTTTCATCGTAGCGATGGCATCCTGCGGAGCCGGCGAATGCGAGAGGCCCTCCAGATTTCGCGGTTTCTCGGTGCTGACACCGATGCGCCCGGCGCGCGCGCCTCCTAGCGTTCAGTCGTGGAGCCGGTTGCCCGTCCGTGCGCCGTCGGCGAGCATGACGCCATGCGAGCCGGTGCGGTGGCGCGGTGGGGTGCGGTCAGTGCGGTCCTCGTCCTGGCCGTCGGCGGGGCGGAGCTGCTGGGGGTCGCCTCGTGGCACGAGCCGGGGGCCGCGACGTCGTTCAGCGGCACGGTGATCTGGACGATCGCCATGCCGCTCACCGTTGCCGCGACGCTGGCGATCGCGTGGTGGAACGCCTTCCGTGGGGACGGCCGGCTGGCCCGGTGGTCGCTCGCCTCTGCCCTCGCGACCGTCGTCTACTCGCTGGCCTCCTCGGCCATGGTGTGGCTGCCGAGCCGCGGTGGTGCGGGGAGCCCGCTGCTCGCGGCCGCCGTCACCGTCGTCGCCTGCGGGTGGACCGTCGTGCTCGCGGTGCTCCAGGCGTCCGTGCTCACGGCGGGCGAGTCCGCGACGGGGCGGCCCTTCGCGCGACGCGCTCGGGCGGCGCTGCTCGCGGCCGCGTCGACCGTGCTCGTCGCCGGCATCCTCCTTCCGCCGCCGATGGAGACCCCCGACCCGGCCCAGGTCCCGACGCTGCTGCCTCCCGGGGTTGCCCGGTCGGCGGTCGCCGAGACCGTGACCGGCACCGTCGCAGCTCTCTGGATGCTGTCGACCCTCGTGTTGCCGACCGCGCTCTGGGTCGCTGCCGCCCGCGGCCGGGGCACGCGTCGGCGGCTGTACGCCCGACTGGCGGTCGGCGCACTGCTGCCGCCGATGGTGATCCTGCTGTGCGGCGTGCTCGGCGTCATGCTCATGGCCGGCGCCGTCGGTGACGCGGAGATGGGCGCACTGGCGGGCGGCTTTGCCCTCGCCCAGCCGGCCACCCTCGTCTGGCTCACGCTGACGGTGCGAGACGCCACGGCGGTGTCGCGTCCGGCGATGACGACGGTGCCGGCGATGGTGCGCGTCCTGCTGTGGGCCGGATACGCCCTCGCGGTGTTCCAGGCGTCGGCGCCGCTCGGCGCCCTCCTCGGGAGCCACCCGACGCACGGCGCCCTCGCCTCGACACTCGTCATCGCCGTGACCGTCGTGCCCTGGGCGATGCTCGTGCGGTGGTGCGTCGGCAGGTCCGACCCGCGAGCGGCCTTCCGCGCTGCGGCTCGGGACGCGGCCGGGGAAGGACTGCCCTCCGCGTTGGTCGCCGAGCACGCCTTCCGGGAAGCGCTGGGGAGCACGGAGGCACGTCTGCTGCTGTGCCGCTCGCCGCGACGCTGGATGGCGGCGGACGGCTCGGCCGCCCAGCCGCCTCCCTCCGGCATCGGGACGGTCGATGACGTCGCCGTGCTCGACCTCAGGGACGAGGCGGGCCGCACGATCGCCGCGCTCCTCCACCGGTCGCGGTTCGTCGACACCCGGTCACTCGTCACCATCGCCCGCCCCATCGTCGAGCGGGCCCTCCTCGAGGCAGACGTCCACGAGCAGGCCGACCTCGCCCTCGCCGAGCGGCGCCGGGCGGACGCGGCCGCGTACGAGGCGCGGCGCCGGATCGAGCGTGACCTCCACGACGGCGTGCAGGGCCGTCTCGTCTCGCTCGGGCTCGGCCTCAGCCTCGCGAGCGACCAGTCCGCGGACCCCGTTGCCCGCGACCTCATGGGCAGGGCCGTCGCGGGCATCCACGAGGTCGTCGCCGAGCTGCGGGAGCTCGCGAGCAGCTCCATGTCGTCGCGCCTGACCGAGCAGGGCCTCGCCGCGGCAGTCGGAGACCTGGTTCGGCGGATGCCGCTCCCGGTGCAGGTGGACATTCCGGCCCTCACGGTGCCGGCGCCGATCGAGGAGACCGCCTACTTCGTCATCGCCGAGGCGCTCGCCAACACCGTCAAGCACGGCATGGCCGCGCGCGTCCACGTCACCGTCGCCGTCGGCACCGAGCTCGTCGTCACCGTGGCGGACGACGGCATCGGCGGGGTCGATCCGCGGCTCGGCACCGGGCTGCGCGGCCTGCAGGAGCGCGTCCACGCCGTCGGCGGCCGGCTCGTGGTCAGCGATGCCCGGCCCCACGGCACCCTCCTCGAGGCGGTGCTGCCATGCGTGTCGTGATCGCTGAGGACCTCGTCCTGCTCCGGGATGGCATCGCCCGCGCCCTCGCGGCCCACGGCATCGAGGTCGTCGGCTGTGTCGGCGACGCAGGCGCCCTCGTCGAGGCGGTGGCCTCGCTGCGCCCCGACGCCGCCATCGTCGACGTGCGGATGCCACCCACCTTCACGGATGAAGGTGCACGCGCGACGCTCCTGCTTCGCGAACGCTTCCCCGACCTGGGCGTCCTCGTGCTGTCGCACGCCATCGACCCACAGCTGGCCCTCGAGCTCGCTGCGCGAGCGCCCCGCGGCTTCGGTTACCTGCTCAAGGACCGGGTCATCGATGTCGCCGCCTTCGTGGACACGGTACGAGCGGTCGCGTCCCGCCAGACGGTCATCGACCCCGAGGTCGTCGACCGCGGCCTCGCCGCCCGGCGCACCCCGCTGGCGCAGCTGTCCGGGCGCGAGCTCGAGGTGCTCCGCGAGCTGGCCCGCGGCCAGAGCAACGCGGCGATCGCCGGCACGCTCTTCCTCTCCGAGCGAACGGTAGAGGCACACCTCCGGTCGATCTTCCTCAAGCTGGACCTACCTCCCGACACGGACTCGAACCGTCGGGTCCGGGCCGCCTTGACCTGGCTCGCGGAGCAACCCTGACCCGGTGCCGAATTGGTGCTGCCACCGATGCGGTGCAGCGCCCTCCCCCCGTAGCGTCGTGGCATCGGCCTTGACACGGACAGGAGGAACTCTGATGAACCACCGGAAGCGCCCTGCCACGCAACGGATTCGGACCCTGCACCGCTGGATCTCATTGGGTTTCATAGCAGTTGCCATTGGCTTGGTCATCGACACCCTGGTCCACGAGACCCCCTCTTCGGAGCTGAGCCTGATGGCCCTCATCTCGCTCGTCCTGCTCCTCCTCACGGGCGGGTGGCTCGCCCTGCACCACTACACGGCGACTCGTCGCGCCGGCCGCCGCCGGGCCGTCCTCGCCGGCTCACCACAGGTCGCCGCCCCGCCCGAGTAGGCGACCGACAAAGGGATGGACCGAGGCCCCACGCAGCCGCTACCGTCTCCTCTCGTGTGGATTTCCTGACGCCCCGAGCCCATGACCTCGCGACCTCAGGACCCGTATGCCCACCACACTCACCATCACCGACCTCGACGTCGCCTTCGGCGCGCGCACCCTCTTCAGCGGGCTGGGCCTCACGCTCGCCGATGGTGACGTGACCGTCGTCGTCGGGCCGAACGGCTCCGGCAAGTCGACGCTCATGCGCATGATCGTCGGCGACCTGCCGATCGAGCACGGCTCCATCGGGCTCGCCCCGCGCGACGCGACCATCGCGTGGCTCCCGCAGGTGCTCCCGGACGCCGACGAGTCGCTGCTCGACTACGGCCGCCGGCGCACCGGTGTCGCCGCCGCCGACGCCGAGCTCGAGGCGGCCGCCGCAGCGCTGTCGTCCGGTATGCCGCTCAGCGAGGACCGCTACGCGGCCGCCCTCGAGCGCTGGCTGGCCCTCGGGGCGGCCGACCTCGACGAGCGCCTGCCCGAGGTGGCCGCCCGGGTCGGTCTCGACATCGACCCCGGCCGGCCCCTCGGCTCGCTCTCCGGCGGCCAGGCGGCCCGAGCCTCGCTCGTCGCCGTGCTGCTCAGCCAGTACGACGTGCTCCTGCTCGACGAGCCGACGAACAACCTCGACAGCCGGGGGCTGGAACTCATGGCCGAGTTCGTCCGGTCCCACACCGGGCCCGTCCTGATCGCCAGCCACGACCGGTCCTTCCTCGACGCCGTAGCCACGGACGTGCTCGAGCTGGACCTGCACCAGCAGCAGGTGCGGCACTACCGTGGCGGCTGGTCCGACTTCGTCGCCCAGCGTGAGCTGGTGCGGACCCAGGCCTGGAGTGCCTACGAGGAGTACGCATCAGCGCGGGACTCCCTTGCCGCGCAGGCGAAGCAGCGGCAGGACTGGGCGACCCGTGGGCGCAGCAACGTCGCGCGAGGCGACGAGCCGGACAAGCACATCCGCGAGAAACACCGGGCACGGGCCGATCGGCAGGGCGCCAAGGCGGCCCGGATCGAGCGCTCGGCCGAGCGGTTGGCCGTCGTCGACCAGCCCCGGAAGGAGTGGCAGCTGCGCTACTCGATCGCGGAGGGCCGTCCCTCAGCCGACGTCGTCGCCTCCCTCGCCCAAGCCGTGGTCGAACGCGACGGCTTCCGGCTCGGCCCTGTCAGCCTCACCGTGGCGCGGGGGGACCGGATCGCCGTCGTGGGAGACAACGGCAGCGGCAAGACAACCCTCCTCGCGGCACTTCTCGGTCGGCTGCCACTGGCGTCGGGACGGCAGTCGCTCGGCACTCGGGTCGAGGTGGGCGTCCTGGACCAGCGACGCCGGCTGCTCGACTCGGACCAGGACCTCGTCACCGTTGTCCGCCACGCCCTCGGCCCCCACCCGAGGACGGGTGACGAGTGGCCCCTCGCCGACGTCCGGACGCTCCTCGCGAAGTTCGGCCTCGGCTCGGAGCACGTCCACCGGCCGGCTCGCAGCCTCTCGCTGGGCGAACGGACCCGTTCTCTCATGGCGCTCTTCCAGGGCCGCGAGGTCAACACCCTGGTCCTCGACGAGCCGACCAACCACCTCGATGTCACCGCCATCGAGCAGCTCGAGGCCGCCGTCGCGGCCTTCACCGGGACGGTGCTCGTGGTCAGCCACGACGAGAGCCTGCTCCACGGCATACGGCTCACGCACCGGTGGCAGGTGCGCAACGGCACCGTCGAGACGGAGGCCCTCTGACGTGCCAAGGTGGAAGACATGTCAGCGACGACCGTCGTCCTCTTCGGTGCCACGGGTGACCTCGCCAAGCGCAAGCTACTGCCCGGGCTGCTCCACCTGCACGAGTCCTGCCTCCTCGCGGGGCTTCGCGTCGTCGCGACGTCGCTCGAGGACCTGACTCGCGAGCAGTTCCTCGACCTCGTCTTCGCCGCGGTCAAGGAGCACAGCAGCCGGCCGGTGACCGCCGAGGACCTGGAGGAGTTCTCCGGCCGGATCCATTGGGTGCCCGGCAAGGACGGCATGTCGGGGCTCAAGGCAGCGGTGGCGGAGTCGGACGTGAAGCTCGGCGGGGAGTCCCAGCTGCTGCACTACCTGTCCGTGCCGCCGAAGGCGGCGCTTGCCGTGGTACGCGAGATCGAGGAGGCGGGGCTCGTCAAGGGGTCGCGGATCATCATGGAGAAGCCCTTTGGGACGGACCTCGCCTCGGCGATCGAGTTGAACGCCGAGCTGCACAAGGTCTTCAAGGAGGAGCAGATCTTCCGGATCGACCACTTCCTCGGCAAGGAGGCCGCGCAGAACATCCTCGCGTTCCGCTTCGCGAACGGACTGTTCGAGCCGATCTGGCACCGCAACCACATCGACCACGTGCAGATCGACGTGCCCGAAACGCTCGGTCTTGAGCAGCGCGCCGACTTCTACGAGGCGACCGGAGCCTACCGGGACATGGTCGTCACCCACCTGTTCCAGGTGCTGGCGTTCACGGCGATGGAGCCGCCGACCGCTCTCGAGCCGGAGGCGATCAGCGAGGAGAAGAACAAGGTCTTCCGGTCCATGGCGCCGATCGACCCGCACAACGTCGTGCGCGGGCAGTACGTCGGCTACCGGGACGAGGAGGGCGTCGCCCCGGACTCGGAGACCGCGACGTTCGTGGCGCTGAAGTGCTTCGTCGACAACTGGCGCTGGGCGGGGGTGCCGTTCTACCTGCGGACCGGCAAGAAGATGGCCGAGGGCGCCAGGATTATCTCGATCGCGTTCAAGGAGCCGCCGCAGTCGATGTTTCCGCCGGGGTCGGGCGTCGGCGACAACGGCCCGGACCACCTGACCTTCGACCTCGCCGACCGGGCACGGATGTCGCTGTCGTTCTATGGCAAGCGGCCCGGCCCCGGGATGAAGCTCGGCAAACTGTCGATGCAGTTCTCGATGCAGGACAGCGATTGGGCCGGCGCGGCGCTGGAGGCGTACGAGCGGCTCATCTATGACGCGGCCCGCGGCGACCGGACCCTCTTCACGAGCGCGGAGGGCATCGAGCGGCTCTGGGAGGTCAGCGAGCCGTTGCTCAACAACCTGCCGCCGGTCCGGCCGTACCACCCGGGAACGTGGGGGCCGAACCAGATCCACCAACTCATCGCGCCGTTCGCTTGGCGTCTGCCGTTCGAGCGGCCCTGGCGTGACCCGAACATGTATGGTGCCTGACCCAAGCGGTGAGGACACGAGCGAGGAACGGGCGAGGCCCGGAGCGGCGATTCGGCTCAGGCGCCAGAAGGGATGGTGCCTGACCCAAGCCGTGAGGCCGCTCGCATCGGGTCCTCAGCACTTCGGGACCCCGGGGTTACCGAAGTGCTGAGGAATCAGGATGCAAGTCACTCGCCGGGGTAGGTGACCCCGATCTGGCGCCTGACCTCGTCCATCGTCTCCATGACTCGCAGCGTCGCCGCGTGCGGCATGGACGGCGTCTCCATCTCCGCGGAGACGAGGCAGCGGGCGAACTCCGCTGCCTCGTAGGCAAACCCGTGGACCTCAGGCCCGAAGGCGCCGTCCCATTCGTCGAGGACCGTGCCATCGAGGGCGCGGAGCCGGACCGTCGTCGGGGCGTAGAAGCGGCTCTCGAGCTCGAGCCGGCCCAGGGTCCCGGTCACAGTCGCGGTGCACGGGCCGGCACCGAGCATCGACGCCGAGACCAGGGCCTGGGCACCGGACGCGTGGGTCAGCACGATCCCTGTGGTCGCGTCGACCCCGCGGTCGGTCAGCGTGGCGGCGGCCGAGATGAGGCTGGGTCCGCCGAGGACGAGGTCGGCGAAGCTGATCGGGTAGACGCCGAGGTCGAGCAGGGCGCCGCCCGCGAGCTCCGGGGCGGCGAGGCGCTCCGGGCCGGCCGGGTAGAGCCTCTGCGAGTGGTCCGCGAGGACGTGCACGACGTCGCCGATCACGCCACTGGCGGTGGCCTGCCGGACGATGTCGTAGTGCGGCAGGTAGCGGCTCCACATCGCCTCCGCCACGAGGAGCCCCGCCTGCCGAGCGGTCTCGATCACCTCGCGGGCCTCCGCCGCGTTGCGGGTGAAGGCCTTCTCGACGAGCACCGGCTTGCCGGCCCCGATCGCCATGAGGGCGTGGGCGTAGTGCTCCGAGTGCGGTGAGCTGACGTAGACGGCGTCGATCTCCTCGTCCTGCACGAGGTCGGCGTAGCTGCCGTAGGCCCGGTCGATCCCGAACTCCCGTCCGAACACCGCGGCGCGTGCGGCGTCCCGGGAGCCGACCGCCACGACGCTCGACGCGGTGCCGTCCCGCACGGCGCCTGCGAACGCCCGGGCGATGCCACCCGGTCCCAGGATCCCCCACCGGATCGCGGGTGCACTGCGGGGCTCGGCGACCCGCGGCTCCGGCAGGACGTGCCGCTGTATGTCGCTCAGCTCGGTCGCGCTCATCCGCGTACGTCCCAGAGGTGGTGCGTCAGGTCGTGGAGGAAGTAGAGGCCGAGCGTGCGGGCGGTGAACTCCGAGCCGTCGCTGCGCAGCCCGGCCCAGTTCCACTCGTCACCGTCCGGGCGGTCGAACGCTTCAGCCGCTGCGTCGAAGGCCGCCTCGAGCTCACCCCTGACGACGCCGGGGTCCGAGCGCCAGTAGGCGCCCTCGTCCGCCGCCGCGTCCTGGTCCCAGTTCGCGAAGCGGACCGTCTCGTGGCCGCCTCCGGCCAGGATCTGCTCCAGGCGTCCACGCATCACGTCGCAGACGTCGCGCACATGACAGCTGTACTCGAGCGGGGACCACACCCCGGCCGCGGGCCGAGCCCGCACGTCCGCGCGACCCAGCACCGCGGCATACCGCCGCTTGTCGTCGCGGACGACCTCCGTGACGGCAAGGGGACTGACCTCGTTCGGGTCGAATCCACAGTCGGGACAGCGCCGCGTGACGACCCACGTCCAGTCCGAGGTGTCCGGGGTGGCGGGCCCGGGGTCGGTCAGCTCGTTCCGATCAGCCATGCCGCCACTGTATGACCGCGCATCCGCCTGCGGGTGACGCTCGGGTAACGTGGTCCGGTGCTCAGCGAGTGGTTACCGTGGATCGTCGTCGGTGGCGTCGTCGTCCTCGGACTCATCGCTCTCGCGCTCCTCGGCCCGGCGGCTCCGAGGCCCCTGTCGGGCAAGGGAGTTCGTAGCCGCCGCCCGCATCGGAACCATTTCCGGCAGGGCGACCCCCCCGAGCTGCCGGTCAAGCACGCCGCGATCGTGCTCAACCCGACGAAGGTCGCCGACGCCGCCTTCGTCCGGGCCGAGATCCGCCGGATCTGCGCTGCCGAAGGGTGGGGCGAACCCCGCTTCTACGAGACGACGATCGAGGACCCGGGCGGCGGACAGGCCCGTCAGGCGGCGGAGGAAGGCGCGGCCGTCGTGTGCAGCCTCGGCGGGGACGGCACGGTGCGCATGGTGGCGTCCGCCCTCGTCGGCACCGAGACGGCTCTCGGGATCCTTCCCGCCGGGACCGGCAACCTCCTGGCGCGCAACCTCGACATGCCCGTCGGATCGCTCGAGACCGCAATGCGCGTCGCCCTCACCGGGCGCAACCGGCGGATCGACGTCGGCGAGCTGGTCATCGGCCGGCCGCAGGGCGACGCGGCCGCGGCCGGCAACGGCGGGGGGCCCAACGGTGCGGCGCACGTGGCGTCGGACGGGACGGGCAACGACGACCCGGTGCCGGCGGAGCCGGAGCGGCACCGCTTCCTTGTCATGACGGGGATCGGCATGGACGCCGCCATCATGCAGGGCACCAACGCGAACCTGAAGGCGACGGTCGGCTGGGGCGCCTATGTCGTCTCGGGGGTCAAGCACCTCGTCTCACCCGAGTTCCGGGCGTCCTTCCGCCTCGACGCAGACGCCGAGTTCAAGCGGCGGGCGCGGGCCATCATCATCGGCAACTGCGGCCGGCTCCTCGGCGGCCTCGTGCTCATGCCCGACGCGCGCGTCGACGACCAGCGGCTCGACGTCGTGATCGCCTCCCCCAAGGGGCTCGTCGGCTGGGCGCCCGTCATCGCCCGGGCGCTGACCCGCCAGCGCAAGGGTCACTCGACCCTCGACCACAAGGTCTGCGAGGAGATCCGCGTGCGCACCGACCGGCTCCTGCCAGTCCAGGTCGACGGCGACGTCGTCGCGGAGGCGAACGAGATCACCGCCTCCGTCCTGCCGGCATCGCTGACCGTCCGGGTCGCCCACCCCTGACGCCCACGCTCACGCCTTGGCTCACTCGAGCCCTCTGCTCGAGCGAGCCGAATCGGCGCTCCGGGCCTCCCTCGCTGGCGCTCGGTCGGGTCCTCACGCCTTGGCTCACTCGCGGCGTCGGCCGATCACGGCAAACATGGTGATGGCGAAGAACGCCTCGCCCGACTCCGCCGCCGCCCGGATGGACCCGAGGAGGTCGTCCGCCTGGGCCTGGCTGAGCAGCCCGCGGTCGACCCCGAGGCGAGCGTTCTCGGTGATGAACCCGGCCCTCAGCACCGCCTCGCCCTGCAGGACGATCGCGGCAGAGCCGACGTCCGCGTCGACCATCAGCCCGGCTCCCCGAAGCTGGCTCGCGAGGTCGCGCCCCGAGTGCGGGTTGCTGATCCGGGACAACGCCGCCGCCCGATAGGACGACATCGTCTCGGGGTCCGCCTCGGGCCGCAGGATGGCGCTGCCCCAGTCCGAGTCAATGACCCCGACGCGACCGCCGGGCGCCAGCACGCGCGCGAACTCGGCGACGGCACGCTCCGGGTCAGCGAGGTGCTGTAGCACGCGCTCGCAGCGCAGCACATCGACCGAACCGTCGTCGAGGGGCAGGGCGAGCGCCTCTCCCGCGACGAACCGCGCCACCGAGAGTTCCTCGCGGCACCGGCGCTCGGCCTCGGCCCGCAGGCCCGGGTTCGGCTCGACCCCGATCGCCTGCCCGCGCTCGCCGACGAGCGAGGCGAGCCGCCGGGTCTCCGTCCCGGAGCCGGACCCGACATCGACGGCGACATCGCCGGGTCCCGGCGAGAGGGCGTCGAGGGTCAAGTCCCGCAGCCGCCGCACCGCCGGCGACGACTCCTGCACGTCGAGGATGGCGAGCATGGCCCGCACCTGCTCCGCCGACGTCGCGTCCACCGTGAACAGGTGCTCTGGCATCGGCTCCCGGACGTCACCATCAGTGCCCACCTCCTGAGCATGACTCAGCCGGGACGACACGCGGGGATGGATCCCCGCAGCTCTCGGCGTGTCCCCACCGAAGGCGGGTCAGGGCACGAACCGGCCCCCGAGGCTGAGGAACGACGCCGCGACGGGGTCGGTCCCGGTGATCGCTTCAGCGAGCGCCTCGTCACTCGAACGGCCCCGGGACAGGGCCCGGTGATGGGCGACCATCGCGTCGGCCGCGATCTCATCGGGGACGGGGGACACGGCCGCGACGACCGAGCGCGCGCCGAGCGAGATGACGGAAGCGGCGAGCCCCAAGGACTCCTCCCCCGGGCGGAAAGTCGCCGAGCCGACGTCGCACGCCGACAGGACGACGTGGTCGGCCCGGACACCGGTCGGCTGCAGCTCGTGGGCGAAGACCGGCCCGTCGTGGAGGGCCACGCAGGAGAAGAGCGGCGACTGCACCTCGTGAGTGCCGTGCGCGGCGACGTGCACGACGCCGGGTGACGCGAGTGCGTCGACGAGTACTCGGGCCCTCGACGGGCTGACGACCTCCGCGGCGTCACCCCATGTCGCGGCGATCGCGTCGGCCTCGGCCCCCGCCCTGGCGAGCGACGGCCCCACGCTGACGTGGACGGTCCGTCCTGGCTGGGGATGCTCATCGACCGTCGGTGTGCCCGACCGCCGTGCATACCCGGTCAGTGAGCGGGCGACGGTCAGCGGCCTGCCAGCCAAGGAGGGCAGCAGAGCCCACGGCAGGGCCGACAGCTCGTGGCAGGTGACGAGGACGAGCCCGGCCGCCCCGCTGCGCCAGGGTCGGATGACTCCCTCGTCGAGGGCAGCCGCGGCCGCGCGAAGGGATCCCCAGACCGCCGGTGCGAGCGCTCCGAGGTGCTGGGTCGCGACGGCGCGCAGATCGACGCGGATGCGTTGAGCCAGCTCGGCGGCCTGGCCGAACGGCATGAGCTCCCTGACGGCGGCCCGGCCGCGGATGATGCCCAGGGCGCAGAGACGGTCGTCCTGCCTGAAGAGCCAGATCAGGTCCCGGTCGTCCTCGGTGAGCACCTGGCGGGCCTCGCGGATCCGAATCGGTGCCGGGACTGCCGACTCGGCCTCGGCCGTGAGGGCCCAGTCGCGCGCGCGGATCAGGCGCTGGAGCCCGTCGGCTTCGCGTTCGAGCTCCGGGTCGCGATCGGGCTCGGCCCGGATCCGGCCCCGGACGAGCCGCAGCCGTTCGGTCAGCCGGGCGAGCTCCTCGTCGGCGGGCCGACCGAGGGAGGGGAGCCGGTCCGTCGCGCTGCGCCACCGCTCGAGGGTGGTCAGCACGGTCGGCGCACCGTGCGCGAGCGCGAGTCGCAGGTCGAGCCCGGACAACCACGCGCCGTGGACCGCTCGGGCGGTGCGGACGTCGAGGCTGGCACTGCCCTGCTGGCCCGCCTCGAGGCGGCGCGCGGCACTCGAGAGGAGCCGCCGGGCACGAGCCGTGTCACCGGCGGCGGCCTCGACGGCAGCGGTCACGCCGACGACGTTGAGCTCGTCGGAGAGCGATACCGGTTGTGAGGCGCGCCCGGCCAGACGCTGCTGCGCGCCGACGAGGTCGCCGCCGAGGAACAGGGCGGCCGCGCCGGCCACCCGGGCGTTGTCCGCCAGCCGGTGGTCCCCGAGCGTCGTCGCGGTCCGGACCAGTTCATCGGCTCCGACGGACGTCGCGCGCGCGGCCGCAGAGGCGCTCTCGCTCCCCCGGTGACCGCCGTGGCGCTCGAGATCGGCCAGGAGGCCAGCCAGGCTGGCGCGCCCGGCCCAGGCGGTCGCGCCGAGTCGGGCGAACGCCGAGCGAGCCCGCTCGGCTGCCTCGCTCGCCAGGTCGTGGTTCCCCTGCAGCTGCTCGGCCCGCGCGAGCTCGAGGTCGAACTCGGCGCGCAGCTGGTCCTGTCCGTCCCCGGGAGGGCCGACGATGCTCTCGGCACCGGAGTGCAGCATCTCGACCGCCTCGGAGACCAGTCCGGCCTCGAGCAGCACCCGGGCACGGTCCAGCACGGTGGGGGCACTTGAGAAGTCGGTCTCGAGCTCTGCCGCCGCGGCCATCGTCGTCAAGGCCCCCGGCAGATCACCCAGGAGGTATCGGGCGTACCCCTCGTTGTGCCGGGCCATCTGCGCCTGGGCGACGAACCCGCTCTGCTCGGAGAGAGCGGCGGCCTCATGGAAGGACACGATGGCGCGTCGGGGGTCGCCGGTCTCGAGCGCGAGCATCCCGCGGCTGAGGAAGACCGAGCACTGCTCCACCGGCGTGAAGGCGGAGAGGTGGGCCACGGCCGCCTCGATGCCGGCCGAGGCGGCCGCCAGGTCGCCGGCTCGTCCGTGGACGTTGGCGCGTTGGTATGCCACCCGGGCGCCGAGGTCCGAATCGCCCAGCTGGTCCACGACCCGGGAGGCTTCCTCGAAGCGCCGCTCGGCAGCCTCGAGCCCATAGAGAAGGAAGTCGGTGAGCGCGAGGGTCGTCAGGGTCTTGCACCGCAGGACCAGCAGGTCCCGGTGCGGAGCGACGCCGCCGGCACGGTCGATCGCGTCGAGGGCAGCCTGAAGCGACCGCTGCGCCTCGATGGGGCGCCCGGCGCTGTTGTCGGCGGCGGCCTGGTCCCGGAGGGCGCGCGCTTCCTCGAGCAGGTCGACGATCGCTGCCTCACCTCGCCTCTCCGGGCCGGTGTCACACCTCGATCGTGGGGGTGATGACCGGCCGCACCTTCGGGTCAGAGGGGTCGACTCGGATCACGAAGTGAATCGGCCCATGGGGTAGATCATGGATGACGAAGCGCCCGTGCGCATCGGTTTTCTCAGTCACCGCACGGTCCTCCATGACCGCCTCGACGAGGCACTCCGGTCGCGTGGTCCACCCGTCGATCCGGACGTGGCCCGGCACGGACTCGCTGGGGCTCACGGACACCATGAGGTTCACGGAGGGCGCGGCGAAGGTGACCGAGTCGATCCGGGTCGACTCGACACCGGCCTCGGTGCCCCGGGTCGCGAGGAGCGCCGACTCCATCAGCTCCGCGACCTCGGCGTGAAGGGCCTGCACCGTGATGGCGAACTTGAGCCGCTCGCCGAGGCCGGCCGGCACGGGGTCGGCATGGGCGAAGAGGTCCCGCATGAGGCCGAGGTTGGCCACGTCACGCTCGTCGATCGCGTCGTTGTGGGACATGTCAGACCGCCCATCCGGGGTCGGAGCCGAGGGAGACCCTCAGCTTGTCGAGGCACCGGCCGCGGGTCGGACCGATGCTGCCGATCGGCATACCCAGCGAGGCCGCGATGGCGGCGTAGTCGGGCTTGTCGGCAAACGCAATGACACGTAGGAGCTCCTGGCAGCGCGGCGAGAGCACCGCGATGTGCTGCCAGAGGACCCGCTGCCGCTCGCCGAGGATCGACTGGGACTCCGGGTCGAGCTGCTGGGCCGGCGCCTCAGGCACCTCCTCGACGCCGATCTCGCGGCGCTCGCCGCGGACGAGGCGCCATACCTCTCGCTTGACGACCACGACGAGCCAGCCGAGGACCGCGGCCGGCTCCTTGATGGTCTCCGCCCGGTCGACGAGCTGGAGCAGCGCGGTCTGGATCGCATCCTCGCAGGTCGAGGCGCTCGCGCCCTGGGCCCTGGCGGCGTGCCAGAGCACCGGAGTCACGAGGTCGACGAGATCGGACAGCCGCTGCCGGTCACCGGCGAGATACGCGGCGAACGCTTGGCCGGACAGGGTGCCGACGCCGTCCGGCGCCGTCGGGGTCGAGCTCATGGACGCTCCCCTTTCAGACATTCCTTGAGGGCACGGACCGCCCGCCTGCGCATCGCGACGTCGCTCACGTCGGTGAGGTCGTCACCGGAGTCGATCAGCTGGGCAGCGAGCTGCGCAGCCAGGACGGGGGTCGCGAACGACGTCCCACTCCAGGCGGCGAAGCCGAGGCTGTAGTCGTCGGGATCGACGGTGCGCCGCTCCCCGCCCACTCCCGCCACCGTGCTCGCCCCAGCCGCGCCGTTGATCTGCGGATACGTGCTGACGACCGAGACACCGGGCCGGTACGCACTGACGACGGGCAGCGCGTTGGAGAACAACGCGATGCTCGAGCCGTCCGGGTTGTGCGCACCGACGCTGGCGAGCGGCGGCTGGCTCTTGTCGGTCACGCGGGCCGGAGGCCGCTTGGCCAGCGCGGCGGGGACGAACGGCAGCTCGCAGCCCTCGTTGCCGCCGCCCGCCCCCACCAGGACCCCGTGGGCGGCGAAACCGTCGAAGACCAACTTTACCGGTACGGAAATGTATTAATCGTCCTCCGCGTATTATCCG
>NZ_JBQCCV010000228.1:0-8348 GCF_051961875.1 Intrasporangium sp. | reverse complement strand
GGCTTCGTCGAGACGAAGAACGCCGACATCGGCCCGGAGGCGAAGGTGCCGCACCTGACGTACTGCGGCGACGCGACGATCGGCGAGGGTGCGAACATCGGCGCCGGCACGATCTTCGCGAACTTCGACGGGCTGACGAAGTCGCACACCCACATCGGTGCGTGGAGCTTCGTCGGGAGCAACTCGGTCATCGTCGCGCCGAAGTCCATCGGCGCTGGCAGCTATGTCGCGGCCGGCTCCGCCGTCGTCAGCGACGTCGGCCCCGGGCAGCTGGCCGTGACACGCGCGCAGCAGCGCAACATCGACGGGTGGGTCGCGCGCCGCCGACCGGGCACGAAGACCGAGAAGGCCGCGCAGGCCGCGGCCGCCGCCGAGGCCGAAGAGGCGCTCGCGGCTGAGCAGGGCGCGGTCCAGGAGGGCGACCTGCTCCAGGAGCCAGGTACGGACACCTCCGCCACGACGCAGGCCAGCGAGACGAAGGGCGCCCGATGACCGGCATCAACAAGACCACCGAGAAGCACCTCATGGTCTTCTCGGGGCGGGCGCACCCGCAGCTCGCCCAGGAGGTCGCGGAGCAGCTCGGCACCGAGCTCGTCCCCACGTCGGCCTACGACTTCGCCAACGGCGAGATCTACGTCCGCTATGAGGAGTCGGTCCGCGGCTGCGATGCCTTCGTCATCCAGAGCCACACGTCGCCGATCAACGAGTGGATCATGGAGCAGCTCATCATGGTCGATGCGCTGAAGCGGGCCTCCGCGAAGCGCATCACCGTCGTGCTGCCTTTCTACGGCTATGCCCGCCAGGACAAGAAGCACCGCGGCCGTGAGCCGATCTCGGCGCGCCTCATGGCCGACTTCTTCAAGACCGCCGGGGCCGACCGTCTCATGGCGATCGACCTGCACACCGCCCAGATCCAGGGCTTCTTCGACGGCCCCGTCGACCACCTCATGGCGATGCCGATCCTCGCGGACTACGTGGCGGAGAAGTACGGCCACCTCGACCTCTCGGTCGTCTCCCCGGACGCGGGGCGCATCAAGGTGGCCGAGGACTGGTCGAACCGGCTCGGTGGCGCACCGCTCGCCTTCATCCACAAGACGCGCGACATCAACCGGCCCAACGAGGTCGTCGCCAACCGCGTCGTCGGTGAGACGAAGGGCCGGGTCTGCATCCTCGTCGACGACATGATCGACACAGCCGGGACGATCACCAAGGCCGCGGACGCCCTCATGGCGGACGGTGCCGCCTCGGTCATCATCGCGGCGACCCACGCGATCCTCTCCGGACCGGCCGTCGACCGGCTCAAGGCCTGCAAGGTGGAGGAGGTCGTCGTGACCAACACCCTGCCGATCCCCGAATCGCGCCGCTTCGACAAGCTCTCCGTGCTGTCCATCGCGCCGCTCGTGTCGCGCGCGATCCGGGAGGTCTTCGAGGACGGCTCGGTCACGAGCCTCTTCAACGGCAAGGCCTGACCGGTAGGCCGGGCGGCGCGTCCGCTCCGAGAGGCGGGCTCGGTTCGCTGCCAGTACTTTGGGCGGCATGCTGCACGCGGTCGCGAAGCGCTCGATGGGTCTCCTCAGGGGCGCAACCACCAGGTTGAGGATCCCACTCTGCGCCGTCGTCCTGGCGTGTCTGGGACTCGCTACCGCTCCGGCCCAGGCCGCCCCGCCGACCGTCGACCGGTTGGCAGGTGCGAACCGCTACGCCACGGCCGCCGTGATCTCTGCGGCGTCGTTTCCCGCCGGCGTGGCAGTCGCCTACGTCGCGACGGGTGCCGCCTTCCCCGATGCCTTGTCCGGCGCCGCGGTGGCAGGGCGGAACCGCGGGCCCCTGCTCCTCGTGAAGCGGGACGCGATCCCCGCTGAGGTCCGCAACGAGCTGAAACGGCTGTCGCCCAAGCGCATCGTGATCCTGGGTGGCCCCGGGGCAGTCTCTGGCGCAGTCCAGAGCGCGCTCGCCGGCTACACGTCGGGTTCGGTGAGCCGGATCTCGGGTGCCGATCGCTATGCCACCGCTGCACAGCTGTCGAAGGCCACCTTCGCCCCGAAGGTCAGCAACGTCTTCGTCGCCACCGGGGTCGACTTCCCCGACGCCCTGTCCGGGTCCGCCGCTGCGGGGGCGCAGGGCGTGCCGATCCTGCTGGTCCGGCCGGCCAGCCTGCCCTCCTCGACAGCGACAGAGCTGAGGCGGCTCGCTCCTGCGAAGATCACGATTCTCGGTGGCACGGGCGCGGTGAGCGGCTCGGTCGCCTCCATGCTGAAGCAGTTCGCCCCCGTGACTCGGATCGCGGGCGCGGACCGCTACGCGACGTCCGCCCAGACCTCCACCGCTGCCTTCCCGTCCGCCCACCGGGCCCTGCTCGCCACCGGCTCCGACTTCGCCGACGCCATGGCGGGCTCCGCGGTCGCGGGCGGTATCCCCGGGCCGGTCCTGCTGTCCAAGCCGACCTGCGTCCCGGCAAACGCTCGTCGTGAGATCACCCGCCTGGGTGCATCCCGAGTGACCCTTCTCGGTGGTGTGGGCGCGCTCTCCGGCGCCGTCGGCTCCCTGACCGTGTGCGCGACCTCGGCGCCGCCCACCGCTCCGGCTGGCTGCACCCAGCCCTACTTCACCACGAGCGACTCCAACGGCGGGATCACGGACCACGGCTACTACGTGCACAACAACCTGTGGAACGCGGCAAAGTACCCGGGTACCAAGGGCACGACCCAGGTGTGCTCATACCGGTCCTGGAACCACATCGGCACGGCGAGCAACTCGAGCGGCACGGGAGAGGTCAAGACCTACCCCAACGTCCACAAGGACTACTCGGGACGGACGATCGCGAGCTTCCGGACGCTGAGGTCCTCGTTCGCGGCCACCTCGCCTGGCGTCGGGATCTACAACGTGGGCTACGACCTGTGGCTGAACGGCGTGCCGAACGACGAGGTCATGATCTGGACCGACAACCGCAAACAGGTCCCGGCAGGCTCGAGGTTCGCGGCCGGCGTGAAGCTGAGCGGCTACACCTGGGACGTCTACGCGACGAGGGGGAACGGCTACATCGCGTTCGTCCCGTCCGGTGGCGCCCGCATCGCGTCCGGCACCCTGGACCTCAAGGCCATGCTCGGCTACCTGGTCAGTCAGGGCCGGGTCTCCGGCGCCGCTACCGTCGACCAGATCTGCTACGGCGTCGAGATCGTCGACACGGGTGGCAAGCCGGCCACCTGGAAGTTCACGGACTTCTCCATCACCGACTCCTGACCGGCCGGTCGGCCCGCCGGATACCGGTCAGAACGGAAGGTGAGCCGGAGCGCCCCTATTCCGTCGCCGTTCGCTCCGCTCGTCGGGCGCGGTATGCCGCTGAGTGTGCTCGGGGGCCGCACCCTCCTTCGCAGTAGCGCCGCGAGCGGTTGCGGGAGAGGTCGAGCACGATGTCGTTGCAGTCGTCCGCCTCGCACACGCGCAGCCGCCCCAGCTCGCCGGCGCGGATGACGTCGACGAACGCCATCGCCGCCTCGACGGCGACCCGCTGCGCGAGGGGGGCCTCGGGAGGCGTCGCGTGCAGGTGCCAGTCCCACTCGTCGTGCCGGACGAGCTGGGGGAGGGCTCCCGCATCGCGGAGGATGCCGTTGACCTGCGCCACCGCCTCGTCCTGACTGGAGGTCCAGAGCCGCCGGAGGGGCGGGCGCAGTGCCGCGACCTCGTCCACCTCCGCCTGGTCGTGGGTCCGACTCCCGGTCCACGTGCCCCCGGCCAGCAGCTCCTCGAGATCGTCGGGGGTGCGCAGCGCGTCTGCGCCGCCGGGACCGGTCGTCGCGCTGTTGACGAGGCTGACGACGAACTCGAGGGCGACTTCCGTGTCATGGGCAAAGACCATGTTGACTCCTGACGCGGCGGGTGAGTACCGTCATGAGTGTAATCCATTTTGGTCATGACAGGAGCGGGTCGTGTTGCAGCGTCATCCCGCCGTCGGTCTCGGGGTCGCCCTCGCATCGGCGGCCGCATTCGGCACCTCCGGCGCCTTCGCCAAGAGCCTCCTGCTCGGCGGTTGGTCGCCCGGCGCCATCGTCACCCTCCGTATCGGGATCGCCGCCGCCGTGCTCCTCATCCCGACGATCCTGAGCCTCCGCGGTCGTTGGTCGGTGTTACGCCGCAACGCCGCACTCGTCTTCGGCTACGGACTCACGGGCGTCGCGGGCTGTCAGCTCGCCTACTTCAACGCCGTGTCGCACCTCTCGGTCGGCGTCGCCCTCCTTCTCGAGTACCTCGCGCCCGTCCTCATCGTCGGCTGGCTGTGGGCGCGACACCGGCAGACCCCGAGGCGGCTGACCTTCGTCGGGGTCGTGCTCGCCATGCTCGGTCTTCTGCTCGTCCTCGACCTCGCCGGCGGTGCCCGGGTCAGCATGGTCGGCGTCGCCTGGGGCCTCGTGGCCGCGGTCTGCCTCGTGCTCTACTTCCTCCTCGCGGCGCGCACGGACGACGCGCTCCCACCCATCGCCCTGGCCGGTGGCGGCCTCGTCGTCGGGATCGTCGTTCTCGGCGCGGCCGGCCTCACGGGCATCCTCGACGTGACTGCCGGCGCCCGCACCGTCCATGTCGGCAGCTCGGCCGTCCAGTGGTGGGTCCCGATCCTCGTGGTGTCCATCGTCGCGGCGGCGTTTGCCTACGTCGCCGGGGTCGCGGCCGTCCGGATGCTCGGCGCGAAGGTCTCCTCCTTCGTCGCCCTGACCGAGGTGCTGTTCGCCATCGTCTTCGCCTGGCTCGTGCTCGGCGAGCTGCCGATGCCCATGCAGCTGCTCGGGGGCGTCCTCATCGTCGCGGGCCTCGTCGCGGTGCGCGCCGACGAGACCCGGGCCGTCGCCGCCGAGCGGGCCCAGCAGCATACGAGCCCGTTGGTGCAACCGACCACGCAGGGCGGCGTCGGCCGGTAGCGTCGGGGCGTGGCGGACACGTCGAGCTTCACGGCTCCGGTGCTGCTCGTGGCGGCGAGCGGGCTGGCTCGCGAGGCGGCCCTGGCGGCGCGGGCCGCGGGCCTCGAGGTGGTGGGGTGCCTCGACGACTCGCCGGCGCTCGTGGGCAGAGAGGTCGCGCCGGGGCTGCCGGTCGTGGACTGCATCGACGCCGTCGCTCGCTACCCGGACGCCCAGCTCGTCCTGTGCGCGGGGAAGGGGGCCGTGCGGGAGCGGATCGCCCGGCGACTGGCCGGCCACGGGGTCGACGGGGGGCGCTACGCCACGATCGTCCATCCGAGCGCGACCCTCGCCGGCGACACGGCGGTCGGGCCAGGCTGCATCATCCTCGCCGGCGTGGTGGCGACTGCCCAGGTCGTGCTCGGGGAGCACGTCGTCGCCATGCCGAATGTCGTGCTGACGCATGACAACCGGATCGGACCATATGCAACCCTGTGCGCCGGGGTCGTGCTCGGCGGGTCGGTCGTCGTCGGTCGCGCAGCGTACGTCGGCATGGCCGCCTCCGTCCGGGAGGGCATCGCGATCGGGGACGGAAGCCTCGTCGGCATGGGGTCGGTCGTCGTGCGCGACGTCGGGCCGGGCGAGACCTGGCTCGGTGTGCCTGCCCGACCGGTCCAGCCAGGGGCGTGAACCGCGCCGCCCGACCCGATGCAGTTCGCTCGAGACGGTGTACTGGCTGAGCATCTCGATTTCGTGCAGTTCCCGCGGGGCGGGTAACATCGGTCGAGTTGCCTCGGCGAGGGACGGAGCACGGGTTCCGTCCGTGATCGACGCGGTGGTCGCCCATCCGGCATGTCCACGGCGTCCGTCCGTGCCGCGTCCCACGTCGAGGCCCACCGCCCAACCGACAGACGAGAGAGACGCTTCCCCATGTCTGAGATCAAGCTGACCGCCGAGCGCCGCACCGAGTTCGGCAAGGGTGCCGCCCGCAAGCTGCGCCGCGCGCACCAGATTCCCGCCGTCATCTACGGCCACGGCACCGAGCCGGTCCACGTCGCCCTCCCGGGCCACGCGACCATGCTCGCCCTCAAGACCGCCAACGCGCTGCTCAGCGTCGAGCTCGAGGGCAAGAGCACCCTCGTGCTCGCCAAGGACGTCCAGCGTGACCCGATCAAGCCGGTCATCGAGCACATCGACCTCGTGGTCGTCCGTCGTGGCGAGAAGGTCAACGTCGAGGTGCCGGTCCACGTCGAGGGTGAGGCCGCGCCGGAGACGCTCGTCACGCTCGACCTGCAGGTCCTCGAGCTTGCCGTCGAGGCGACCCACATCCCGGAGCGCGTCGTCGTCTCCGTCGAGGGCCTCCAGGCCGGCACGCAGATCCTCGCCGGTTCCGTGGAGCTGCCCGAGGGCGCCGCGCTCGTCACCGACCCGGAGGCGCTGGTCGTCAACGTGACCGCCCAGGTGTCCGCCGAGGCGCTCGAGGAGGAGCTGGCCGAGGCTGAGGCCGAGGTCGGTATCGAGCACGAGGAGCCGGCCGCCGAGGCGGCTCCCGAGGAGGCCGCCGAGCCGTCCGAGGGCTGACGCTCTCCGCTGTTGCTGCTTCAACGAAGGGGCCCGGCACCTGCCGGGCCCCTTCGCTGTTTTCGCCGGCAGGACGGCATACTGATCCCCCGTGGACACATGGCTCGTGATCGGACTGGGCAACCCCGGCCCTCGCTACGCGGGCAACCGGCACAACGTCGGAGCGATGGTCGCCGCCGAGCTCGTGGCGCGGCACGATGGCGGGTCGTTCAAGGCCCACAAGGCGCGGGCGTCGGTCTGCGAGCTGCGGTTGGGCGTCGGTCCCGGCGCGCGCCCCGGACCTCGCGGCGTCGTCGCTGTGCCGAGCAGCTACATGAACGAGTCCGGAGGGCCGGTGTCGGCGCTGCTCAAGTTCTACTCCGTCGACCTGGAGCGGCTCATCGTGGTCCATGACGAGCTGGACATCCCTGCTGGTGTCATCCGGTTGAAGCGCGGAGGAGGGGAGGGCGGCCACAACGGGCTGAGGTCGATCAGCAAGTCGGTCGGGACTCGGGACTACCTGCGGGTCCGGGTCGGCATCGGGCGGCCGCCCGGCCGCATGGACCCGGCCGACTACGTGCTGCGCGACTTCTCCGCCGCCGAGCGCAAGGAGCTGCCGTTCCTGCTGGACGAGGCCGCCGACGCGGTCGACTCCCTCGTCACGGTGGGCCTGGTGGACAGCCAGCAGCGGTTCCACTCGCCTGCCTGACGTCCCGTGGCGGCCGGACGAGCCCGGCTCGTTGAGGCTGCCCGACGTTCGCGAATCGCCGATCTTCCCGGCGGATGTCGTGTTGAATTGAACGACAGGTGGCGGGCGGGGCGGCCGGGGGGTTGTTCCTGGGGGACGGAACTGGGACGTCCTCGGCGACCCGAGGGCCACGCGGTGGCCATGGGGGTGAGGGCATGATGGCTCGGTCTTGCGTGACGGGGGAGTCGCGATGAGCTCGGTCAGGGATTCCGGAGGTGGATCGGTCAGTGTCGTGATCCCCTGCTACCGCTACGGGCACTTCCTGGAGGCGGCGGTCAGCAGCGTGCTCGACGACCAGGAGGGTGTGGACGTCCGCGTCCTCATCATCGACGACGCCTCCCCGGACGACAGCGCACTGGTGGCCCGTGCCATCGCCGAACGGCGCCCCGAGGTCGAGGTGATCGTCCACGAGGTCAACCGGGGAAACATCGCGACCTACAACGAGGGGCTGCTCGAGTGGGCAGACGGCGACTACACCCTCCTCCTGTCGGCCGACGACCGGGCCACGCCGGGAGCCTTGCGACGGGCGCGCGACCTGCTGGACGCTCATCCGGAGGTCGGTTTCGTCTATGGCCGAGCGCGCTGGGTGACCGAGGGCGCGCATCTCCCTGTTCCCCGGACCAGGGTCAGGGGCTGGTCGGTATATCCCGGGAAGCAGTGGTTGGATCACCGTTTCCGCCAGGCCGAGAACCCCATCGTCTCGCCTGAGATCGTCGTCCGCACCGCCCTGCAGAAGCGTCTCGGGGGCTACGACCCCCAGCTGCCCAAGGCCGCCGACATGGAACTGTATCTGTGCATGGCGGCCCACGCCGACGTGGGCTTCATCCGTGGGGTGGACCAGGCCTACTACCGCGTCCACGGCGAGAACATGAGCTCGTCCGTGAGCACGCTCATGGACCTGGTCCAACGCCGGTCCGTCTTCGAGGTCGTGCTGGACCGGTATGGAGAGGGCCTCGTGGATCCGGGCCGTCTGTCCGAGCGGGTGCACCGACAGCTGGCCAAAGAGGCGCTCTGGGCCGCCGGCCGGGTCTCGGGCCGAGGACGGCTGAGGGGGTCCGAGCTCGGCCGCCGCCTCATGGGTGGCGGACGGGGCGAGGAAGAGGCGGAGGTCGACCAGCTGCTGTCATTCGCCGCCGACTGTTGGCCGGAGG
>NZ_JBQCCV010000227.1:0-9390 GCF_051961875.1 Intrasporangium sp. | reverse complement strand
TCTAGGAAGGGTCGTATAAGGCTCCACCTCTGAGTTTTTAATGGTCGTCTGAAACGGCGGCTGACGTGCGAGAACGTCCGTGGACGACACCCACGTCAGCCGCCGTTTCGCGTTGGCATCCGGTCCCTCTCGGCGGGGCCTGACCGAATTGGGGATGAGGCGCTGCCACGGACCACGTACGATGCTGAGGTCGTCGTAGGGGCGGCCGCAGGACACGAGGAGCGAGCAGGTGCCTTACGTCGCCGCGGGATGCGAGGTGGCCACTCTGGCCTGCTCGGCCGCCGGCCGGACCCGCGTCCGGACCACCTGACACCTCGACCCCGTTCTCCACGCCACCGGTGTGCGGCGTACGTTCCTCGTGGTCGGTGCCAGGCGACTCGGCGCGCACCCTCATCAACCCTGCCGCGCGCTGGTCCCGTGCCCGTCGACCCGGGCTCCGTCATGTGGTGTTGCCCCAGGCTCGCCCTTGGCACACGGCAACCGTGACCGACCATCGCGGCTTCCGCCGCACCGAAAGCAGATGACGACCATGAATCCCTTGACCGAGAAGCAGATCCGCGCCTCCTTCATCAACACGACCCGGCGCGAGACGACACAGGCGCTGCTGCCCGACCTGACCGGGGCGAGGTGGGACCAGCTCGACTACCTCGGCTGGCGCGACCGCAAGGCGCCCCTGTTGGCCTACGTGGTCCTCGAGCTCGACGCAGTGCCGACGGGCATCCTCCTGCGGGCCGGCGCAGCGAACCAGACCATGGTGCGCCGCAAGGCGCTGTGTGCCTGGTGTCGAGACCTCGCCAACGTCGAGGCGGCCATGTATGTCGCGCGACGGGGTGGCTCCGCGGGCCGGGCGGGCAACACCATCGGAACACTGGTCTGCGAGGACTTCTCGTGCTCGCGCAATGTGCGTCGCCCGCCAACCAGCAGTGAGGCCGGCACGGACGCCGACCTGGTGCGGCAGCTCATCGTGCAGGAACGCATCGCCGGGCTGCGGGAGCGGGCCACCCGCTTCGTTCAGGAGGTCGCGGCGACCCTCTAACCGCGACTGGTGGACGCGTATGGCGCTGAGCTTGCTCCCGCTGCCCCGGGCCGTTCGGGGCTGCCCGGCCGGACGGTGGCCAGGTGTGCGACGGCGAGTGTCCCGCCCACGAGCACCACGGCGAGTCAGGTCACCGAGATCGCGACGAGCTCGAACCGGTAGGCGAGGTCGCTGCCGTACAGGGTCGCCATGACGGCGAGCGCCGCGATCACGAGCACGACGATGAGCATCGTCACGACGATCGCCGGGTACATCCACAGGTAGTCGCGGGGCACGAACCGGGCAGCGTGGGCGTAGGGCGGCGGGATGCAATCTGTCGCGCACAGGGTGCCGGAGCGCGGCTGTGTCGTAAAGGCCACGGCGAAGGTCGCCAGGGTGAGGACCGCGATGAGCAGTCCGAGCCACCCGAGGTGGCGCCCGCCTCGTCGGTCCGGTTGTGGGGGTAGGCGTGCTGGCTGCATGAGGGCACCTCTACCTGCCCTCCAGTCGACGTCACGGCACGGCCCGGGGGCCGTGACGGAGGTCCCGCCACCGCCCTAGCAGGCCGGGGTCAGGGTCAGGCTCTGGACCCCGGTGCCTCGCCGTCGGTCCCGCGGTCGTCGGTCCGGAGCCAGTCCTCGGCCAGGATCCTCCCGTCCTGGTTCGGCAGCAGCACCCAGGCGAGGAGGTAGATGCCGACGCCGGTACCAGCGAAGAGCGCGAGGCCCGCGACGATGACGCGGACGACGCTGGCGGAGACGCCGAGTTGCCCCGCGAAGGCGGAGCAGACGCCGCCGAGCCAGCGATCGGTGCTGTTGCGACGGAGCGGCTGCCGGCGCAGCCAGCGGAAGACCGGCTGGGCGCGCTCGGCCACGGGGGCCGATGTGGAAACCTGCGCGGGGGCGGCGCCGGTGGTGTCAAAGTCCGGGTTCGGAGAATGCAGCGAGGTCATGACTCAACTCTGCTCCTCGGCGGCCGGCGCCACCATCAGGTTCAGCCCCGATCCTGCCCTGAGCGAGCCCTGAGGACCCGTCCACGCGGTCAGGGTCGGGACCCGACCCGCGTCACGCCGCTCGCGCCGTCCGGGGCGCGTATGCCGCGTCGACCGCCTGGCGGACGGCGACGTCGGGCCACCGGAGCCCGAGCAGGGCCACGAACACGAGGGACACGCCAGCGCAGACAGTGACCGCCGCCTCCGGACCCGTGTGCTTCGCGATCCACCCCGCGCCGAGGTACGACAGACCGGCCGCCCCAACGGAGACGGCCCCGGCGAGGCTGAAGATCCGGCCCCGAAGGGCCTCGGGAGTGACGAGGGTGAAGGTGGCCTGGAGCGGCACCATGAAGGCTTGCAGCATGCCGCTGACGAACCACAGCAGGGCCAGCACGACGTAGTGGGGGTGGAAGATCGTGGCGATGAGGGGGAGCGGCATGAGCATGGCGAGCGGGATGAGCGAGTTGTTCTGCCAGTGCACGTCGCGGCGTGTGATCAGCAGGATGCCGAGGACCGCACCGGCGACCGGGGCCGCCATCAGCAGACCGCTCCACCAGTTGTCGCCGGCGATGGGGATGGCCAGCGCCTCCGGAGCGGCGATGCCGACGCACGCGATGACGCTGAGCGTGATGAACCGAGCGAGGACGGGATGGTGGGCCATGTCGCCCACAGCGCCGCCCAGGTCACGGACGAATCCCACGACGCCCTTGCTCCGCTCCCCCGAGACAGGCCTCAGCTCGACGACGACGAGGATCGTCACGGCGGCGATGAGGAACGACGCGAGGTCGGCGAGCAGGCCCGCCTCCGCGCCCACCCAGGCGACGATGGCACCACCGACCGCAAGGCCCACCGCTTGGTTGGTCTGCTCGGACAGCGCGTTGAGCCCGATCGCCCGCGCGTAGAGGCGCCGGTCCGGGAACAGGTCGGTCATGAGGACCATGTTCGACGCGACGGCCGCGCCGCCGATGGTCTCGAGCAGGAACAGGACGGCGAAGATCGCCCGGAGCGGGGCCGCCTCCGATACGAGCACGATCAGGCCCACTACGCAGAGGGCCCGGAGCAGGTGCGCCCAGACGATGACCCACTTGTAGGGGAACCGGTCGACGAGCGGGCCGAGCAGGCTGCGGCCGAAGACGCTGGGCAGGAGGCTCACGGCCAGGGTCGTGGCGGTCATGAGTGGAGACTTGGTCCGCTGGAAGACGATGGCGGCGATCGTGATGCGGGCGATGTTGTCGCCCCACAGCGAGAGCGCCGAGACGAGGAAGATCGGGAGGTACTTCGGGGCCCGGAGGACGGCAAGCAGAGACGGCGCAGCGTTGCCCTTCTCCGTGGTCACGGGACGACGCTACCCCGGGTCACCCCATCGCACGACTTGAAACACAATCGGATGCTGTGGCCTGTGAACAGCGTCTCGGCCCCGGCCTCGCTCGGGGTCCCGGCGCCTCACCTGGGCCCGCGGTTCACTCGAAGAAGTTGGCATCCATGGCGTGCCGCGCACGACGAGCGACCCGCCGCCAGACCTCGCTCAGCTGGCCCCCAGAGCCCGGCTCGAGCCCGACGATGCGCGCGACGCCGTCGGCGTCGCGCAGGTCGGAGGGCAGGCTCTCCACGGGGCGTCCGCGCCACAGCATCCCGGCATTGCGCAGGCGGCTTGCGAGCAGCCATGCCTCGCGCAGGCTCTCGGCGTCGGCCGGCGGGATCAGGCCCGCCTCCTCGAGGCCGTGCAGCGCCCGCAGCGTGCCGGTGACCCTCAGGAGTGGACGGTCGTGGGCGTGGCAGAGCTGGCCCAGCTGCACGGTCCACTCGACGTCGGTGAGCCCGCCGCGTCCCAGCTTGACGTGGGTGCTGGGGTCGGCGCCACGCGGCAGCCGCTCGGCCTCCATCCGGGCCTTGAGGGTCCGGATGTCGCGGACCTGGGTGGCGTCGAGTCCGTCCGCGGGCCAGCGCAGCGGCTCGATGAGCTGCCGGAACTCGGCCGCGAGCGGGGCCGGGCCAGCGATCGGGGCGGCACGCAGGAGGGCCTGGAACTCCCACGTCAGGGCCCAGCGGTCGTAGTAGGAGCGGTAGGACTCGATGCTGCGGACGAGGGGCCCGTTCTTGCCCTCGGGGCGCAGGTCGGCGTCGAGCGTGAGCGCCGGCTCCGGTCCCGCGGTCGCGAGCAGCTTGGCCATCTCCTTGACGACCAGGGTCGCGCGGGCCTGCGCTGTCGCCTCCTCGGAGCCGGGCAGCAGGCCAAGGACGTACATGACGTCCGCGTCCGAGGAGTACCCCAGCTCCCCTCCCCCGAGGCTGCCCATCCCGACGACGAGCAGGTCCGCGCCCACCGGGCCTTCCCGCCGAGCAACCGCTGCGGTCGCGACGTCGAGCGTCACCTCGATGGTCGCGGCGGCGAGGTCGGAGAGGGCCCGGCCCACGTCCACGACGTCGAGCCGGGCGGTCAGGTCGGCGAAGACGATCCGCAGCAGCTCGTGGCGACGGATCGAGCGCACCGCGGGCATCGCCTCGTCCGCCGCGTCACGGCGCGCCACGGCGGCCCGCATCCGGGCGGCGATGGCTTCCCGCGACCGCGGCACGAGGCCGTCCGCCTCCCCGAGGATCCGCACGCTCTCCGGCGACCCGATGAGCAGGTCGGCCGCGAGCCTGCTGCTCGCGAGGACGTGGGCGAGCTGCTCCGCGGCGCGCCCCTCGTCGCGGAGCATCTTCAGATACCAGTGGGTCGTGCCGAGCTCGTCGCTGACCCGCCGGAAGGCCAGCAGCCCGGCGTCCGGGTCCGCCTCGTCCGCGAACCAGCCGAGCATGACGGGCAGGAGAGTGCGCTGGATGGCGGCCCGTCGGCTCACGCCCGACGTCAGGGCCTCGATGTGCCGCATCGCGCCGGCGGGGTCGCGGAAGCCGAGTGCCGACAGCCGCGCCCGGACCGCCTCCGGCGACAGGCCCACCTCGTCCGGCGTGAGCCGGGCGGCGGCGGCGAGCAGCGGCCGGTAGAAGAGCCGCTCGTGGATCCTGCGGACCTCCCGCGAGATCGCGGCACGGTCCGCCACGACGGCCGCGGCCGGGTCTCGCCGATGCCCCATCGACCGGCCGAGCCGGCGCAGGTCGGCCGCCGACTCCGGCATCAGGTGGGTACGACGCAGCCGGTGCAGCTGGATGCGGTGCTCGAGGCAGCGCAGCTGGCGGTAGTCGCGGTCGAGCGCCGCGGCGTCGTCACGACCCACGTAGCCCCCGCGGGCCAGGGCGGCGAGCGCCTCGAGGGTCGTCGTGGAGCGCAGGCTCGGGTCGGTCCGTCCGTGGACGAGCTGGAGCAGCTGGACGCTGAACTCGACGTCGCGCAGGCCACCCGGACCGAGCTTGAGCTGCCGCGAGGCCTCGGCCGCGGGCACGTGCTGCTCGACGCGACGGCGCATCGCCTGCACGTCGCTGACGAAGTTCTCGCGCCCGGCGGCCTCCCAGACCATCGGGGAGATCTCCGTCTTGTAGCGCCGGCCGAGGTCGAGGTCCCCCGCGGACACCCACGCCTTGAGCAGCGCCTGGAACTCCCACGTCTTCGCCCAGCGCTCGTAGTACGCCTTGTGGCTCGCCACGGTCCGCACGAGCGGCCCGTTCTTGCCCTCGGGCCGCAACGCGGCGTCGACCGGCCAGAGCGACCCCTCCTGGGTGGGAGTCGAGCAGGCCCGCATCAGCGCGGTCGCCAGCTGGGTGCCGACCCGTAGGGCCTCCTCCTCGTCGGCTCCCTCCGCGGGCTCGGCGACGAAGATGACGTCGACGTCGCTGACGTAGTTGAGCTCCCCGCCGCCCGTCTTGCCCATGCCGATCACCGCGAGCCGGCAGACCTCGTGCCCCGGACCGTACTGGGCACGGGCGATGGCGAGCGCCGCTTCCAGCGCCGCCTCCGCGAGCTCTGCGAGAGCCTCCCCCGTGGCCGGCATCGCGGCGACGGGGTCGCCGGCGGTCAGGTCGAGCGCCGCGATCCGCAGCAGGCCGCAGCGGTAGGCGATCCGCAGGGCGTCGTATGCCGTGTGCTGGCCAGGGTCGGTCACCGCACCCACCAGCTCCGCGCGGACCTCATGCCGGGGCTGCCGCTCCGCGCGCGCCGCGCAGGTCCAGTGGTCGGGGTGCCGGACGAGGTGGTCCACGAGCGCCGATGAGGCACCGAGGACCGCGAGCACCCGCTCCCGTGCCGGGCCCCCGCTCCCGAGCTCGGTCGCGAGGGCGTCGATGCCCACGTCGGCCGGCAGGTCCGCCGCGGTGAGCGCCTCGAGGAGCCGGACCAGCCCGAGCAGGGCCAGGTCGGGGTCGGCGGTCTCCCCGAGCGCGTCGAGGAGATCCTCGGCCAGCTGCCCCGACACGTCGCGCAGCGGGCGGAGGGCCTCGTCGTCGAGCAGCGAGCGGGCCCGGGTCAGGTCGTCGAAGCCCAGCCGTGCGAGCCGCCCGGCGAAGGACCGGGTCCGGTCGGTGGCCCGCACGTCAGAGACGCGGCAGGTAGCGGTCGAGCTCGAAGCGGCTGATCTCGTGCCGGTAGTCGAGCCACTCCTGCCGCTTGTTCCGGAGGAAGAAGTCGAAGACGTGCTCGCCCAGGATCTCGGCGAGCAGGTCGCTCTCCTCCATGACCTCGAGCGCTCGCCCGAGGGACGCGGGCAGCGGCTTGATGCCCATGGCGCGGCGCTCGGCGTCGGTGAGGCTCCACACGTCGTCCTCGCTCTCCGGCGGCAGGTCGTAGCCCTCCTCGATGCCCTTGAGGCCGGCCCCGAGGAGCACGGCGTAGGCGAGGTAGGGGTTGCACGCCGAGTCGAGGGAACGCACCTCGATGCGGGTCGACTGGCCCTTGCTCGGCTTGTGCATCGGCACCCGGACCAGGGCGGAGCGGTTGTTGTGCCCCCACGTGAGGTGGGCCGGGGCCTCGCCGCCTCCCCAGAGCCGCTTGTAGGAGTTGACCCACTGGTTCGTCACGGCTGTGATCTCGGCGCCGTGCCTGAGCAGCCCGGCGATGAACTGCCGGCCGGTCTTGCTCAGCTGGTAGGGCGCACCGGGCTCGTAGAACGCGTTCGAGTCGCCCTCGAAGAGCGAGAGGTGGGTGTGCATCCCCGAGCCCGGGTGCTCCGCGAACGGCTTCGGCATGAACGTCGCGTAGATGCCCTGGGTGAGGGCGACCTCCTTGATGACCGTCCGGAAGGTCATGATGTTGTCCGCCGTCGAGAGGGCGTCGGCATAGCGCAGGTCGATCTCGTTCTGGCCGGGAGCCCCCTCGTGGTGGCTGAACTCCACCGAGATGCCCATGCTCTCGAGCATCGTGATCGCCGCACGCCGGAAGTCGTGTCCGGTGCCGTGGGGCACGTGGTCGAAGTAGCCGGCGTCGTCGACAGGGATGGGCCGACCGCGTGGGCCGCGCTGCTGCTCGAGCAGGAAGAACTCGATCTCGGGGTGGGTGTAGAAGGTGAAGCCGAGGTCCGCTGCGCGGCCGAGGGCGCGCCGGAGCACGTGCCGCGGGTCGGCGACGCTCGGCGTGCCGTCGGGCATGAGCAGGTCGCAGAACATCCGGGCGGTGCCCGGGCTGTCACCGCGCCAGGGCAGGATTTGGAACGTCGTCGGGTCGGGCTTGGCGAGCATGTCCGCCTCGTAGACCCGCATCAGCCCCTCGATGGCCGAGCCGTCGAAGCCGATGCCCTCAGAGAAAGCCCCTTCGAGCTCGGCCGGCGCGACCGCGACCGACTTGAGCGTCCCGAGCACGTCCGTGAACCAGAGCCGGACGAAGCGGATGTCGCGCTCCTCGATGGTGCGCAGCACGAACTCTTCCTGACGGTTCATGGCTCGATCCTGCCGCACTCCTGTTTCGCGGGGGTTAACGCGGTCAGGGGGTGTCGCCCTCCGACCAGCCCGGGGAGGTCCCCTTGCCGTTCCATTCGCGGTCCTGCTCGTCCCATTGATCGGTGCGCGCCCTGGCGGCTGCGATGGCGTTGCGCGCCTCGGCCTCCGTGTCGTAGGGGCCCATCATCAGCTCACCGCGGCCCTTGGTCTCGTCGGTCTGCACCTCACCGGTGTCGACGTTGTACCAGTACTTCATGGCGAAAACGACCCTCCTGCCTGACCTTCAGGGTGCCCGGAGCCGCGCAGGGCAGCCGGGCTCGTCGCACTAAACTCCACCGTATGCCGGTTCGCTTCGCAAGTGTGTCCCCCCATGACGTCACCGCCCGGCGTCCCGTGCCGGCGACCATCGCCCGGCCGCACTACGTCGACGTGACCCGCTTCCGCGAGGACGGCGACATCCTCGTCAAGGACGCCGAGACGATCGACAAGATGCGCGAGGCCGGCCGGATCGCCGCCCGAGCAATGGCGGCCGCGGCCGAGCTCATCGCGCCGGGCGTCACGACGGACGAGCTGGACCGGGTCGCGCACGAGTACATGCTCGACCACGGCGCCTACCCCTCCCCGCTCGGCTACAAGGCGTTCCCGAAGTCGGTGTGCACCAGCGTCAACGAGGTCATCTGCCACGGCATCCCCGACCTGCGGCCGCTCGAGGACGGCGACATCGTCAACATCGACGTCACGGCATACATCCACGGCGTGCACGGCGACACGGACGCGACCTACCTCGTCGGTGACGTCGACGAGGAGTCCCGCCTGCTCGTCGAACGGACCCACGAGGCGATGATGCGCGGGATCAAGGCCGCCAAGCCGGGCCGGCAGATCAACGTCATCGGCCGGGTCATCGAGAGCTACGCGAAGCGGTTCGGCTACGGGGTCGTGCGCGACTTCACCGGCCACGGCATCGGCCTCGAGTTCCACTCCGGGCTCATCGTCCCGCACTACGACGCCGCCCCGAGCTACGACCTCGTCATGGAGCCGGGCATGACCTTCACGATCGAGCCGATGCTCAACCTCGGCACCCACGAGTGGGAGATGTGGGACGACAAGTGGACGGTGGTGACGAAGGACCGCCGCCGGTCCGCCCAGTTCGAGCACATGATCGTCATCACCGAGGACGGCAACGAGATCCTCACGCTGCCGTAGTCTCTGCCCCGAGACACGCCACGACGCGAGAAGCGAGGACCATGGGCACGACGGGTCGGCCACTCGGCATCGACATCGGCGGCAGCGGCATCAAGGGCGCCCCTGTCGACCTGGAGCTCGGCGCGCTGACCGAGAAGCGGTTGCGGATCGACACCCCGATCCCCGCCACCCCGGACGCAGTGGCGGACGTCGTCGACCAGATCGTGGACCACTTCGCGGCCGAGACGGGCGACTCCCCCATCGGCGTGACGGTCCCGGCCGTCGTGATCCGTGGCACAGTCCTCTCCGCCGCCAACATCGACCCCTCGTGGGTGAGCACCGACGCGGAAGCGCTGATCCAGCGCCATACGGGCCGTGCGGTGTCCGTCCTCAACGACGC
>NZ_JBQCCV010000226.1:0-4485 GCF_051961875.1 Intrasporangium sp. | reverse complement strand
GTCCCGCTGATCGTCCCGCCCGTGCCGGCGCCGGCAACGAAGTGCGTGACGCGACCGTCCGTGTCCGCCCAGATCTCCGGACCGGTGGAGTGGTAGTGGCTGTTCGGCCCCTCCGGATTGAAATACTGGTTCGGCTTCCAGGCCCCGTCGATCTCCTTCACCAGCCGGTCCGAGACGCTGTAGTACGAGTCGGGGTGGTCCGGCGCGACCGACGTGGGGCACACGACGACCTCGGCGCCATACGCCTTGAGCACGTCACGCTTGTCCTGGCTGACCTTGTCCGGGCAGACGAAGACGCACTTGTAGCCGCGCCGCTGCGCGACGAGGGCGAGCCCGACGCCGGTGTTGCCACTGGTCGGCTCGACGATCGTGCCACCGGGCTTCAGCAGCCCCTCGCGCTCCGCGGTGTCGATCATCCGCAGCGCGATCCGGTCCTTGACCGAGCCGCCCGGGTTGAAGTACTCGACCTTGGCGAGGACGGTGCACTTCACCCCCGCGTCCCGGGTGACGGTGTTGAGCTTGACGAGCGGGGTGTTCCCGACGAGGTCTGCGACGTGCTCTGCGTACTTCACGCTGCCATCCTCCCAGACGCTCCGCCCCTTCCCCACCAACCCGTATGCCGCTCACCTCACGGGCGTCGCCGGCCCGGCCTCTCGACGCGGCCCCTCCCTACGGACCACCCACCCTCGAAGGGCCACGTCACTTCCCGTCGAAGGTCACGAGTCGGTCGAGTGCGGGGCGCCCATCATTTCCGGGAGTTAACGTGAGGGCACAGTCGATCCGCGGAGCTGAGTGGCGACAGGAGGAGCGGGAATGGGTCGGGCACGGCGCGCTCGCCGCATCGCGCAGCAGGCGGTCTACGGAGGAGGTGGCGCGGCCGCAGCGCTGGGCGCCTTGGGGCTGGCCGGGTACGGCGTGCTTCGCGTCGAGGCGGAGCTCGCGAAGCGGATCGTCGGCGCGCCCTTCGACGGGGCTCCCGACGACAGCGGCATCTACGGCTACGGCGCGGGCGCGCCCCTCCGGTTGGTGATGCTGGGCGACTCCACCGCGGCGGGGATGGGCGCCGCACACCGGGAGCAGACGATCGGGGCGATCATCGCCCACGGCGTCGCGGCCCTGTCGGGCCGGCCGGTCGAGCTGACGAACGTGGCCATCGTCGGTGCGGAGTCGCCCGAGCTGGGCGACCAGGTCATCCAGGCCCTCGAGCAGGTTCCCCGACCGGACGTCGCGGTCATCTCGATCGGCGCGAACGACGTCACGCACCGCAACGACCGCACCGCCGCCGTCCGCCACCTCGAGATGGCCGTGAGCCGCCTGCGCGAGACGGGCGCCGAGGTCGTCGTCGCGACCTGCCCCGACCTCGGCGCCATCGAGCCGCTGGCCCAGCCGCTCAAGCTGCTCGCCCGCCGCTGGTCCCGCGACCTCGCCGCCGCGCAGACCGTCGCGGTGGTCGAGGCGGGCGGGCGGGCCGTGTCGGTCGGCAACCTGCTGGGCCCGAGCTTCCGCAGCGAGCCGAAGGTGATGTTCAGCGAGGACCGGTTCCACCCGAGTCCCGCCGGCTACGCCAGGGTCGCGGCGGCCCTGCTGCCCTCCGTCGTCGCGGCCCTCGAGCTGCTCGGCGAGCCCGTCGCCGCCCCGAGCATCCGGGGCGAGGAGGTCGGCCCGCTCGCGGTCACGGCGACGAAGGCCGTCCGGCAGCCCGGCAGCGAGGTGGGGCCGGCCGAGATCGGGGGCGAGTCACGCGGACCGCGCGGCCGGTGGGCGGTGCTGCTCCACCGAGTCCTGGCCCCGCTGCCGCAGCCGGGCGGTGCCACCCCGCAGACCCCGCAGATTCCCGTCGAGCCGGACGCCCCGGAACGCTCCGAGGCCCGCTCGCCCTAGGGCGGTCAGAGCGTGATGATCTGGTCGACCGGCGGGGCGGTGATGGCGAGGTCCTCGTTCCACTGGGAGAACGTCAGCTGCCCGGGGCTCTCCTTGGTCATGCTGAAGCGCATGAGCTGCATCGAGTCCTTGGCCACGTAGAGGGCACCGTTGTCCTTGCCGGACTTGTCGGTGAGCACCCAGCAGTCCACCCCGCCGACGGCCTCGGAGCGGACCTTGCCGTCGAGGTCGCTGTTGCCGACCGACCCGAAGGCCTGGTTCATGAAGGACTTGAGGCTGACCTGGTCGGCCAGGCTGCCGGCACTCGAGGGGGCCTTGACGAACTTGTCGCCCGCCTTCTGCACCGATTCCGGGGCGCCCTGCCCCTTCCAGAACTTCTCGTCACCCTGCAGGTAGACCTGGCCGTCCACGGCGATGAGGTGGATCTTGCCCATGTCGGCCTGCTCGAGGTGGACGTCCGAGGTCTTCCCGTCGGCCGTGCCCTTGAAGGCGATCTTCAGCTTCTCGCCGCCCTGCTCGATCTCGCCCTCGAAGGCCGCGGACTTCGCGGCGAGCGCGTTCGCCTTGACCTTGCCGAGGATGTCGGAGGCCTTCGGCGTGCTCGCCTCGGTGGTGGTCGAGGACGCGCTCGTGCTCGTCGGCGCGGCCGTCGAGCCGGAGCTCGCGGCCGGCGCCTCGTCCTTGGCGCAGCCGGCGGCGGCAAGCGTGATGGCGAGTGCTCCTGCAAGCGCGACGGTGCGACGGATCGTCGTGGTCATCAATCCCCTGCCGTGGGGCGCCCCCGCGGGCGCTCTTCCTCACGCGCCTCGGTGCGCGTCTGTCGGGCACGACCCTAGCGAAACCACCTGCGCCGGCACCGACCCGTGTCCTCCGCCACACCGCTACCCGATGCGGGCCCGAGCACTTCCGCGGGAGGAGGTGAGCGGCATACGATCGCCTCTGGGGTGAGCGCCCGCTTACCCACGCCATCGAGGAGGACCCGTGCCCGAAGCCGTCATCGTCTCCACCGCCCGCTCGCCGTTCGGTCGAGCCTTCAAGGGCAGCCTCAAGGAGGTCCGCCCCGATGACCTCGCCGCGACCGTCATCCAGGCCGCGCTCGACAAGGTTCCGGCCCTCGACAAGACGCTCGTCGAGGACATCTACCTCGGCTGTGCGGAGCCGTCGGGCCGCCACGGGTCCAACATGGCCAAGGTCGTCGCGACGCTCCTCGGCCTCGACACCACGCCCGGCGCGACGGTCAACCGCTTCTGCGCGAGCTCGGCCCAGACGACCCGGATGGCCTTCCACGCGATCAAGGCCGGCGAGGGAGACATCTTCGTCTCCGCGGGCGTCGAGTGCGTGTCGCAGTACACGAACTGGGCCGGGGCCGGGGGCGCTGCCGCCGACGTGCAGAACCCGAAGTTCGCGGATGCCCAGGAGCGCACCACCAAGCTCGCCCAGACGAACGAGACGTGGACCGACCCGCGCGAGAACGGCGCCCTGCCCGACGTGTACATCGCCATGGGCCAGACGGCCGAGAACGTCGCAACCGCCTACGGGATCACCCGCGAGCGCCAGGACGAGTGGGGCGTCACCTCGCAGAACCGCGCCGAGGCCGCCATCGGCCGGGGCTTCTTCGACTGGGAGATCACCCCGATCACGACCCCCGACGGCACGGTCGTGAGCAAGGACGACGGCCCGCGGGCCGGCGTGACGCTCGAGGCGGTGCAGGCCCTGAACCCGGTGTTCCGCGAGAACGGCACCGTGACCGCCGGCAACTGCTGCCCGCTCAACGACGGCGCCGCGGCCCTCGTCGTCATGAGTGACACGAAGGCCAGGGAGCTCGGCCTCGAGCCGCTGGCGCGGGTCGTGTCGACGGCCGCGTCCGGACTCTCCCCCGAGATCATGGGCCTCGGCCCGATCGAGGCGAGCAGGCTCGCGCTGCAGCGGGCCGGCATGACGATCGGCGACATGGACCTCTACGAGATCAACGAGGCCTTCGCCGCCCAGGTCATCGGCTCGGCCGATGCGCTCGGTATGGACTACGACAAGCTCAACGTCAACGGCGGCGCCATCGCGATCGGCCACCCGTTCGGGGCGACGGGCGCGCGCATCACCGGCACGATCATCAACGCGCTGCGTGAGCGGGACCAGCAGTTCGGCCTCGAGACGATGTGCGTCGGCGGCGGCCAGGGCATGGCGGTCGTCTTCGAGCGCCTCTCCTGACGCCCCTCCCGCCCGCTTCCCCGAACGGACCGCTCGAGGTCGAACTGGTCGGTGTACCGGCCCGCTCGACCACGAGCGGTCCGTTCGTCGTTGTCAGAGGGCCCTGCGTATGCCGCTCAGCTCGCTCGCGACGTCCGTGACCCGGGTGCCGGGCCTCGTCGGGTCGAAGGCGGCGCAGTGGTCCTGCACCATGACCGTGAGCTGGTCCATGACGACGCCCGGACCGAGTGCGGGCACCGGCTGGAGTGGCCGTCCGCGTGACTCGGCCACGTCGTCGGCGAGGCCCTGGACGAGGGTGGCGACGAGCGGCATACGGGAAAGCGGGGGGGGGGGCGGGGGGGGGGGCGCCCCCGCCCCCCCCCCCGCGGCGCCCCCCCGCGCGGCGCGCCGGGGGGGGGG
>NZ_JBQCCV010000225.1:0-6831 GCF_051961875.1 Intrasporangium sp. | reverse complement strand
GATCGTGACCTCGCGCCAGTGGTACATCCGCAACGGTGGACGTGACGCCGACCTGCGGGCCGCCCTCATCGCCCGGGGCGACGAGATCGACTTCCACCCCGCCTTCATGCGGGCGCGCTACAAGAACTGGATCGAGGGGCTCAACGGCGACTGGCTCGTCTCCCGGCAGCGGTTCTTCGGCGTGCCGTTCCCGGTCTGGTACCGCGTCGACGAGTCCGGCGAGGTCGACCACGACTCCCTGCTCACACCCCCGGAGTCCGCCCTGCCCGTCGACCCGCAGGTCGACGTCCCCGAGGGGTTCGACGAGTCGCAGCGAGGCGAGCCGGGCGGCTTCGTCGCCGACCCCGACATCATGGACACGTGGGCGACCTCGTCGCTGACGCCCCAGATCGCGACGGGCTGGCCGGTGCGCGACGGGTCGGGCCCCGGCTCGGATCCGGAGCTCTACCAGGCGATCTTCCCGATGGACATGCGACCCCAGGCCCACGACATCATCCGCACCTGGCTCTTCTCCACCGTGGTCCGCTCCCACTTCGAGGAGGGCACCGCGCCCTGGCGCAACGCGGCGATCAGCGGCTGGATCCTCGACCCCGACCGCAAGAAGATGAGCAAGTCCAAGGGCAACGCCGAGACGCCCGAGGACGTCGTCGTGGCACATGGCGCCGACGCAGTGCGCTACTGGGCGGCCTCCGGCCGGTTGGGCACCGACGCTGCCTACGACACCGGCCAGATGAAGGTCGGCCGGCGCCTCGCGATCAAGGTCCTCAACGCCTCGAAGTTCGCGCTCGGCTTCGGCGAGGTCGTCGGCGACCTCCGGTCGGCAGTGACGAATCCCCTTGACCTGTCGATGCTCTCGGCCCTGGGAGACGTGATCGACAAGGCGACGACCGGCTTCGAGTCGTGGGACTACACCCGATCGCTCGAGGTGACGGAGACCTTCTTCTGGTCGTTCTGCGACGACTACCTCGAGCTGGTCAAGGACCGTGCCTACGGCGGCCAGGGCGAGGCCGAGGCGGCGAGCGCCCGGGCGGCGCTGCGGCTCGCGCTCGAGTCGATGCTGCGGCTGCTCGCGCCGTTCATCCCCTACGCCACCGAGGAGGTCTGGTCCTGGTTCGGTGAGGGATCGGTCCACCGCCAGGCCTGGCCCACCCGTGACGAGCTGCCCTCCGACGGTGACGCGACGATGCTCGATGCGGTCGGTGCGGCACTCGCGGCCGTCCGCAAGGTGAAGTCCGAGGCCAAGGTCGGCATGCGCTCCGAGATCAAGACCATGGTGCTCGCGGCCCCGGAGCCGGTCGTGGAGCAGGTGCGGGCCGCCGAGGGCGACCTCCGCGCGGCGGGCCACGTCACCGAGCTGCGCTACGCCACGGCCGAGGCGCTCGAGGTCCGCGACGTCGACCTCATCCCTGCCGAGAAGACTCGGCGCGCCTGATCCGGCAGTCCACCTCCCCGCACGCCCCACTTTCGGGAAAGGCATGAGGGCGTCTGGAGCGCCGGGCTGCCATAGGGTTTTGACATGTCCCGAAGGTGGGTCGCCGCCTGGGTGGTGGCAGCAGCGACGGTCGTCACCGCGCTGCTGCTGACCGCTGTCGGCGACCCCGTGCAGCTCATGACGCCGCGCCCGGACACGGGCGGCTCCCGGCCGGCGCCGCCTCCGCCGCTCCCGACCACAGCGGTCACGCCGTCCCGCGCCTTTCCGACGGGCACGGGCGAGCCGCTCGGGCCGCTCTCCCCCTTCGTCGCGCTGATCGTCCAGATCGTCGCGGTCCTCGCCATCGTCGTCGTCCTCGGCGTCATCATCGCCTTCATCAGGTCCGTATGGCGCCGTCCCCAGCTCGTCGCTCGCGCCGCAGCCGACTTCGTGACCCCCGAGGTGCCGGACGAGCTGCTCGCCGCGAGCCAGGAGCAGCTCGCCCTCCTCGTCGAGGGTGAGCCCCGCAACGCGATCGTCGCAGCGTGGCTCAGCCTCGAAACCGCCGCCGCCGCAACGGGACTCCCCCGTGAGCCGGCCGAGACCTCGACCGAGTACACCACGCGCGTCCTGCACAGCTGGGACATCGACCCGCGCAGCCTCGCCGACCTTGCCACGCTCTACCGAGAGGCGCGGTTCTCCAGGCACGCCCTCACCGAGGAGCACCGGCGTCGGGCCATGCGCGACCTCACCACCCTCCACGAGGACCTGAGACGGGTGGCGACCGAGGCGACGGGGGCGCCGACGACGTGACCGGACCCGGCGGCATACGAGAGCTCGTGCGGACGACGCGGCCATGGCACCGGCGCACCGCCTGGGCGGCCGGCGTCTGGCTCATGTTCGTCGCGTTCGGCGCGGTGCTCGGCCAGGACGCGAGCGTGCCGCAGCTGGCCGCGCTCGTCGTCGCCCTCGCAATGCTCGTCTGGTACCTCGTCGATCACGCCACCTCGAACGCCGTGACCCACTGGCCGGTGAGCGACTTCTACCGGTCGCGATCCCACCGGGGGCAGGACTTCCGGGTCACCAACCTCGCGACCCGGCTCCAGGCGGCCAACGAGCGGGGCGAGGGCCGCGAGAGCCTCGTGGACGATCTCCACGGCCAGCTCACGACGATCATCCGGGAACGGCTCCATGCCAAGCACGGCCTCGTCCTCGAGGAGGAGCCGAAGTGGTCGCAGGGCGTCATGCCGCCCGGCCTGTGGGACTTCATCATGAGCGTGCCGGATCCGGACCTGTACCAACCCGAGAAGATGAACGCAGTCCTAGAACGCATCGAGAAGTGGTGACCAATGCAGATTCAGGATGTCAGCGCGCTGAGCTCGGCGATCCTCACCGAGGTCGAGCGGGCCGTCGTCGGCAAGCGGGACAGCCTCCGGCTCGTGCTGGCCGGCGTCCTCGCCGGTGGGCACGTGCTCATGGAGGACTTCCCCGGTCTCGGCAAGACGCTGACGGCCCGCAGCTTCGCGCAGACGCTGGGGCTGGAGTTCCGGCGCGCGCAGTTCACGCCCGACCTGCTGCCCGGCGACCTCACCGGTTCGTTCGTGTTCGACCAGCGCACCCGCGAGTTCGAGTTCCGGGCCGGGCCGCTCTTCACCGGGCTGCTCCTCGCCGACGAGATCAACCGGACGCCGCCGAAGACCCAGGCGGCGCTGCTTGAGGCGATGCAGGAGCACCAGGTGACGGTCGAGGGCCGGACCTTCCCGCTCCCCCGGCCCTTCCACGTGCTCGCGACGGCGAACCCGGTGGAGTACGAGGGCACCTATCCGCTGCCCGAGGCGCAGCTCGACCGCTTCCTCATGCGCGTGTCGTTCGGCTACCCGTCCCTCGACGAGGAGTGGCAGATCCTCGCTGCCCGCCTCGCCCGCCGCCAGGAGGACCAGACGCTGCGCCAGGTGGTGACGGGCGAGCAGCTGCTCGAGATGCAGGCCGCGGTCGAGGCGACGGACGTCGAGGAGTCGGTCGGTCGCTACTGCGTCGCCCTGGCTGCCGCGACGCGGACCCATGGAGACGTGCTCATGGGCGCGTCCCCCCGGGGCGCGCTCGGGCTGTTGCTCTGCTCGCGGGCGTTCGCGGTCATCGGCGGGCGCGACTATGTGACGCCCGAGGACGTCAAGGCCGTGGCCCCGGCCGTGCTGGCGCACAGGATCACCGTCAAGCCCGAGCTCTGGATGAGCAACGTCAGCGCAGGCGCGGTGGTCAGCTCGATCCTGCACACCGTCCCCGCGCCGTCTGCCCGCGAGCAGCACGTGACGACGAGCCGGGTTGGCGACGCCGCCCAGCCGGGAGCCGGCCGGGATGCCCGCTGACGCCGGTCACGGATCGCCCGCCGGGCTCACCACCGCCGGGCGCCGGGCCACCGTCAGCCGGTCCCTCGGCGAGTGGGCGCCCACGGCTGCCCACGTGCGCGCGGTCCTCCTCGGCGGCGGCGCCCTCGCCCTCGGGGCAGCCCTCCGGCGGCCGGACCTGCTCGTCATCGGGGTCCCCTTCGTCGTCGCCGCGATCTGGGGGCAGCTGACCCGACCGCGCAGGGAGGCGACCGCGAGCGCCCAGCTCGGCCAGTCGACCCTGCGGGAGGGTGAGAGCACGGCACTTGTCGTGCGAGTCGCCCCCCTCCCTCCGGAGGGCAACGGGGTCCTGCTCCTCGCTGACACGCAGTGGGCCGAACGCAACCCACCTGCGGGCGTGACACCGATCGAGGCACCCGTCACCACGATGGGCGTGCGTTCCACGCGCTGGGGCGTGCGGCCGCTCGGCACGGTGAGCGTGACGCTGACCAGCCCGTGGGGCGCCTTCCGATGCGGCCCGGTCGACCTCCCCGACCTCACGACCACGACGCTCCCCGTCCCGGCCGTCTTCGACTCGGCCGCTCCGACGCCGCACCCACGCGGCATCGTCGGCGTCAACCGGTCCGCACGTCCCGGGTCCGGCAGCGAGTTCCACACGATCCGCGAGTTCCAGCCGGGCGACCGGCTGCGCCGGATCCACTGGCCGGTCTCGATGCGGACCGGCCGTCTCCACGTCACCTCGACGTTCGCCGACGAGGACGCGCACGTCGTCCTGCTCGTCGACGCCTTCAGCGACCTCGGCCCACGCGAGGGCGTCGACGGGCGGCCGACCAGCCTGGACGTCACCGTCCGCGCCTCGGGAGCGCTGGCCGACCACTTCCTCCGCGCCGGCGACCGGCTCACCCTGCGCACCGTCGGCGCAGCGGACATCCCGCCGCTCGGTGTCGGGTCCGGCACGCACCACCTGCGCCGGGTCCTCGAGACGCTGGCGCGCATCGAGCCGGCGTCCGAGCGCCGCGACGACGGGCGGCGGGCGATCCGGGGGCTCGACCCGCTCGGGCTCGTCCTCGTGCTGAGCCCGCTCATCGAGCCGGCCATGATCGAGCTGACGACGACGCTCGCGAGCCGGGGGATCAGCACCGTGGTGATCGACACGTTCCCCGAGCACCTCACCGCCAGCCCGGACGACCCGTACCAGGCGCTCGCCTGGCGGATCCGGCTCCTGTCCCGGGAGGCGCAGGTGGCAGCCATCGTGAGCCGCGGGGTGCCCGTGGTCCCGTGGCGCGGTCCGGGCTCCCTCGACCACGTCCTGCGCGACATCGCCCACCGCGCCTCGGCTCCGAGGATGGTGCGCCGATGAGCGTCCAGGACGCGTCAGGCACGCGAACCCGGGGCCGGTCCCAACGGTTCGTCCGGTTCGGGGCGGGGTCCGACTGGTCCCTGCACCACGTGCTGCTGGCAGCAGTCGCGACGCTCGGCGTGGCGCTCTACCTCGTCGCGCTCGCGCGCGCGACCGGCGGCATGGATACCGGATGGTGGCTGCTCCTCGCCGTGCCCCTGCTCACCTGGTCGCTGTCGAACTCCGCGGCCGCCCTCATCCTCTGGGCGCTGCTCCTGGTCGTCTGGATCAACCTGACCCCGGCAGGCGGCTTCTCGTGGTGGTCGCTGCTTGCCGCGGCCGGCGTCACCCTCTCGCATGCCGCCACCGCGCTCGCCGACTCGGCTCCCCCGTGGGCACTCGTGGGTCCCGCCACGGCGCGACGGTGGCTGCAGTGGATGACCGTCGCGCTCTGTGCGGCAGCGGTCGTCGCGGTGCTCGCCGCGCTCCTGCTCGGCCGCGCGGGAGGGCTCAGCTCAGCGGCATACGTCATCGGGCTCGTCGGACTGGCCGCGGGCGTCTGGGCCCTGCGGACCAACCCACCCGAGCCGCCCCGCTGAGGCTCACCGCGGCCCCACGATGCACCACGGGACGTCCCAGCCTGCGAGCGCGACCCGGCGCGTGACAAAAGTCTGACGCGGCAGGCCGACGACGCGACCGGTGGAGGGCTCGTAGACGTCGATGCATGTGGCGCCCGGCATCGCGAGGACGACGTGGCGGGGCAGCCACGCGTTGCCGATGTAGAGCAGCGCCGGCCTACCCTCGTCGAGCCGTCGGTGAAGGTCGTCGTACGCCTGCCCGAGGGCCGGTATGCCGCTCAGCCGCACCCAGCCGACGGCATAGCGGGTGCCCGGCCGGCTTGCGCCGAACTCGATCTCGTGGCGCGCTCCCCAGGGCGGCGTGCCGAGAGCCCGCGGCCACGGCGGCTGGAGCCGTCCGCCGGGCCCGATGACGCCGTTCGTCCGGCCCGCGACGACCTGCTCGTATGCCGCGAACCGCTCGTTCGCCGTGGACGTCTGCCCGAGGTCGCCGTGGACGATCCAGTCGGCGAAGGATGGGTTGGCGAGCATCCGGGCTACCGTTAGGCAGGCCGAGCCGCAGGTCGTCGCCGACTGCTGCACGGGCGCGGCGTCACCCACGCCGAGCCGGAACGGGCTCACCTCAGCCGATCCTTTTGCCGCCTGAACCGAATCGCCGCTCCGGGCCTCGCTCGTTCCTCGCTCGTGTCCTCACGGCTTGGCTCAGGCGGATTCCTTGCGCTGGCGCTTCCGCGGCTCCGGCTCCCGCCGAACGATGGTCGGCAGGACGTTGTCGAGCACGACCTCGCGGCTGACGACCACCCGGGCGATCTCGTCATCGCTCGGCACGTCGAACATGACGGGCAGGAGGACCTCCTCCATGATCGCCCGCAGGCCACGGGCGCCCGTGCCGCGCAGCAGCGCCTGGTCGGCAACCGCCTCGAGGGCGTCCTCGGTGAACTCGAGCTCGACGCCGTCGATCTCGAACATCTTCTGGTACTGCTTCACGAGCGCGTTGCGCGGCGTCGTGAGGATGCTGACGAGGGCCTGCCGGTCGAGCGGCGCGAGCGTCGTCAGGACGGGGAGGCGGCCGATGAACTCGGGGATGAGGCCGAACTTCAGCAGGTCCTCCGGCATGACGTCGGCGAACGTGTCGGCGAGGTCCTTCGGGCTGTGCAG
>NZ_JBQCCV010000224.1:0-5298 GCF_051961875.1 Intrasporangium sp. | reverse complement strand
CGGTTTACGCGCATACAGCCTGTACCTCTGGCATGTTCCGATCATGTGGCTCGTCTGGATCAGTGTGCCGGGTGACAACCGGCCCATGAAGGGCCTCATTGCCCTCTCCCTCATCGCACTCGTCGTACCCCTGAGCTTCTGGCTGTTCGAGAAGCCCGTCCTCCGGGACTCGCCTAGGCTCGACAAGGCGGAACGGGCGGGTAGCCCATCCCGGCCCCACGCCTCCCCCTGACGCAGGTTCGGACATACGACTCGCACGGCTCATCGCCCCGTGCAGACGATCTTTTCCTTGGTGCCCGAACGTGCTGTGCTGTCAGCAAATGAAGGAGTTCCTGACATGACTTTGCAGTCGACCGATGTTCGAGCGTAATCAGGCCGGCCAGCTGACAGAGGGACTTACATGGACCACCAACACCTGGTGCACCCATACGAACTGGATGAGCAGTTCCACGAGGACTATGGGCGCCCACCTCGCGGCGACAGATCTTGCGGATTTGGCTCGGCACGCCCACTGGACTAGGGATGCGAGCGGCACGAAGGTCAGCAGTGCGTAGCGGAAGATGCTGGTATTCACAGAGGTGCTGAACAGGATGTAGATCATGTAGAGGGCCGCCCAGACGCCCAGTCGGTCCTCTGGGCCGGTCCAGATGCCCCGCCGCAGACGCAGCGCAAGGAGAGAGCCGAGCAGGAGCGCCATCGAGACGGCCAAGACGGGCATCTCGAGCGACCATAGGCCAGCGATCCATCCGCCCCGGAGCCCTCCTGCCGCAACCCACGCGCCTGCGGTACGGAAGTAGGCATCGGGGATCCCTGTGAATGACCACACGCAGAGGGGCCAGAGCAGGGCAGATCCCGCCACCGCAGCGCCGGCGATCCAGGGCGTGCGATCTACCGCCCTACCACTGTCCCTTGCGCGTCGATACGACCTGAGGGCCAAAAGGAGGACAAATGCACCGAGAGGAAGGGCAATGGGTCTCGTGAATGCAAGTAGCGCACTGGCGACAAAAAGCGCTGGGTAGCGGCGTTCTACAGCTGCACGGAGGGCGGCAATTAGGAAGACCATCGCCAAGCCTTCCGTGTAGGCCATCTGAAAGACTGGTGACGTTGGAAACGCAGCCAGCACGGCGACCGTACCCAGGGCGACCTGCAGACCGCGCGTTTTCTCAAGCCATCGGAACAGCAGCACGATCGCAAACGCGCTGGCAGCGAGGCTGAGGCATGGAGCGACGATCTCGAACCGCAACCCGCTTAGTTGCATCAAGGCGCGCACCGCCAACGGATACAGCGGATAGAAGGCCGTCTCGTTTTGGGGGGTGTTGGGTCCAAATGCCTGCCGGTCCGTTGGGTATCCGTGCAGCGCGATCGACTTGTACCACTGACCGTCCCAATTGGTAAGAACCTCCCAGTAGCCAGGGTGTGACAAGTCGTCACCTTCGACGTGCCACCCTGGATCTGCGCTGAGGTCGGGTTGCTGCCCTTCGGCTACCAGCACAAAGATCGCCGATACGGCCCGAGAGGCGAGAAATATGAGAAGCGCCAACCATGCAGCGCGGGAGCTGTGCGCAAAAGACTCGCGCCTGAACCTGCCACGGGAACGTTTCGGGGTCGCAACGCGAGGTACGGCTGCTGTCAATGCGTGCCGCCAGGCGAGCAAACCCAGACTGCGGCGCGTGTCATGCTCCCTGGTCACGGTCTCACTACCTCAGAAGTCCGGGCGCCGCCTTTCGCGCGCATTTGCCACGCGCCAGATCATGCGACCCCGGGCCCGATTGGGCCGTTTCAACGCTTTGTGTGCTCGGAGGCCGCAATCAGCAGGTGAAGGAGCGCGTGAGGGGCACGCCGGTCCAGGACTTGAGCGTCGCAGCGACGGACAGGTCGAAGGTGCCGCCGCGGGTGAAGGTCAGGTTGACCGGCGACGACCCGGAGACGCGCTGGCTGGCGACGACCTGGCCGGCCTGGCTCACCTGCAACAGGTAGCCGTCCGCCAGGGCGACCTGGCTGAAAGTCTTGATCCGAACCGTGCCGGCCGTCTGCCCGCTCGCGCAGGTCGAGCTGAACGAGACGTCTGCCGGGGTGTCCACGGTAGCCGTCGCGGCGGCAAAGGGGCTGCCGGCGGACGACTGGAACGCCGCCATGGCCGCGGTGGGGACCAGCACAATGGCTGCGGCGAGCACCCCCGCTCGCCGCAGCCTGCGCCCCACCTGGCGCGACACCCTTCTCCCCACCGGCTCTCCTCCTTGACTCACATCCTGCAGGTCGGACCTCAAGCCCACCCGCAGAGATCCGCAAGATTTCAACAAGACGGCGACCCAGCTCACGCCGATCCCTGCCTCGTTTCCCTGCCTGATATGTCCCGTTCTGGGAGACTTGCGGTCATGGACACCGCCCAACGGGTGGCGCTCGTCGTGGAGGATGACGCCGATATCCGCGAACTGCTCACGCACTCGCTTGCCATGCAAGGCTTCGCGGTTCATTCGACATCTTCTGGGCACACCGCCCTGGAGATCGTCAGGCAGCAGACGCCCGACCTCGTCACCCTCGACCTCGGCCTCCCGGACCTCGACGGCGTCGAGGTGTGCCGCCGCATCCGGCAGGAGTCCGACGCCTACATCGTCATGATCAGTGCCCGGGTCGACGAGATCGACCGGCTCATCGGCCTCGAGACCGGTGCCGACGACTACCTCACGAAGCCGTTCAGCCCCCGCGAGCTGCACGCCCGGGTCAACGCGATGTTCCGCCGGCCCCGACAGTCCAACGGCTCGACCCCCGACCGGCCGACCGCGGGCGTGAGCCCCACAGCCGCCCAGGCCCCCGAGCCAGCCGAGGCCCCGGATGAGTCGCTCGTCACCCTCGGGCGCATCAGCGTCGACACAGACAGCCGGATCGCCGCGATCGACGGGCAGGAGGTCGAGCTGACGCGGACCGAGTTCGACCTGCTCGCGACCAGGATCGACAAGCCCCGTCGCGTCTGGGGACGGGACGTCCTGCTGAGGACCATCTGGGGCGAGGGCTGGACCGAGGACGAGCACCTCGTCGAGGTCCATGTCGGCAACCTCCGCCGCAAACTGGGCCGGGCCGCCACGCCCGCGGCCCCCATGCCCTTCATCCGCACTGTCCGCGGCGTGGGTTACCGGATGGAAGACCCGGCCCAACTCGACGTCCAGCGGACCTGCTGACAGGGCGTGGCGCCCCGCTCCATGCGACCCCCAGGAGGCGGTCGCATGGAGCCACCTTGGGGGAGCCCGTCAGCGACCCCGCTGCCGGCCCCGTCGAGCAAGTCGGCGTGTACGGGCCAGCACGCCGACCCCGCTCCCCCTTTCGAGGGAAGTGGCCGCCCCGACCGCATTGAACTTCGTCTCGCGGCTGACTCCCGGTGGCGGCGGCGGGCCGTCGAATCCTCTCACCGACTCGGCCTCGAGGAAGTGCTCCGTCCAGCCGCCTTCGTCGCGATAGCGCAGCAAGCCCTCGCCGACATAGAACCATCCCGATTTGTTGTTCATCAATCCACCCCTTGTTGAACTTTCCCCACCGCAAAGTCTATCTGCGATCGACAGGAATACCTTGGCGAAACGCCTTGAGCGCCAGTCGAATTCATGGAGTCTTGTGACCGAAATGGCCCGTTCTGTCGAACTTGTCGCATATGTGCCAGCCCAAAGCGGCTTGATTCAGAAGGGGTGTGGCGCCCTCCCTCGCCACACCCCTCCCATTGCTGACCACCGAGTCCCCCCGACCCGGCCGGTCAGCTCCCCCCTTACCGTCGGCCTCTCGGCCGTCCCCCTGGCGTCGGCGCCCCCGCGCCGAACCCGGTGGCGAGCGTTTCCGCCGCCGCTTGCCGGAGCGCCTGCAGGCGCCCCCCGATCGCGCGCGACCCCCCGTCGCGCAGCGACCGTTCCACCCTCTCCGCACATCCCGACACCGCGACCGCCCCGATCGTCGCCGACGTCACCTTGAGCGTCAGCGCCGTCTCGAGTGCCTTCTCGGCGTCCCCCTCGACCCAGGCGGAGCACAGCCGGCCCACTCGCTCCTCGAGCAGTTCCAGATAGATCCCCGCGATCCGCTGCGCCACACCGCTGTCCCCCAGCTCTCCGGCGAGCCGATCCAGGACGGCGGGGTCGATGGCCCCGCGGTCAGCCTCGCGCCCCATCGTCCTCATGCCTTCCCGGCGTCCAGATCTGCCACAGGCCCACGAGGACCAGCCCCCCGGCCGCTCCCCACAGCAGGACCGCGTGCACCGTCGGGTCCCGCAGCGCCCTGATCGCCGAGCCCACCCAGGGCACGACCGCCTTTGTCTCCCAGACCGTTTGATCCTCGATGGTCGCGGTCCAGGGGTCGACGCCGTCGTTTGCGTCGCCCTTGGTGACGATGACCGTCTGACGCGCCGGGTTCTTGCTCACCTTGACGACCCGGTGCGTCTCGACGCGCCGGTCCTGGACCGGGATCTCATACGTCAGCACGTCCCCCACTGCGACCTCGTTCGCCGGCTTCGGCATCGCGATCACGACGTCACCCGGGTTGATCGTGGGCGACATGCTGCCCGTCAGCATCGTGACCGTCCGATAGCCGAGCACGTGCGGCCCGACCGCCAGCCCGAGGAATGCCAGCCCTCCGATGGCGAGGGCCAGCGTGGCCGTTCCCCGCACGAGCCGGCTCAGCGCCATACCGTATGCCGTGGAGCGGGCCGGGCGCCCAAGGCGTGCCCGGGCTGGGGCGGCGTGCCGCCCCGGCAGCGGGTGTGTCGCGAGAGCCACGTCGGTCCTTCCTCGTCGGTGGTGGCGTGTCAGTTGGTGGCGGCGCCAGCCGTCACTGGTTGGTGGCGACCCGCTGGGTGCCGGTGAAGGTGAAGCCCACGACACTGCTGAGGCCCTGGAACGAGTTGTCCGCCGCGGTCGGGAAGGTCACCGACACACGCAGGTTGTCCGCCTTGCCGGCACCGGTCGAGCCGAGGCTGGTCAGCGGGAGGTTCGCCCCGATGATCGGGCGCGCGGCGAGAACCGACTTGGTCGTGCCCGAGCACGTGTAGCTGTAGGCCGGAGCGGTGCCCGCCTCGGTCCACGGCACCGAGCAGGAGTCGATGGCGACTTGCAGGCCGTTTGTCGTGTCGGTGTCGAGCTTGCTCGTGGTCGACGCGACGGTCGTCAGGGCGACACCGCTCAGGTCCTGGGTGCCGGAGTTGCTCAGCGTGACCGCACGCTGCACCGAGTCACCGGGCACGAGGCCCGTCGCCGGCACGCTCAGCCGGTTGGCTGCGCCGGCGGCACCGAGGTCGACCTTGACCGTGCCGCTCGCCACGGAGGCCGA
>NZ_JBQCCV010000223.1:0-6354 GCF_051961875.1 Intrasporangium sp. | reverse complement strand
CGAGCGCTGGCGGGCCCGCCTCCACCGGGTGACTGGGGACCGCGCCGTCGCGGGGAGGACGGAGTGGGTCGTCGGTGTGGAGGCGGGCCTGCATCTTCCGTTCCAGGACTGGGGGGAGACGAACGCGGGACTCGATGGGCTTGTCCGGCCCGCTTGGCCGGCCTATGAGCTCCCGATCCCGGGCGACTGGCCCCCAGGGGTCTACGTGGCCGACCTCGTCGAGGCTGGGGCCGCGGCCGGTGGGCGCCGGGTTGACGATCCCGTCGACGCCCGTTGCGGCAGAGCGCTTTTCGTGCTCCGACCTCGTGAGGGAGCGCCTCCCGCGCCGACCCTCTACAAGCTGCCCCTCTTCACGTACCACGCCTACAACCTCGTCGTGCCGGAGCCGTACGACCCGGCGTCGGGGCGGGGGCAGTGGTGCCTCTACAACATGCCGCCGCCGGAGCACGTACCGATCGCGTTCCCGACGGCCGTCAGCGTGCACCGGCCGGGCGGCGGCACCGGCGGCACGCCGTATGACACCTTCGACCTGGACCCCTTCGACGAGACGCTGCGGCAGACCTACGTGCACTGGGACGCGAAGATGGTCGACTGGCTCGAGCACGAGGGTCACGAGCTCGAGTTCTGCACGGATTTCGACCTGCACACCCTGGGCCGCGACCTGCTCGACGGGCACCGGCTTCTGCTCAGCGCCGGACACGACGAGTACTGGAGCGCCGAGATGCGCGACGCCGTCGAGCGATTCACGCATGACGGGGGCAACGTGGCGTTCTTCGGCGGCAACGTCGCGTGGTGGCCGATCGTCTTCACCGGACCGACTGCGTTCTCTCGTGAGGGCTGGTGGTGGGAGGTGCCGGGTCGCCCGGAGAACCTCATGACCGGGGTCAGCTTCCGCAACGGCGGCGAGCGCGACGGCGCCGAGCATCCCGTGCCGGTGGGCTACCGCGTCCAGCAGAGTGAGCACTGGGTCTACGCGGGAAGCGGTCTGAGGGACGGGGACCTCTTCGGTGCCGGCGCCGACGAGTACATCGTCGGCTACGAGTGCGACGGCGCTGACTTCGACCGGGAGGACCTCGAGGCGGGGCGGCCCGTGCGCCCGACCGGAGCGGACGGCACGCCGGCCTCGTTCGAGATCCTCGCGGTCGGGGATGCCCGGCCGAGCGGGTGGGGCCTGGGCAACGCCGCTGCCACCATGGGCGTCTTCACCGAGGGTGGCACGGTCTTCACGGCGGGGACGACGGACTGGCCGCGCGTGCTTGCCTCGGGTCACTCCCCCGAGGTCGAGCAGATCACGCGGAACGTGCTGGCACGTCTGGCCGGTCCCAGCTCTCGTCCGGGACCGGTGGCAGGCGGTGCTTCGTGACGAGGAAGGGCGGCATCGCGAGCGCGTGCATCCCCGTCGAGCGCAGTGTGGCGAGCGACTGGGCCGGCGTCTCCGTGAGCGGGTCACCGGGGCCGTTGAGCGAAGTGTTGATCAGGACGGGGCAACCGGTGCGGTCGTACCACGCGGTGAGGAGTCGGTGCAGGAACGGCGTGTTCTCCCGCTCCACGGTCTGGAGCCGAGCGGTCCCGTCGACGTGGGTGATGCCGGGATAGGTCGCTCGGTGCTCAGGCCGCACGTCCGCGGCGTACTGCATGAAGGGTGCGGGCCGGTCGACGTCGAAGATCTCGTCGGCGTGGTCCGCAAGGACGAGCGGGGCGAGCGGCCGGAACCACTCCCGCCCCTTGACCTCGAAGTTGATGTAGTCCTGCATGGCGGCGCGCCGTGGGTCCCCGAGGATCGTGCGATGGCCGAGGGCGCGGGGGCCCGACTCGCTAGGCCCGTCGTGCACCGCGACGACGTACCCCTCGAGGAGCTGGTCCACGATGGCCCCGACGAGCTCGTCGTCATCAGCCAGTTCGATGACCGAGACGTCGGCGCCCAGCGCCACCACCGCCGCGCGGACCTCGGAGGCGTCACGCTCAGGGCCGAGGAAGTCATGGTGCCAACGAAACTCGCTCTCCTGACCGAGACACTCGATGAGCCCGTAGAGCGCGGCGCCCACGGCAGTGCCGCCGTCGTGGGGGCTAGGCGGGATGAAGACGTCGCTGAATGCCGACTCGCGCAGGATCCGACCGTTGGCGGAGCAGTTGAGCGCGATACCCCCGGCGAAGACGAGGTCATCCATGCCGCTGGTCTCGTGGAGCCAGGACGTCACGGCGAGGATCGCCTCCTCGAAGGCGAGCTGCCCGGCGGCGGCGAGGTCGGCGCAGTCCTGGAACTCGCCCGATCCGTCGATGAAGTAGCCGTAGCGGTCCTTCTCGTCGAACGCCTTGAGCCACTCCTCCGGGATGAAGACCTCGTGGCCGCGCACGTCGAGCGCGGGCAGCGCGTTCCTGGACGGGTCACCGAACGGGGCCAGGCCCATGACCTTGCCTTCGTTGCCCTCGCCCTCCGGCCAGAGCATCTTCGTCAGCAGCGAGTAGAAGCAGCCGAGGCCGACCGGTCGGGCCCAGTCACCGTCCCAGAGCTGCTTGGCGAGCACCTCGACGGGTGGGCGGCCCGGCTCTCCGCGACAGCGGTAGAAGGTGCCGACCTCGAGCAGGTCACCGGGTGTCCCCGACGCGAGCGAGACCGGCGTGGGCTCCGGCTCGGTGAGGTCACGGACCCGGCTGCCCTGGGCGTCGATCACCATGCCCGCCGCCGCGTCGAAGGGCGAGGGCGGGAACGCGCTGTAGAGATGGGACAGGTGGTGGGAGACCGCGACGATCCGTGCGTCCTCGGTCAGGTCGAGGCAGGCGCGGAGCTCGTCGTGGTAGTCGTCGGCGTGCTCGACCTCGCTGTCCGACGACCACCCCTCGACGACGAGGTCGACCGGTCCCTGCAGCTCGGGGAAGCAATCGAGGTAGAGCCGCGGCAGGTCGCCGAGGCGTCCCCAGTGGTGCTTGCGGCGGCTGACCCGCTCCTTCTGGAGGGTGTGCACGGAGCGGGGTGTCGCGACGGCGATGGAGCCGTCCTGGGTCCGGTTGATGCCGACGACGGTCGGGGTTCGCGCCATGGATCATCGCTCCTGTCGCGCCAGAGGTGCTAGGCCCGTACCCGCTGGCGGCAAGCGCTCACCGGAGCGCAGCTCGCTCCGCCGCGGCGGTCAGTGGACCACCATGACCGGGCAGAGCGCCTCGTGGATGACGGTGTGGCTCACCGACCCGAGGAGCAGGCCGGTGAACCCGCCCCGACCACGGGATCCCACGACGATGAGCCCCGCATCGAAACCGAGGTCGGCGAGGGCGTGTCCCGGCGTGCCCGACAGCACCTCGTACTCGATAGACAGCTCCGGCTGGGTCACGCCGAGGATCGCCTTGGCCTCCAGTAGCGATTCGCGCGCATGGCTTCGCGCCTCGCGGTCGTGGCGCCCCTTCGTCCGAGGGTCGGAGTACGCCTGCGGCAGGACGGTGCCCGCCTCCGCGACGGCGACGACGTGCAGCGGCGCGTCGGTGCGTGCCGCGATGTCGGCGGCCTGCGCGAGGGCCCGTGCCGAGTGCGGCGAGGCGTCGATCCCCACGACGACGCTGCATCCCGGACCAGGGTGTGGCGGGTTGTGGCCATCCTCGGTGGCGGTGCGCACCACGACGGCCGGGCAGTGTGCGTGCGCGGTCACGGCATACGAGGTGGATCCCAGCAGCCCGGACAGGAGGCGTCCGCGTCCGCGGCTCCCCGTCACGACGTAGTCCGCCTGTCTCGACGCCTCCACGAGCTGGCCCGCTGGGGTGCCGTAGACGGGTATGCCGCTCACCCGGCCCTCGCCGAGGACGGCTGTCGCGCGCTCGACGCCCTCCAGCAGCACGCTGTTGCCCTGCTGGGCGGGGGCGCGGTCCCCTGGCTTTATGGCTTCCGATGCCGCGGCCCCCGGCTCCGTGGCGCCCGACTCGGCTCCCGACTCGGCAGCCTCGGTCTCCGAGGTCGGTGTTGCCGGCGTGACGGCCTCGGGAGGCACGGTCTCCGGGGTCAGGGGCTGTGGCGCCACGGACTGCGCGGCCGCGCTGACGGCGGCATACCGTCCGGTCGGGTCCACGGCCGACAGGCCGGGGCTCCAGTAGAGGTCGAGGCAGTGCAGCACCGTCAGGTGCAGGCCCTGGCGCAGCGCCGACTCGGTTGCCCAGTCCAGGGCGATCCTGGCGCCGTGCGACGCGTCCCAACCGACGACGATCCCGCGGACCTCGTCCGCGAAGGGCTCACTCATCCTCCCGACCTCCTCATGTGGCGGGGCGGCATGGCCCGGAGCCGAAGCTTCCCTCTCATCATCTCGCATCAGCGGCAGCCTCACCCGAGGTCTGGTTGAACCCGATGGCCGGGGGTAGGGACGGGCCATGAGTGACGACCGACCCGAGAGCCAGACCGAGCCCGAGGCACCCCTCGAGGACGATTCGGGACCTGCTGGTGAGCAGCCCGAGAACTCAGATGCCGACGTCCTCGAGTCGCAGGAAGAGGAGGGCCCCCCGGACGAGTGAGGGCTGGTGCACCTGCGGCGGCGCAGGAGGCGCCGAGGTCAGCTGAGTCCGATCCGGGCAGCCACCTGGTCGCCCCCGATGGCGCGGATCAGCATGGGATCGCCGACGATGACGAGCCGGTCGGTCGCCCGCGACATCCCGACATAGAGCATCTCGGTGGCCCGCTCGAGGTCCGGCTTGGCGTTGGCGCACAGGACGACGGCCCGCCGTTCCAGACCCTTGCAGCCGAGGACGTGGCCGTAGAAGACGTCGTCGTTCTCCCAGAAGGAACGCCAGTACCCGGCCTGCCCCTCGGCGGCCCACCGCTCCTTCTGGATCGGATGGCGTGACCCGAGGGTCAGCAACGCGACGTCGCTCGGCTCCCACCCCTGGTCGAGGAGGCGGTCGACCTGGTCGTCGGCGACGCTCAGGGCATCGTCGGTGTCACAGGGCACGAACTCGACCTCTGCGCCGTCGCCGCCGCGGAGGCTCATCCGCATGGGGGTCAGCGGCCCGAACGCCGTCGCGATCTGCCGAGTGTTGCGCAGGTTGTGGTCGAGCACGAGCGGCACGAGCGGCACCGGCGGCTTGCCGAAGCGGCTGAACACCCGCTGGTTCTCATCGGAGTAGACGTAGAGCCCACCGGTCTCCTCGTCCTTGAGCGCCCGCATCAGGGACAGCCACCAGTCGTCGGCAAAGTCCTGCGCCTCGTCGACGATGATCGAGTCGAAGCGCCGGCCCTCGGGAAGCGCCGCGGCCAGCTGGGACATCCGCGCCGCGAGACCGTGCTCCCAGAATTCGGTGTCGTTGCGCTCCGGGAACTCGGTGATCCCCCACTCCCTCGCGAGGTCCTCGAAGCACCCCACGAATGCGGGCCGTTCCTTGCGCGGCACCCCGGCCAGCTGCCGCTTGAAGTACTCGCTCAGCCCGATCGAGTAGCACAGCAGTGCAACCCGTTGAGGCTTGCGCTTCCCCCTCCCGCGCGTCAGCTCCTTGGCCTGGGTCAGGGCGAGGATGGTCTTGCCGGAGCCGGCGCCGCCGCGGACCTCGAGCCGGTGGATGAGACGGGCGGCGTTGAGCAGGGTGGCCTGCTCCTGTGTGAGCCGGTCGGCGACCGCCTCGCGCTCGTCCGCCTCCTCGGTGACGGCGCGGGTCGGCAGGTGCCGCCCGGTGAGGATCTCGCCGATGAGCTCGATATCGTCCTCGGTCGGCACTCGGTTGTCGGTTTCCTGTTCGAGGACAACGTCCCTGATGCGCTCCAGGAGGTTCCCGAGGTCACCCCTGCCGCTGATCGCCCAGCGCGGGCAGTCCGTGGTGGCGAAGTCGTCGTCGAGGTCCGTGAAGGGCAGCACCACCATGTGGCCCCAGCGCACCCGCCTCCGTGACGAGTCACTCCAGCGCTCGTCGCGCTCGACGTACTCCCTCAGCGCGTACTTCCCGTCACGGGCCTGGTCGACCGGGTGGATCCGGCTGCGGCTCCTCCGCTTCTCGCTACTCGTCCACCAGCGGCCCTGCTCGTCGACGGAGACGCTGCCGCCCTTGACCTCGAGCACGACGATGCCGACCTCCGGCATGAGCACGATGATGTCGAGCTCGTGGTCCTTCTTCTTGCTGGTCAGGCGCAAGTTGGCGATAAGGCGCGTATCCGATGAGATCGTGCCCTCGAGGCGCTCCCACACGAGGCGCTCGGACTCGTGCTCGAACCTCGGCCGCTCCCCCAGCTCGCTCATGCCCGGAGGCTACCGCTCAACAGCCCCACAAACCGGGCGTATGCCGCTCACCCCGCCTGTCGCACAAACGCTCAGTCCCGCTCTCGTCGAGTGAGCGCTCGACCCCACCGGTCACAAGGGCCCTCCCCGTCGACTGAGCATGCCGTTGTCCCCGCCG
>NZ_JBQCCV010000222.1:0-16547 GCF_051961875.1 Intrasporangium sp. | reverse complement strand
AGGCGGCCCGCGAGCTCGTCGCCGACCTCCTCGGTGCCGGCGTCCGCGCGGAGCTGGACGACCGCGTCGACACGCCCTTCGGCCGGCGCGCCGTCGACGCGGAGCTCAAAGGGATCCCGCTTCGCGTCGAGGTGGGGCCCCGTGACCTCGCCGAGGGCTCGGTCGTCCTCGTGCGCCGGTTCGACGGGTCGAAGCGCAGTATGCCGCTGCGCCAGGTCCGCGAGGCCGTGCCGTCCCAGCTCGCCGAGGACCAGCAGGCGCTGTATGACGCGGCCCTCGCCTTCCGCGAGTCCCGCACGGTCGCGGCGGCGAGCCTCGACGAGGCGGCGGAGGCCGCTCGTGCCGGCTGGGCGACGATCCCGTGGTCGGTCCTCGGGGTCGAGGGCGAGTCGAAGCTCGCGGACTCGGGCATCACGGTTCGGTGCCTCACGATGCCCGACGGGAGCGTCCCGCCGAGTGAGGACGCCGACGGCGTGCTCGCGGTGGTGGGCCGGGCCTACTGATGTCCGACTTCGCACCCCGTGGGGCGTCCTCTGACGCGCCGTCCGACACACTGACCCCCCTGCTGCGCCAGCGCGAGAGCGTCATGGTCTACGACCGGGAGTACGTCATCCCCCCCGACGACCTCCGCGCGATCCTCGAGGCGGCCCGATGGGCTCCGTCGGCGGGCAACTCCCAGCCGTGGGGGTTCATCGTCGGGCGCCGCGGCGACGAGACGCACCGCAAGATCGTCCAGGTGCTGTCCTCGGCGAACCAGGCGTGGGCACCGGCCGCGTCGGCCATCATCATCACGCTCCACCAGGTCGCCACCGACTTCGACCACGAGATCGCCTACTCCGACTACGCGATGTTCGACCTCGGCCAGGCGGTCGCGCACATCACGGTCCAGGCGCGGTCGATGGGGCTGCAGGTGCGCCAGTTCGGCGGCTTCGACCACCGGGCGGCGAATGAGGCGTTCGAGGTGCCGCCGCACTGGGCCGCGACGACGGGGATCGCGCTCGGGCTGCCGGCGACCCACGGTGAGGAGGCGTCGCTGCCCGGGTGGGTCCAGCAGCGCTCCCGCCTGCCGCGCGAACGACTCCCGCTCGAGGCGTTCGTCCACTCGGGCAGCTTCGGCCACGCCGCCGACTTCCTCACCGAACCGTAGTCGGTGGGACGGAGCGCTCACTCGGCTCAACGGTCGAGTGAGCGCCTAGTCACTGTGGCCACGCCGGCGACATCACTGGTGGGACGGAGCGCTCACTCGACGAAGGGCTACCAGCGGGAGGCGCCGGCGGCTGCCGCGGCCAGGTCGCCGAAGAACTCCGCCGCGTCGACTTCCAGGCCCCGCCTCGTGAACCAGTCGGCCATGTTGCGGGCGTCGCGCTCCAGGTACTCGAAGCCGTGCGGGTTGCCGATGACGTCGACGATCTGCGGCCAGTCGATGATGACGAGCCGCTCGTGGTCGAGCAGGACGTTGTACGGCGAGAGGTCACCGTGCGCCCAGCCGAGCTCGGCGAGCGCCGTCATGGCCGACCGCAGCTGCTCGAAGAGGTCGGCCAGCAGGTCGAGGGGCGGCCGGGTCTGCACGAGACGCGGTGCAGCGGTCCCGTCGGGGTCGCCGATGAACTCCATCAGCATCTCCGCGTCACTGTGCTGGACCGGGTAGGGCACCGGCAGCCCCTCGCGCCAGAGGGTGGTGAGCGTGTCGAACTCCGTGAACGCCCACATCCCACTGATCATCTGCTTGCCGAACGACGTCCTCGTCCGCATGGCCCGCATCTCGCGGGACTTGCGGACGCGGCGGCCCTCGAGGTAGCCGGCGTCCCGGTGGAAGAGCCGGTGGTCACTCGAGCGGTAGCGCTTGGCCGCCATGAGGAGGCCGTCGTCGTCCCGGCCGGGAACCCAGCGCCGGACGAGGTGGACGTCCGCCTCCTTGCCCGTCTTGAGGATGCCGAGGTCGGACTCGACGGCGCCAAGGTCCGTGATGACCCACTCTGGCCGCGGCGTCGGGCCATGAGAGGCGCCGTCCCAGGTAGACCAGCGCTCGCCCTCAGGCGGGGCGTCCGGCTCGGTGTCGACCGCGTAGGTCAGGGAGAGGTCGTGCGATTCAAAGGTGTTGCGTGACAAGGGAACTCCAAGGTTGTCGAGATGTGGGCGGTGACGCCCTGGACCGTGATGGACATGTCGACCTCCTCGGAGTGGGTTCCGGCCCGTCTGGCCGGCGGCTCGGGGCCAGCCTCCCCGCACGGCTGCCGCCGGGGCAACCGAATTTCGGAGCGAGTTCCGCGAATCGGTATCAAGCGGGCATGCGGCGCCTCTACCGTGATGTCGGGGTGACTCGGACTCGTCGGAGGAGGCCGGAGATGCCAGTGAGCTCGTTCGCCGGAGGGGCCGTGCGCGTCGAGCACCCGAGCTCGTATGGCGCGAGGCCGGCGGGCCGCGCACGCTCCCTACCGGGGGAGCCCGGCTACGAGTCGCAGGTGAGCAAGGACGCGCTGCTCGACGCGTTGGGCGACAACGGGTTCGAGCACGTCCAGAGCATCGACGTGACGCCGCTGCGGAGCCGGTCGCCCGGCACCCCGGACACTCGCCGCACGCAGGCCCTGTCCGTCGACGTCGACGTCGCGGCCGACCAGGACGCGGTCGTGCTCTTCGAGCAGGACGGCGTCTACTCCTGGCACCTTCCCGTGACCCCGGTGGGCCGGAGCCGGTCGATCGACCGCGGCCCGGGCACCCGGCACTTCGCGATCGACGTCCGTCCTGCGGCACCGGTCCCGTCGGTGCTTCGCCCAGACGGCGGCGGCCGGCGCACGCGCGGCCTCCTCGGCAGCATCATCCAGGGCGCAGCCCAGGCGATCGTCCTGCGCTTTGCCGCACCGTTCGTCATCGGCAAGGCGATCGAGCTCATGGAGAGGCACGTCCAGCCGGGCCTGCTGCACCTCACCTCACCCGACATCGCCGACTGGCGCCGCGTCGAGACCCTCGACGAGCTGCACCTGCCGACCGACCGGCCGCTCCGCGTCCTCCTCTTCGTCCACGGCACCTTCTCGTCGACCGCGGGCGGCTTCGGTGCGCTCACCGTCAGCGAGTCCGGTCGCGCCTTCCTCGCCCGCGCCATCGACACGTATGACGCGGTGCTCGGTTTCGACCACGTCACCCTCAGCCTCGACCCCCGGCAGAACGCCCGGGACCTGCTCCGCCGGCTCAGCGCGCACCACCCGGAGGTGGAGCTCGTCGTCGACATCATCACGCACAGCCGAGGTGGGCTGACGACGCGCAGCCTCGTCGAGTACGAGCTGCCTCAGTCGACGTGGCCAGGCCGGGTGGACCGGATCGTCTTCGTGGCCGCGACGAATGCCGGGACCCACCTCGCGGACCCGGAGCGCTGGTCGGACCTCCTCGACCTCTACACGAACCTCGCGTCAGCGGCAGCCCGGGGGCTCGCCCTCCTGCCCGGCGCGGCGCCCGTCGCGGCCATCGTCGGTGGGGTGGTCCAGGGGATCGCCGCCTTCGTCAAGTACCTGGTCTCCTACGCCGGGGACGACGGTGGCGTGCCGGGTCTCGCCGCGATGATGCCCGGGAAGACGTTCGTGACGGACATCAACGAGGAACAGCCCGGACAACCGGCCCCGGGCACGAGCTGGTTCGTCGTCTCGTCCAACTTCCACGTCTCACTGTTCGACGACAGCCACAACCCACCGGAGTTCCCCCGCGAGCTCGTCGTCAAGCTCAAGGAGGGCTTCGTCGACCGGCTGTTCAAGGCGGACAACGACCTCGTCGTCGACACCGCGTCGATGTCGGCGATCGGCCTGCCTGCCGGTGGGTTCGTCGCGGACGAGCTCGCGCTCGGCACCAACGACGTCGTCTTCCACAGCAACTACTTCGGGCAGGACCGCGTGGTCGAGCAGCTCGAGCGCTGGCTCATGCCGGAGCTCGCGGTGGCCGCACCACCTTCCGTCGGGGCCGAGCCCCCGGAGATGGTCGAGCCGCCGCCCGAGGCGGACCTCGACCTCGGCGATCTGCTCGTGCCGCCGTCGCGCGACCTCGCCCCCGCTCGGGCACGCGCGCTTCCGCCCGCACCTGCGCCTGCAGCGCCGACCCCGGCAGCGCCTGCCCCGGTAGCGCCTGCCCCCTCGCCGGTGGAGGCACACCTGGCCGCCGAGATGCCCGTCGCGATGGCGCCGGAAGAAGAGGTGGATCTGCGAGTCCGGCTCTCACGCAAGGCGATCGCGCCGGCCTTCGGGGCCGCGCACGACGAGGCTGTCGTCTCCGTCGACGAGACGCGACCGCTCACGGTGCGCGTCGTCGGCAAGCGCAACGCCGAGGTACTGGGCGCTGACACGGACGTCTTCGCCCTGCCGGCGGGTGGTGGCACGTCCGAGCTCGTCTTCCAGGTCCGGGCCCGGCGCGCCGGCCCAGTCGAGGTCACCGTCGTCGTGCGCCAGGGCAGCGTCCCGATCGGGACCCTGCGCCTGTCGTCCCATGCGACCGAGGCAGCGGCCGTCGCCCCGGCACTGATGGCTGCGAGCACGGTGACAGCCCGGACGCCGCTCGGCCTCGACGCCCCGGAGCTCGAGGGCCTGCCCTGCCTCGAGATCTTCGAGACCGCCCAAGGCAATGAGGTGGTCTACGAGTACGCCCTCCGGCTCGAGAGGGGCGGCCCCATCCAGCGGTTCGCATCCCCGCCACTGCACGACCGGGCGGGCTTCGTCCGCGCGCTCCTGCGCCGGGTCGAGGCAGCGTGGCTCGAGCTGGGCGACCGCCCCTCGGCGTTCCTCGCCGAGATCCAGGACCTCGGCGCCTCCCTCTTCGAGCAGCTCTTCCCGCAGGAGATGCAGGCGCTGCTGTGGCGGCACCGCAACCGCCTCGCCGACCTGCTCGTGCACGCCGACGAGCCCTACATGCCGTGGGAGCTCGTCCACCTCAAGCCGCCCGTGGGGCCCCGGCAGAAGGCACCGCGCTTCCTGGCCCAGCACGGCTTGGTCCGCTGGCAGTTCACCGGCTTCCCTCCCAAGACGTTGCGCGCCCGGGCGGGACACGTCCGCTCGCTCTGCCCCGACTATCTCGACCCCGCGTTCGTCCTCGCCGAGACCGGGCTCGAGGCGCAGTTCCTCGCGGCCCGGCTCGGGGCGACGCCCGTCAGGGCGACCCCGACCGACGTGCGGAGCCTGCTCCGGCGCGGTGACTTCGACCTGCTGCACTTCGCCGGGCACGGCCTGGCCGACCCGACCGACATCTTCGACGCGAAGGTGCTGCTCGCGGGACGCAAGCGCGGCAACGCGGTGGTCCCGCAGTACCTCAGCGCGACGACCGTCAGCGAGAACGGTCGCTGGGCGGCGGCCGGCTCAGGACCGATGGTCGTGCTCAACGCCTGCCAGGTCGGCCGCGGCGGCGAGCAGCTCTCCACGCTGGGCGGCTTCGCCAAGGCGTTCCTCGACGCCGGTGCGTCGGCCTTCGTCTCCAGCCTCTGGTCCGTGGGGGACCAGCCGGCCCGGACCTTCGTCGAGACCTTCTACGAGGAGCTGCTGTCCGGCACCCCCGTGGCCCTCGCCACCGTCCGTGCCCGCGAACGCGCGCGGCAGGCCGGTGACGCGACGTGGCTCGCCTACGTCGTCTACGCGCGACCCGACGCGACGCTCGAAGTCCTCTGAGCGGTATACGAATCCGGTACGACCAAGGGAGCACATGATGGGCCAGAAGGCACTGTGCGTCGGTATCAACGAGTTCGCCCACCTGCCGATGAGCAGCTGGCTGTCGGGCTGCGCGAACGACGCGGAGGACATCGCCGCGACGCTGAAGAAGCGTGGCTTCAGGAAGACCGACACCACCGTCCTCGTCGACGGCGACGCGACCAAGGCAGCGGTCCTGGGCCGGCTCACCGAGCTCGTCCAGGGCGCGAAGGAGGGCGACCACGTCTTCTTCTCCTTCTCGAGCCACGGCACCCAGGTGCCCGACGTCGACGGGGACGAGAAGGTCGACCACCTCGACGAGGCGTTCGCGTGCCACGACATCGCCCCGAAGGGCGACCAGTGGGACCCGGACACGGTCATCATCGACGACGAGCTCCGGGTGCTCTTCAGCCACATCCCCAAGGGCGTCCTCGTCGAAGTCCTCCTCGACACGTGCCACAGCGGCACCGGGCTGCGCCGCATCGACCAGCTCGCCCACGACCTGATGATCGGGCGGCGGCCCCGCTACCTGCCGCCGCCGACCCGCAAGGGCCTGACCCGGTCCATCGAGGTCACGAGTACGCCGCGGCGGGCGAACGTGGGTATCGACCAGCGCGCGCTCGCCGAGCTGGCCCGGTCGCGCTCCACCAAGAGCCGCCCGGTTCTCTTCGCCGCGTGCAAGCCGGCGCAGACCGCCTCCGACGCGAGCTTCGGCCGCCGGGCCAACGGTGCCTTCACCTACCTGTTCCTCAAGTCCCTCAAGGACCAGCCGGAGGGAAGCCGGGCGAAGCTGCTCGACGCGGTCACGGCGGGCCTTCGGGCCGAGAACTTCGAGCAGCGGGCCACGCTCGAGGGACCGGCCGCGGCGAAGAAGACCGGCTTCGGCGCCATCTGGTGACCGTCCCGCCCGTGCCCGTGACCAGCGTTACAGGTGGGGGTACTCACACGGCTGAGGGGATCAACGGGAGTGCGGTCAGCGGCATACTCCTTGCTTGTTGACCCGCACCGACGAGCAAGGGAGCGTTTCGCGCATGTCCCGTCTCCAACAGACCGAGGGCCTCACCGAGGAGCAGCGTGAGCTCATCAAGCTCGTGCGGGAGTTCGTCGACGAGCAGATCATCCCGGTCGCGACGGACCTCGAGCACAAGGACGAGTATCCGCAGGCGATCGTCGACGGGATGAAGGAGATGGGGATCTTCGGCCTGATGATCCCGGAGGAGTACGGCGGCCTGGGTGAGTCACTGCTCACCTACGCGCTCTGTGTCGAGGAGATCTCGCGGGGCTGGATGTCGGTCAGCGGCATCATCAACACCCACTTCATCGTCGCCTACATGCTGCTGCAGCACGGGACCGAGGAGCAGAAGCAGCGCTACCTGCCGAGGATGGCGACCGGCGAGATCCGCGGCGCCTTCTCGATGAGCGAGCCCGGCTGTGGCTCCGACGTGTCGGCCATCAAGACGAAGGCCGTGCGCGAGGACGACGACTGGGTCATCAACGGCCAGAAGATGTGGCTCACCAACGGTGGGTCGGCCAACCTCGTCGCGGTCCTGGTCAAGACGGACACCGGTGCCGACTCGGTCTACCGGAACATGACGACCTTCCTCATCGAGAAGGCGTCCGGTTTCGGGGAGACGGCCCAGGGCGTCACCGTGCCGGGCAAGATCGAGAAGATGGGCTACAAGGGCGTCGACACGACCGAGCTCGTCTTCGAGGGCCACCGGACCAGCTCGGCCCAGATCCTCGGCGGAGAGCCCGGCCGGGGCTTCTACCAGATGATGGACGGCGTCGAGGTCGGCCGGGTCAACGTCGCGGCGCGCGGGTGCGGCGTCGCGCGGCGTGCGTTCGAGCTGGCGGTCGCCTACGCGCAGCAGCGCGAGACCTTCGGCAAGAAGATCGTCGACCACCAGGCCGTCCTCTTCCGGCTCGCCGACATGGCCGTGAAGGTGGAGGCGTCGCACGAGATGATGGTCAAGGCGGCCCGCAAGAAGGACTCGGGCGAGCGCAACGACCTCGAGGCAGGTATGGCGAAGTACCTCGCCTCGGAGAACTGCGCACGGGTCGTCGAGGACGCCTTCCGGATCCACGGCGGCTACGGGTACTCGAAGGAGTACGAGATCGAGCGGCTCTACCGCGAGGCGCCCATGCTGCTCATCGGCGAGGGGACCGCCGACATCCAGCGGATGATCATCGGCCGGCGCCTCGTGGAGGACTACAAGCTGAAGGGCTGACCGGCTCCTCGTCACCCGGTCCGGCCCACCCCGGCGTGCGAGGATGGAGTGCATGAGCATCCAACCGAAGGGCCCAGGGCAGCGGCCCGGATTCGCGACGCTGTCCCTCGACTACCCGATGTCCCTCGGTGTCTTCGCCAAGTACGAGGACGCCCAGCGGGCCGTCGACACCCTCTCGGACAAGGGCTTCCCGGTCCAGAACTGCCTCATCGTCGGCACCGACCTGAAGCAGCTCGAGCGGGTCACAGCGCGGCTCACGTGGGGTCGAGTGATCCTTGCCGGGCTGCTCTCCGGCCTCTGGCTGGGGCTGTTCGTCGGGTTGATCTTCGCGCTGTTCAACCGGCAGGCGAGTGCGTTCGCGCTGCTCATCTCGTGCGCGCTCTACGGAGCGCTGTTCGGGCTCATCTGGTCGGTCATCGGGTATGCGTTCACCCGAGGGACGCGTGACTTCCAGTCGGTGAGCCAGGTGGTCGCGACGAAGTACGAGGTGTTCGTCGAGCACAAGTTCGCCCAGCAGGGCCGCGACATCCTCGCCGAGGCGGGGATCTCCGGGCAGGGCCACACCGTCTACGTACCGCAGGGCGCGCCGACGGGTGAGCCCGCGACGTCGTCGGATGCGGACCGCTACCCGAGGCCGGCCGGCGGTTCTGACCCCGTGCCGCCGCCCCCGCCGCCGGTGGACCGCGACCTCCCCTGAGCGGAGGGAAGGTTCAGCCCGTCGAGGAGACCGAGCCGTTCGGGTCGTAGCCCGGCACGGGCGCGCTCCACTGCTCGACGAGGTCGATGACCTGGGCCGCGTCCTTGGCTTCCAGGGATCCGCTCATCAGCTGTGGCGTGCACGACGGCATCACGTGGATGACGACGTCATTCCCGCGGGGGTAGTGCAGCACGAGCCGGAAGTCGTTGCCGGCTCCCGGGTCCCCGCCGTTGCAGGAGTGGTCCGTCGGTCGGGTTCGCAAGGCTCGCAGCGCCTGGACCACCTGACGCGACTGGTCGGGTGTCAGTCCACGTGCCTGCTGGCCCGTGTTGGTCGGCCGGCAAACCGTGACCGTCGGTTCCCCGTCGGGAGCGAGCGATAGGTCGTCACCGAGCCGGCCGACTCTCCACTGCTCGCAGGGGCCCGGCTTCTCCGGCCCGGACGGGCGGTCGAGGAACCAACCGTCGAGCTCGAATCCTGCCGAGAGGTAGGAAGTGAAGTCCCCGTTGGTCGCCGTCGAGCAGCGGTTCGGCTCGGCGAGGGAGGCGACCCAGACGATCGCGTCGTCGTAGCGGGCCCCGACGAGGTGGACCGTCTCGTTTCCGCCGATCGCCGTACACATGCGGGGCTGGCTACCGTTGCGGGGCGCCCAGGTCAGCAGCTCGACGACATCGTGGATCCGCTCGTCGCCGACGAGTGTGCGCTTCGTGAGCGCGAAGGGCGGCCCCGACGGGCTCGTGGCCCGGACGTCGAGGACAGGGTAGGCACAGTCGACGAGCGAGAGCGGCTCACGATCCGGGAGCAGCCGGGCTCCGCCGTCGACGCCCTGCGGCTTCTCGGGAACCGTCGTGCCTCGTCCGTCACGGATCGAGGCCGGGCACTCCAGACCGCCGTCCTTCGCGACAGCCTGTGAGGTGACGGCTCGGGGCGGGGTCGCCGGGCCAGAGCCGACCGGGGTCGAGCCGCCCCCTGGGGCTGGCTGGGTGCCGCACGCGGTGAGCATGAGCAGCACGCTGGCCAGGGCGAGGCAGCGGGGGAGCCGGCGCATCACGACCTCCTCGTCGGTGATCCTGTCACCCCCCAGACACGACAGGTCCCCGAATCGTTGCACGCGGCCCGCGTGACCGCGTCCGGTTCGCCTCCTGTCCCCGTATCACACCGGGCCAACGCCAACACCCCGAGTTCGGAACCCGGGGTGTTGCCGGCAAGCCGGTGTGTTGCGGTGAGCCTGGGACCGGTCAGCCGGACTGGCGCTGGGACTGGACGCCGGCGATCCAGGCCTCGACCTCGTCCGCCGTGCGCGGCATGGACGCGGAGAGGTTCTCGTTGCCGTCCTCGGTGATGAGGATGTCGTCCTCGATGCGGACCCCGTTGCCCCGGAAGCGCTCTGGCGCCAGCTCGTCGTCGGCCTTGAAGTAGAGGCCCGGCTCGACGGTGAGGATCATGCCCGGCTTGAGCTCGGCGTCCATGTACTCCTCGCGGGTGGCGAGGGCGCAGTCGTGCACGTCGATGCCGAGGTGGTGGCTCGTGCCGTGGACCATCCACCGGCGGTGGTACTGGCCGTGCTCCGTGTCGAGGGTGCCCTCGACGTCGACCCCTTCGGGGAGCAGCCCCCACTTGTAGAGGTGCTCGGCGATGACACGGATCGCGGCTCCGTGGATGTCGCTGAACTTGTTGCCCGGCCTGGCGGCGGCGATGCCGGCCTCCTGCGCCGCGAACACCGCCTCGTAGATCTCCCGCTGTGCGTCGGTGAAGGTGCCGCTGACCGGCAGCGTGCGGGTCACGTCGGCGGTGTAGAGCGAGTCGACCTCGACACCGGCGTCGAGCAGGAGCAGGTCCCCTTCCTTGACCTCGCCGGTGTTCTTGATCCAGTGCAGGGTGTTGGCGTGGTCGCCGCTCGCACAGATCGAGTCGTAGCCGACGCCGTTGCCGTGGTGGCGGGCGTGGAGGCCGAAGACGCCCTCGACCCAGCGCTCCCCGCGGCCTCGCCGGACCGCCTCGGCGAGGTCGGCGATGACCGCCTCGAAGCCGCGCTTCGTGCCCTCGATGGCCGAGCGCATCTGCTCGACCTCCCAGGCGTCCTTGACCATGCGGAGAGAGGAGAGGAAGGCCGAGAGCTCGTCGTCGGGGCTGCGTTGCTCCTCCTGCGCGACGGCCGCGGCCCCGGTCTCGGAGGTCGCGGTGGCGTCGGCCGCGGAGTCGGACCGGTCGCCCTCGACGGCGGACGTGCCGGACTCCTCACGCACGGCGTCGACCAGGCCGGCGACCTGCGGGTCGGCGTCGCGGACGACCCTGAGCCGGGTGACACCCGCGTCCTTGGCGAGCGCGTCACGCAGCTCGTCGATGTGCCGGGCGGTGATGCCGAGCTCGGCCTCGATGTCCTCGATCGTCGGGCGGGCGCCGACCCAGAACTCGCCGTAGCGGGCGTCGCCGAAGAACTCCTCGGTGTCGCGTCCGGCGAGCGGCCGGAAGTAGAGCACCGCCTCATGGCCGCCGCCCTCGGACTGCGCGCGGGGCTCGAGGACGAGCACGGCATCCGGCTCCCGGTCGCTGCCGAGCCCGGTCAGGTGCGCGAAGGCGCTGTGCGGGCGGAAGACGTAGTCGCAGTCGTTGCTGCGGACCTTGAGGCCCCCGGCCGGGATGACGAGGCGCTCCCCGGGGAACCGCGCGCCGACAGCGGCTCGACGCTGAGCGGCATACTCGGCGACGTCGGCGCGCGCCGGGACCTCACTGTGGCGCGGGGCCCAACCGCTCGCGACGAACGCGCGGAACTCGTCGGTGGTGGGACGAGGCCGGTTCTCGGGCTTCTTCTGCTCTTCACTGGTCACGCCCCCCATCGTTGCACGGCCCCGCAAACCGATTTCCGGAGCGCATAAGGTGTCGCTCGTGGCACGCAGGGACTCGTCCGGCCGACCGTCGACCGCCCCGCTTGGGCGGCCGAGCCTTCGCGCGAGCACTCGTCGGGTCATGCGGCCCAGTGGGCCGCCCACCGACGAGATCCCACTCTGGACGTCGCCCGACGGCGTCGACCGCAAGACGGCCCAGGCGGTGATCGACCTCGCGATGCGGGCCGGGGTGGCGATGCTCTCGACGGGCGCCGCGGCGGCGGACGTCACGGGCACGGTGCTCATGCTGACCAACGCCTACGGCTTGCGGTCCGTGCACGTCGACGTCAGCTACACGTCGATCACCTTGTCCTACCACCGGGGCCCGGATGCCGACCCGATGACCGTCCTCCGGATCGTCCGCTTCCGGGTGCAGGACTACACGAGGCTCGAGCGGCTGAGGGCGCTCATCGTCGAGCTGGCCGCGGACCCGCTCGACCCCGGGGAGGCCCGTGTCCGGGTCGACAGCGTGATCAGTGCACCCCACCCCTACCGGCGCTGGGTCGTCACCGCCGCCGGCGGCACCCTCGCCGCCGCGGTCGCCGCCCTGATCGGCGCCGGCTGGATCATCATCGCCGCGACCTTCATCAGTGCCGCCGTCATCAGCCGAGTCCAGGACTGGCTCGGCCGGGTCGGGGTGGCCTCGTTCTTCTCGCAGATCGTGGGCTCGGCGATCCCGACCATCGCCGCCACGCTCGTCGTCGTGGCCCAGGCGAAGGGCGTGACCGGTCTCGACGCGGTGTCGCCCTCGCTCATCGTTGCCGCCGGCATCGTGCTGCTCCTGTCCGGGCTGTCCGTCGTCGGGGCAGCCGAGGACGCGCTCTCGGGCTACTACCTGACCGCGGCGGCCCGAGCCTTCGAGGTCGTCGTGCTCTCGCTCGGCATCGTCATCGGTGTCACCGTCGTGCTCGCAGTGGGGCAGCGGCTCGGGTATCCCATCGCCATCAGTCCGATCACGAGACTGACCGACGACCTGGTCATCCAGGTCGTGTGCGCCGCGCTCATCTCCGTCGCCTTCGCCATCAGCGCCTACGCGAGCGGACGCGCCGCCACGCTCGCCGGCCTCGCGGGTGCGGCCGGTTGGTTGGTCCTCGGCGCGATCGAGGACTTCCGGTTGGGGCCGACCACGGCCTCGGCCGGTGCGGCGCTCATCATCGGCTTCGTGGCCCGGCTACTCGCGCGCCGGCTCGACGTGTCGGCGCTCGCCGTGACAACTGCCGCGATCGTGCCGATGCTGCCGGGGCGCGCCGTCTACCAGGGCATCTCGCAGGTCGTCTCAGAGCCGTCCGGAGCGGGCGTCAACGTTGGCTTGCCCACCCTCGCCGGAGCGTTCGGTCAGGGCTTGGCGCTCGCGGCCGGAGTCTCCCTCGGCACCTATTTCGCCGGGCTGTTGCTCGCGCGGCGGCTCGGGCAGCGCCTCGCGGTCCCCGCCGGTGCGACCGTTCCGCAAGACCCGCTCCGCCGCCCCGAGCGCCCGGTCCTGTCCGACAGCGACACCGCCGAGACTCCGATCCTCGACACGGGGGTGGAGCTCACACGTCGCGAGGGGTGATGGGCAGCGACCGCTTGTGCATCGTGCGGTCGTACCAGCCCTCGATCGTCTGGCGGTCCGCCTCCGAGACGTCCTTGCCCTCGAGGTAGTCGTCGACCGCCTGGTACGGGACGCCCAGCGCGGTCTCGTCCGGGTTGAGCGGCTTGTTGTCCTCCAGGTCTGCGGTCGGCACCTTGTTGACGAGGGTGTCGGGCGCGCCGAGGTGGGCCGCGACAGCACGGACCTGCCGCTTCGTCAGGCCGGCGAGCGGCACGAGGTCACACGCGCCGTCGCCGAACTTGGTGAAGAAGCCGACCACGGCCTCGGCCGCCTGGTCCGTGCCGAGGACGAGCATCCGCCGCGCGCCGGCGACCAGATACTGCGCGATCATCCGCTCGCGGGCCTTGACGTTGCCCTTCTGGTAGTCGTCCCAGTTCTCGGGCAGCCCCTCCGCGGTGAAGTCGATCGTCGCCTTGTCGACCTCGGCGAAGAGCGCGTCGGTCGCCGACTTGACGTTGACCGTCACGACCTCGTCGGCCGCCAGGAAGTCGAGCGCGGACTGCGCGTCCTGCTCGTCGGCCTGCACGCCATACGGCAGCCGCATCGCGACGAACGTGGCGTCGGCGCCCTGCTCACGGGCCCGCTCGCACGCCAGCTGCGCGAGCCGCCCCGCCGTCGTCGAGTCGACGCCGCCGCTGATCCCGAGGACGTAGCCGCGTGAGTTCGTACGGAGCAGGTACGACGCGAGGAACGCGATCCGCCGCTCCGCCTCCTCAGCGGGGTCGATGGTCGGCTGCACGCCGATGGCCTCGATGATCTCCTGCTGCTTCTCGGTGGTCACGTTGGGGACGGTACCCCGCGAGCGTGAGGAAGCACACGGCATACCTCCATGTCCGTATGCCGCCCACTCGGGCAGGCTGGCATCGTTCGTTTCGCGCGAGAGGAGTCGGGATGCAGTTCGGGCGCAGCTACGAGGAGTTCGAGGTCGGGGCCGTCTACCGGCACTGGCCGGGCAAGACCGTCACCGAGTACGACGACCACCTCTTCTGCCTGCTGACGATGAACCACCACCCGCTCCACCTGGATGCGCACTACGCGGAGGAGACGACCCACTTCGGCAAGAACGTCGTGGTCGGCAACTACGTCTACTCGCTCCTGCTCGGCATGTCGGTGCCGGACGTCTCGGGCAAGGCGATCGCCAACCTCGAGGTCGAGTCGCTGCGCCACGTCGCGCCGACGTTCCACGGCGACACGATCTACGGCGAGACGCGCGTGCTCGACAAGTGGGAGTCGAAGAGCAAGGACGACCGGGGCGTCGTGCACGTCGAGACGATCGGCTACAACCAGGACGGCAAGGTCGTCTGCATCTTCCGGCGCAAGGTGATGGTGCCCAAGCAGAGCTATCTCGAGGCGCGGGGCGGTGAGCAGCCCGGCCGACCGGTTCCCCAGCCCGACAAGCACTGGCCTGGCGCCGACGCCTGACACCACAACACACCGGGTTGCAGCAAGGTTCGGTGTGTGGCGGCCGGGGCCGGGGCTAGGGCGCCAGGGTGACGGACGCGGACTCGTTCGAGATGGTCAGGCTTCCGCGGAAAGTGCCACCAACCGGCACCACAACGAAGGGAGTCCTCCCGTCCACCGGGCCGCCGTAGCTCACGGTCCACCGATCCGTATCGTCCGTCGAAGACACCTTGATGGGGGGCCCGGCCACCCAACCGAAGGCGCCGTCGCCCGTGAGTGGTCGGCCGGCTCGGGTCCCTACCACCTCCAGCTGGCCGGACCCCGTCGCGAAACCCACCGAGCCGCTGCCGCTCGTAGCACCCATGCCACGGTCGGTCCGCCAGAGCACGAGCTCGTCACCGGCAGCGGTGGTCACGAGCGAGACGCCGGTGCCCGGGGACAGGACCGGCTTGGCAACGGATCTCCCGTTCACGGTCCACGCCAGGCCGACGACACGGTGGAAGGCGGCGTCGGTCGGCAGCACGGCGTCGAAGACGGTGTGCTTGCCGTCACTCATGGGCTGCACCGTGATCGCCGCTTGATCGGAGTCCCGGACGGACGCGACCGCGACCGCGGCCGAGGAGACCGCTCCTCCGAAGACTCCGCGCAGCGACCGTGGCCCGTGGGTACCGCCGTAGCTCCATGAGGCGTCTCCGGGAGGGACGGGCGGGCGCACGCCTTTCGTCAGGTCGTAGACCTCGCCATGCTCGAGAAGCCCCGCCCACACCACAACCTGACCGTCCTCCCTCGGCTGCAGGGCGATGCGGACGCCGGTGCCGTCCGCGTGGCGGATCTCGCCGCCGACGATGGCGCTGCCGCTGGGGAAGGGCTCGGTTATCGGGCCGGAGGTCGGCACGATTGGAGTCGGTGGTGTCGACCCAGCAGGGGCCAGGGCATGAGGGACACCGCCCAGCTGGAGGGCAACAGCGGTCACCGCGGCGGCGGCCGCGATGCCGAGGCTCGTGAACCCAGCCCGCCGCCTTCGCACCCGTCGACGGCCGCCCAGCACAGCGGCATACGGGTCGATGGCCATCCGCGGCGCGGGGGCCAGCTCCAAGAGGTCGCGGATCTCATCGGACATGCGAATCTCCTTCAGCTGCCAGCACGCTCCTGAGCCGGGCAAGGGCCCGAGAGGAGGTGCTCTTCACGGTGCCGACACTCACCCCGAGAGAGGCCGCCACATCGGACTCCGACATGTCCGCGTAGTGCCGCATGACGACGACCTCGCGCTCGCGCGGTGTGAGCTGGCGCAGTGCGGCTACGAGGTATGCCGCCGAGCTCGGCTCCTGGTCCAGCCACCCCATCTCGGGCGGCTCGCTCACGAGCCGTTCCCGTGACCTCTTCCGGGTCGTGTCGATGTGCTCATTGAGCAGGACCCGCTTGGCGTAGGCGACGGCCGCGGCCCGGTCGATGCGGCGCCAGGCCACGTAGACCTTCTCGAAGGTGGACTGGACGAGGTCCTCGGCGGCCGCGGCTGACCCCGTCATGAGCCAGGCGGCGCGCAGGAGCCGGCCCGAGCAGGACTCGACCAAGGAGACGAACTCGGCCTCGTCGTCCGGTCGCATCGCGCCTCCCCATCACTCGGCTGTGTTGTCCCTGTGACGGCTGAGCGTGCCAAAAGGTTGAGGTGCGCCCCTTCGGGCGCCGAGCGGATAGGCAGCGCGGTGGGTCCGTCGGAGGGCGGCGTGACCCTAGGCTTGGGACGTGACGCCGCGCGAGCCGGTCATCGACCTGCACACCCATTCGACCGTGAGCGACGGCACGGACACGCCTGCAGAGCTCGTCGGGGCCGCAGTCGCCGCCGGCATCGACGTCCTCGGGATCACCGACCACGACACGGTGGGCGGCTGGACCGAGGCAGAGGAGGCGGCGCGGACACTAGGAATCGGGCTCGTCCGAGGGATCGAGATCTCCTGCCACTACCAATCGTCCTCCCTGCACCTGCTTGGCTACCTCACCGACCCGGCGGACCCGGCCCTCACCCAGGAGCTCGCGCGGGCCCGTGACTCGCGGGCGACCCGGCTCGAGCGGATGGTCGACCGGATGGCGGCCGAC
>NZ_JBQCCV010000221.1:0-2344 GCF_051961875.1 Intrasporangium sp. | reverse complement strand
GGACGACTCCGGCGCACTCGGCTCCCGGGATGAAGGGCAGCTCGGGCCTCATCTGGTAAAGGCCGCGGCTCAGCAAGACGTCCGGGAACGACACCCCGGCCGTGTGGACCTCAACGAGGACCTCGTCGTCACCCCGCACTGGCTCCGGGACCTCCTCGACCGCGACGGTCGACGGCCCCTCGAGACTGGTGATCCGGGCGGCGTGCATGGCGGGCTCCTCACGGCGGGCGGTGGCTGCCTCGACCCTAGCGAGGGCTGCGATGTGCCCACCCCGGAGACCGCGGCCACCTAGGCTGGAGGGGATGACCGAGCCGCTCGAGCGCCTCCCCGACGGGACCGTCAAGCAGGTCAACCCCTTCACGGGAACGAAGGTGTGGACCCTGCCGGACCGCGGTGCGCGGCCGATGATGCGTACGCTGCCCACGCCGCTCCCCCTCAACCCCGCGGACCACGACCGCTACTGCGCTTTCTGCTGGGGCCGGATGCTCGACACGACGCCGGAGATCGCGCGACTCGTCCGGACGGCGGACGGCTGGGCGGAGGTCCGCGGCCTGCTCGCGGAGGAGCTGCACACGAGCGTGCCCGAGTTCCGGGTCATCCCGAACCTCTTCGAGATCCTCTCCTACGACTACTGGCACCTCAGCCATGGCTGGCACGCGACCGCGCACTCGGACGCCCGGCGGACGGCATACCTCTCGACTCCCCTGGGCCGGGAGCAGGTGAGCGGACTCGTGCGGGCCAAGCTGCTCGCCCGCGGCGTCCCCGAGGCGGCCCTCGCCGGGCGGACCTTCGAGGACGACATGCGCGACAGCATCGAGTTCTTCGCGAGCAACCACGACGTCGTCATCGCCCGCCGGCACTACCTCGACGGCGCGACCGTCGACACGCAGCTCTCCGGCTCGGGCACCCTGTCGGCCGAGGAGCACTGGCAGTACGTGCGATTCACGATCGAGGCGGCGCGGCAGCTGTATGCGGACAACCCGTTCGCGCGCTACGTCTCGATCTTCCAGAACTGGCTCTCGTCCGCGGGCGCGTCGTTCGACCACCTGCACAAGCAGCTCGTCGCCATCGACGAGCTGAGCGTGCAGACCGAGCGCGAGGCCGCCCGGGTACGCGAGGAGCCCGAGCTCTATGCCCGCTGGGGCGAGGGGTATGCCGCCGAGCAGGGTCTCGTCGTCGCGCGCGCTCCCAGCGCGGTCGCCTTCGCGGGGGTCGGGCACCGGTACCCGTCCATCGAGATCCACTCCCGCAACCCGTCGGCGCTGCCCTGGGAGCTCGACGACGACCAGGTCCGAGACTTCGCCGACCTGCTCCACGCGTGCCACGCCGCGACCGGGGTCGACGTGCCGACCAACGAGGAGTGGCACCACCGGCCCCCGTCCCTCGACCTGCGGATGCCGGTGCGGGCCGTGATCAAGTGGCGGATCTCGACCCTCGCCGGCTTCGAGGGCGACACGAAGATCTACGTCAACACGATCGACCCGTGGACAGTTCGGGATCGGGTGGTCGTTCGCCTCAAGGAGCTGGCCGACGAGGGCGCTCTCTCGCCGTCGGTGACCGTCATCGGGTAGCCGGACGGCGTCTGGGCCACGGGGTGGGGCGCCGCGGGTGGGGCGCCGCGGCCGGTGGCCGGGCAGGACGGGTCACACCGTGGTTGACTCGTCGTGAGGCACCTCCCGCGAACGAGCGAGGATGACATGGCGTCGATGCCACAGCGACTCTGGAAGGCTGGCAACGCGGCGGCGGTATGGATGTACCGGCGCACCGGCGGCAAGGTCGGCGGTCGGGCAAGAGGCGGCAGCCTCGTGCTCCTGCTCACCGTGGCGGGACGCAGGTCCGGCAGGCCGCACACCGTGCCCGTCGCCTACGTCAAGCGCGACGGCGCCTACTACGTCGCGGCGACCGCCGCGGGCCGCCCGACGGAGCCGCAGTGGATCCGCAACCTCCGCGCCGCCTCGACCGCAACCATCGAGGTCGGCCGCTCGCGGAGGACGGTGTCCGTCGAGGTGCTGCACGGAGGCGAGTCCGAGGCGGCGTGGAGGGACGTCATTGTCGCGACCCACCCTTCCTTCGGCCCCTACGAGGCGAAGTCGGGTCGCAAGATCGCAGTCGCGCGCCTCATCCCTGCGGTGTGAGTTGGCCTGCGTCGTCGGCTTGTTCCGGCCCGTGCCGAGCTGAAGGCCCCGCTGGCGAGCTATCGCGAGGAGTCACCCACCTGCATCGACAGGCCCGCCGTCGGTAACGGTAGAAGATCAGGCCGGGACGGAGATTCCCTGCAGCCAGGCCTGCCAGGCCGGCTCCTCGCGCCGCACGTAGTCCGCGGCTTCTGCGGAGAACAGGTACG
>NZ_JBQCCV010000220.1:0-2982 GCF_051961875.1 Intrasporangium sp. | reverse complement strand
GTCGCGGCCGCGACCAGGGGGGCCGTCGCGCCGAACACCATCAGTCCGGCGACGCCGCCGACGAGGAGCAGGATCGACCACCAGCCGAGGACCCCTGCTCGGGCGAGCCCGATCAGCACGAGCACCGGACCGAGGAGGTTGAACGGCTCGGTGCCGTCCCAGAAGGCCAGTAGCGACCCCTCCTTGAACCCGCGGAACACGGCCACCGCCTGGTCGGAGCTGAGCAGCGTCCCGGCCGAGGCGTTCCACCAGTCCGACAGGACCATGCCGGAGACGTTGACGAACCCGACCGCGGCAAGCAGCGACCCGATGACGGTGGGGATCCGACCCCGCAGGCCGCGGACCAGCGACGGCGCCGCGAGGATGCCGAGGCCGAGCGCGAGGTTCCCGTAGTGCAGGAAGAGGGCCGACACCTGGGTCATCGTGGTGTCACGGGTCAGTGACGAGATGTAGTCGGCGTCGGCCATCGACGCCTGCTCCGGGGAGGTGAACATCCCGAGCGCCCACAGGACGGGGCCGGTGACGAGCGCGGCTCCGGCGGCGACGCGCATCGGGTGGGCGAGTCGCCGGGGGCGCTCTGCCGCGGCAGCGGCCGGCTCGGTGAACGCGTGGGGCGAGACGTAGGACATGGGGTTTCCTTTCGGGTCATACCGGAGGTCCGGTGCCGCCTGTGTCGGCGACGGGACCAACGGTGTCGCCCGGCTGCCTCCCCACGCCTCAGCCGCGAGGCACCGACCTGCGCTCCGTCGTGATGAGGAGAACTCGCCTCCGCGGGTCCCCCACAAGACGGATACGCGGACGCACGCTGCGCCATAACCTTTCCGCCATGTCACCCTTCCGCCACCGGCCGCGTCCACGGGCCGTCCCCGTCGCGGCGGCCGTGCTGCTGGGTGGGTTGGCCGTCGTCGAGGCATGGACGGACCCGACCTTCCGGCCCTACTTCGGGAGCCTCGTCTGGGTCGCGGCGTGGATCGCGGTCAGCCTGGCCTCGCAGGTCCGCTGGCCTGCAGCGGGTGCGGTGGCCGTCGCCGCCTCGTTCCCGCTCGGGGAACTGCTCGGCCCACCGGGGCCCGGCGGGGCCGGCCTCATCGCCGTGCTCGTCGCCGTCGCCTACGCGGGCTACGCGACCGCGCCGAGGGTCTCGCGTCTGGCCGTGGCCGCCTGCATCGTGACGTTCGTCGTGACCGACGCGGTCCGCGCCGGCATCAGCTGGGACTCGATCTTCTTCCCGGCCATCTTCGTGCCCGCCTGGTGGACCGGCAGCCTCGTTCGCCGCGAGCAGGCTCGTGCCCGCGAGATCGCCTCTCTCGCAACGCAGCTCGACGCGCAGCGTGAGGCGTCCGCGCACGCGGCGGTCGTCGAGGAGCGCGCCCGGATCGCCCGGGAGGTGCACGACTCGGTCGCGCACTCGCTCAGCGTCATGACCCTGCAGCTCGGCGGACTGCGCCGCCAGCTCGGACCGCTCCTCGACGACAGGCCCGCCGAGCGCGACATCATGCTCGGCCTCGAGCGTCTCGGGCGCCAGTCGGTCGAGGAGCTGAGGGCCACCGTCGGCATCCTGCGCACACCGCGCGACGATGATGCCGACTTCTCGAGCCCGGTGTCCCTGGCGCGGGCTGGCGACCTTGTCGACGACGTGCGGGCGGCCGGGCTCGACCTCTCACTCGAGACGACAGGGGACCTGACGGCCTTGCCACGGGCGGTCGACGTCGCCGCCTACCGCGTCGCGCAGGAGGCACTGAGCAACGTGCTGCGGCACGCGCCGGGAGCCCGGACCGTCCTTCAGGTCCGGCACGAGAACGACGCGGTCGAGGTGGCCGTCCGCGACGACGGCACCGGATCCGGCGGCCTCCCCGGGCAAGCCGACGGGCACGAGGACGAGCCGGCCGCCACCGGCGGTCACGGCCTCGTCGGGATGCGAGAGCGCACCGGCATGTTCGGCGGGAGCCTGTCGGCCGGCCCGGTGGCGGAAGGTGGTTTCGAGGTCCGGGCCCGGTTCCCGATCGGGAGGGGATGGCAGTGACAATCCGGGTGCTCCTCGTCGACGACGAGGCGATGGTCCGCGTCGGGCTGCGGATGGTCCTGACGGCCGAGCCCGATGTCGAGGTGGTCGGGGAGGCGTCCGATGGAGCCGTGGCCGGCACGATGGCCGCCCAGCTGCGACCAGACGTCGTCCTCATGGACGTCCGGATGCCTCACGTCGACGGGATCGAGGGCGCCCGCCGCGTCCTGGAGGCCAGCCCCGAGTCCCGGGTCGTGGTCCTGACGACCTTCGGCGAGGACGAGTACGTCGAGGGGGCGCTCCGGGCCGGCGTCAGTGGGTTCCTGCTCAAGGTGTCGCCGCCCGAGCAGCTCGTCGCCGCCGTGCGGACCGTCGCCGCAGGTGGCGGCCTGCTCGACCCCTCGGTGACCCTGCGGGTCATCGAGTCCTTCGCCGCCGCGCCCAGCCCCCGCACGGCGCGCTCGCGGGACCTCGAGCTGCTTACGCAGCGCGAACGCGACGTGCTCGGCCTCGTCGCCCGTGGCCTGTCGAACGCCGAGGTCGCTGCCGAGCTCTACCTCGGCGAGGCGACGGTCAAGACGCACGTGTCGAGCCTGCTGGCCAAGCTCGGGTTGCGCGATCGGGTCCAGGCCGTCGTCGCGGCCTACGAGACCGGCCTCGTCCGCCCCGGCGACCACGTCGGCCCCTGACGGACCCGGGCAAGTCAGGCACAGCAGGCGGTATGCCGTTCACATCGCTTCCCGAGTGTCCCTCACGACGTCCTTGGCGGACGGGTAGAACGCGTCGGCACCGATGAGCTCCGTGATCCCGTAGCGGTCGAGCTCGACCCGCACCGGCGGGGCCACCTCGGACATCACGAGCCGGGCACCGCGCGCGGCGAGCTGGTGGTGGACCCGGCGAAGCACTGCGGCGGCGGTGTAGTCGATGTCGCCGATCGCGACCGCATCGAGGCAGAACACGGTGAGCGGATGGCCGTCCCG
>NZ_JBQCCV010000219.1:0-24038 GCF_051961875.1 Intrasporangium sp. | reverse complement strand
GGGCTCGAACAGGGAGACATCGACGGCGAGCCCCTGGCTCGGGAAGGCCGACACGGCGACGAGCACGACGAACGGGACGAGCGGCGACGCGCCTCGCAGCTTCCAGCCACGCTTGCGCACGGCGGCGAGCCCGAAGGCAAGGCAGACGCCAAGCAGCAGGGCGAAGGCGTTCGACTGGGTCGAGATGTAGGACCCACGTGACCACACGCTGTAGCACGTGGCGAGGGCCGCAAGTGTCATGGCCACGGAGAGGGCGTGACGCCGGCACCACCGCAGCAGGGCGACGAACAGCAGCGGCCACACGACGTAGAACTGCTCCTCGACGGACAGGGACCAGAGATGGTTCAGCACGCCGAGGTCCGTGCCGTGGACGCGCACCCAGTTGCCGACGTAGAGGATGGACGCGAGCGCCGCCGTGGGATAGGTCCGGAGCCGGTCGTCCCCGGTCAGGAACAGGAGCACCGGCACGAGGGCGAGCAACAGCACCAGTGCCGGCAGCAGGCGCAGGCCGCGGCGCCCCCAGAAGCGCCAGAGGCTGATCGACCCGAACGTGTCCCACTCCCGGATGAGCAGGCTCGTGATGAGGTAGCCCGACAGGACGAAGAAGAGGATGACGCCCGACAGGCCGCCCCACCGAAGGGGGAGGCCGATATGCGCGGCGATGACGAGCAGGATTGCCAGGCCGCGCACGCCGTCGAGGTCTCGGTTCCGGGAGTGCCGCACTGTTTCCACGCTACCCAGCAGCACCGCTTCCCACGCATCCGGCGCCCGCGGAGCGGTGGCGGAGCACGCCGTAGGATGGGCCGGGTGCCCGCGCGGCGGGCCCAGCGGCATACGACGCCGCCGTCATCACCACCTCGGAAGGATCCCCCGTGCTCCGCACTCACGAGGCCGGCACCCTGCGTGCCGACCACGCTGGAACGACCGTCACCCTCACCGGCTGGGTGGCGCGGCGGCGAGATCACGGTGGAGTGGCCTTCCTCGACCTCAGGGATGCCTCCGGCGTCGTCCAGGTCGTCGCCCGTGACGAGGTGCTGGAGGAGGGCGGCGCGCACGATGTCCGCAACGAGTTCTGCGTCAAGGTCACGGGCGAGGTCCGGCTCCGTCCGGAGGGCAACGCCAACCCCGAGCTGCCGACCGGTGACGTCGAGGTCGTCGCGAACGAGCTCGAGGTGCTCGCGCCCAGCGCGCCGCTGCCCTTCCAGATCGACGAGCGCGTCAGCGTCGGCGAGGAGGCGCGCCTCAAGCACCGCTACCTGGACCTGCGCCGCCCCGGCCCGCACTCGGCGGGCTCCGCCATCCGCCTGCGCAGCAAGGTCAACGCCGCGGCCCGCACGGTGCTGGGGGAGCGCGACTTCGTCGAGATCGAGACGCCGACCCTGACGCGCTCGACCCCCGAGGGCGCCCGTGACTTCCTCGTACCGGCCCGCCTCGCGCCGGGCAGCTGGTACGCCCTGCCGCAGAGCCCGCAGCTGTTCAAGCAGCTGCTCATGGTCGCCGGTATGGAGCGCTACTACCAGATCGCCCGCTGCTACCGCGACGAGGACTTCCGCGCGGACCGGCAGCCGGAGTTCACCCAGCTCGACATCGAGATGTCCTTCGTCGAGCAGGAGGACGTCCTCGAGCTCGGCGAGGCGATCGTCACCGAGATCTGGAAGCTGATCGGAGTCGACCTGCAGACGCCGTTCCTCCAGATGACGTACGCCGAGGCGATGGCCCGGTACGGCACGGACAAGCCGGACCTGCGCTTCGGCAACGAGATCACGCCGTGTACCGAGTTCTTCGCCGACACGACGTTCCGCGTCTTCCAGGCGCCCTACGTCGGGGCCGTCGTCATGCCGGGAGGCGCCTCACAGCCGCGCAAGCAGCTCGACGCGTGGCAGGACTGGGCCAAGCAGCGCGGCGCCAAGGGCCTCGCGTACGTGCTCGTCGGTGAGAAGGCCGCCGACGGCTCCGTCGAGCTCTCCGGCCCGGTCGCGAAGAACCTCACCGACGCCGAGCGCGCCGGCATCGCCGACCACGTCGGGGCCAAGCCCGGCGACTGCATCTTCTTCGCCGCCGGCGGCGTCAAGGAATCGCGCTCGCTGCTCGGCGCCGCCCCCCTCGAGATCGGGCACCGCTGCGGCCTCATCGACGAGGACGCCTGGAGCTTCCTCTGGGTGCTCGACGCGCCGCTGTTCGAGCCCTCCGCCGAGGCCACGGCGTCCGGCGACGTCGCTCTCGGGCACAGCGCCTGGACCGCGGTCCACCACGCGTTCACCTCACCGAAGAAGGAGTTCGCCGACACCTTCGACACCGACCCGGGCTCGGCGCTCGCCTACGCCTACGACATGGTCTGCAACGGCAACGAGATCGGCGGCGGCTCGATCCGTATCCACCGGCGCGACGTCCAGGAACGCGTCTTCAAGGTCATGGGCATCACCGAGGAGGAGGCCCAGGAGAAGTTCGGCTTCCTGCTCGAGGCGTTCCAGTACGGCGCCCCGCCGCACGGGGGCATCGCGTTCGGCTGGGACCGGATCGTCTCGCTCCTCGCCGGGACCGACTCGATCCGCGACGTCATCGCCTTCCCCAAGTCGGGTGGCGGCTACGACCCGCTGACCGGTGCCCCGGCCCCGATCACGCCGGAGCAGCGCAAGGAGGCCGGCGTCGACACGAAGCCGGCCGTGGGGCAGCCCGCCACCGTCTGACGGGAGCCCGCCGCCAGGGCCGGGCGCCACGAGAACTGGCGATGACTCCAGTTGTCGTGGCGTCCGGCGGCTGGGGGTGGCGGTCAGCCCAGGAGCGGCCGGCTGCGGAAAGCGTGCCCGTTGCCGTAGCCGAGGCCGTGATAGAGCCGGCGGGCGACGTCGTTGTCCGAGTAGAGGCCGAGGGTGCAGGTGCCGGCCTCGCGCACCGCATCCCGGGTGAGCCGCGCCGTGACGGCGAGCCCGAGCCCCGTCCCGCGGACCGACTCGTCGACCGTGATGCCGGCCAGGACGGGCACGCCGACGAGGTTCGGCTCCCGGACGCCGCACGCGACGAGCCGGCCCGACCCGTCGCGCACGCCCACCCAGACCTGGTGCGGGTACTCGAACGGCCGGGCGTCGGTACGAGCGTTGGCCACCGCGAGCAGGGCCCGGATGTCGGGAAGATCGTTCTCCGACAAGGGAATGAGCCGATCCTCCTGCGGGATGGGAGCGGGTTGCGTTGTCGTGCAGAGCCATTCCCAGTCACCGCCCTTGTCGGCGAGTGGCAGGTGGCGCCGCAGGGCCTCGAACGACTCACGGACGACGGTCACGCCGCCGACGCCGAGCCGGTGCAGGTCGCCGGAGTCGGCGAGACCTGCGGACAGCGCCTCGACGTCCTCGGCAGGCCCGAGGACGGCCACGCCCAGGCGTCGGATGTTCGAGTGCCGCAGCACCGCCACCGCGGCACCCGAGGCCCAGGCGGGAGCCTCGAGGGGCGTGCGGATCTCGCAGCGCACGAAAGGGTCTGAGCCGGTCAGCTCGAGGATCTCCTCCCGGCTTTCGACGCGACGGAGGGAGCGGACGGGGCTCACTCGGTGATCCCGACCTTCTCGTGGAGGCGCCGCAGGGGACGTGGCGACCACCAGTTCCAGCGGCCGAGCAGCGTCATCGTCGCTGGGACGAGGAGCAGGCGCACGAGGGTCGCGTCGATGAGGACGGCGGCCACCAGGGCGACGCCGATCTCCTTGATGATGAGGATGTCCCCGGCGATGAAGCCGGCGAAGACGATGATGATGAGCAGCGCCGCGGACGTGATGATCCGCCCGGTGCGCTGCAGCCCGAGGGACACGGACCGGTCGTTGTCGTGGCCGTGGTGGTGGAACTCGGTGATCCGCGAGAGCAGGAAGACCTCGTAGTCCATCGAGAGCCCGAAACCGAAGGCGAGGACGAGGAAGGGCACGATCGACTCGACCGCCCCGACGGACGAGAAGGCGAGCAGGCCCTCGAGATGGCCCTTCTCGAAGACCCACACGACGACGCCGAGCGCGGCGCCGAGGGACAGGACGTTGAGGATCAGCGCCTTGAGCGGGATGACCACGGAGCCCGTCATGAGGAAGAGCAGCAGGAAGGTGCCGACGACGACGAGCAGGACGGCATACGGTGCTCCTCGCCCCATCGATGCGAGGAAGTCCATCTGCCCTGCGGCCTGCCCGGTGGTCAGGGTCGGGAAGGGCGCGCCGCCTGCACGCACGTGGCTCACGACCGCCTGCGCGTCGTCGGAGGTGGGCGGCCCCGATACGTTCACCGAGACGAGCTGGTGCTCGGTGCCCAGCGGCCGGACCGACACCTCGGTCACGCCCGGCTCGGACTTCAGCCCCTTGGCCCATGCTGTGACGGCGGCGGTGTCAGGCGTTTTCGCCACGACAGTCACTGCGGGTGAGCTGAGGGCGGGGTAGTCGCGGGCGAGGTCGTCGAAGAAGACCCGCTGCGGTGCCGACTTCGGCAGCAGGTCCGTCCCGGAGGCGGTCAGCTTGACGGAGAAGGTCGGGATGGCGAGGGCGACCAGGACGACGAGGACGCCGACGATGACGACGATGGGCCGCTTCTGCACGGTGCGCGCCAGGGTGGAGAAGAAGCCCTCGTCCGAGACGAGGATGTGCGCCTTCCGGCTCAGCCGCTTCGCGCCCAGGACCGCGAGGGCGGGCACGAGCGTGATCGACACGACGAGCGCGACGAGGACGACCGAGACGCCGGCCAGCCCGATCGCCCGCATGATCTGGGCCTCGAAGACAAGGAGGCCCGACAGGGCGATCGCGACCGTCAGCCCCGAGAAGAGGACGGTCCGGCCCGCGGTCGCCACGGTGCGCGCGGTCGCCTCGATGACGTGCTCGCGGGTCAGCTCCGGGGCGTCTGCGCGGGCGAGCGCGAGCTCCTCCCGGAACCGGCTCACCGTCAGCAGGCCGTAGTCGATCGACAGGCCGAAACCGAGCAGCGTCACGATGTTGACGACCGTCGCGTCGAGATCGACGAGGTGCGAGAAGCCGAACAGCGACAGGAGCGCGCCTCCGATCGCCGCCAGGGCGCCGACGACCGGCATGCCTGCGGCCACGAAACCACCGAAGACGAAGAACATGACGATGAAGGTCAGCGGCAGCGCGATCCCCTCACCACGCAGCAGGTCCCGCTCGACCGTGGAGTTGATCGCGTCGACCACCGGCTGCACGCCGCCCACGCTGCCCGTGGCCCCCGGGAAGACGGCGCTCACCTCGTCGAGGGCCGTCGTCACCTGCTTCTCGGCGGTCTTCTGCTGGTCCTTCGTCAGGCCCGGCTGGAAGTCGACCACGGTGATGAAGCCGCCGGATGTCGCCGTGCCGCCGGCGAGGAGGGGCGCGACCGTGGGGTCGTCGATCCCCTTGGGGGACAGCAATGGTGACCGGACGCCGTGGACACCGGAGATGTTCCGGATCTCGAGCGTGCGGGCAGCGGCCTGTTTGACGACGGCCGGGTCCTTGAGGTCGGCCCCGCGCACCTGCAGCATCAGGTTGTCGAGGGTCGGCTCGATCTGCTGGATGATGTTGCGCGCCTGCTGGGCCTCTCCGCCGACGCTCGGGTCGCCGGAGTGGAGCCGGTTGAAGAGCGACTGGCCGGTGACGCCGCCCACCGCGACGGTGAAGCACGCGATCGTGACGACGAGCCAGGCGAGGAGCCACGTCTTCGGGTGATGGGCGACGAGGCGGCCGAGCCGGGCGAGCGGCCCGGTGCGGACGGGGTCCGCGGGGGTGGACTGCTGCAGCACCGGGATAGCCTTCCACAGTGACCTCCGACGACCTCTTCGGGGCCGCTGGCGCGGCTGAGCGGGAGGGGTATGCCGCCCAGCGCGGTTCCGCTCCCCTCGCCGCCCGGATGCGCCCCCGGTCGCTCGACGAGTTCCGCGGGCAGGCCGACGTCCTGCGGCCGGGCAGCCCCCTCCGTCGCCTCATCGAGGGCTCGGGCGGGTCGGCCGGCCCGCTCTCGGCGATCATCTGGGGGCCGCCGGGGACCGGCAAGACGACGCTCGCGCACCTCGTCGCGACCGCCGCCGAACGCCGCTTCGTCGAGCTCTCGGCCGTGACGGCCGGGGTCAAGGACGTCCGCGCGGTGATGGACGCCGCCGTGCGCGACCGCGACCTCTACGGCCGGCAGACCGTCCTGTTCCTCGACGAGATCCATCGCTTCACCAAGGCCCAGCAGGACGCGCTGCTGCCCGGTGTCGAGAACCGCACCGTCATCCTGGTCGCCGCGACCACCGAGAACCCGTCGTTCAGCGTCATCTCCCCGCTGCTGTCCCGGTCCGTCCTCGTGACGCTGACGTCCCTGTCGGACAAGGACATCCGCGAGGTCGTCGAGTCGGCCCTCGCGGATGAGCGCGGCCTGGCGGGGGAGTACACCCTCGACGAGGACGCCCTCGAGCACCTCGTCCGGATCGCCGGCGGCGACGCCCGGAGGGCGCTCACCTCCCTCGAGGCGGCCGCCGGGGTCGCCCTCGACGCGGAGCCGGCCGGACGGCAGACGGACGACCCCGTCGCGATCACGCTCCACCACGTCGAGCAGGCCGTCGCGCACGCGGCGGTGCGCTACGACCGGACCGGCGACCAGCACTACGACGTCGCGAGCGCCCTCATCAAGTCGATGCGGGGCAGCGACGTCAACGCCGCCCTGCACTACCTCGCCCGGATGCTCGAGGCCGGCGAGGACCCGCGCTTCATCGCCCGGCGGATCGTCATCGCGGCGAGCGAGGACGTGGGCATGGCCGACCCGACCGCGCTGCAGACCGCGGTCGCCGCAATGCACGCGGTTGCACAGATCGGGATGCCGGAGGCACGGATCATCCTCGCTCAGGCGGTCGTCCACAACGCGCTCGCGCCGAAGTCCAACGCCGCCTACGCGGGCATCAACGCCGCCATTGCGGATGTCCGTGCCGGCCATGGCGGCCCGGTGCCGGCGCACTTGCGGGGGAGCGGCTACGCCGGCGCGGAGCGGCTCGGGCACGGGAAGGGCTACGTCTACTCGCACGACGAGCCGGACGCCGTCGCGCGCCAGGAGTACCTGCCCGACGACCTCGCCGACGCGGCCTACTACCATCCCACCGATCGTGGCTTCGAGGAGCGGCTCCGTGCCCGCCTCGAGTGGCTGGAGGGTCGCCTGGGGCGCCGCTCCGGCTCTCGATGAGGAGACGGCGGCTGGACTCGCGGCCAACCGAAGATCTTGTCGCATTGTTCCGACTCTCGGTAACGATTTGTCATCCATGACCGTCTCGACGCTTGGACTAGCGCGATCGGTATGGCAGGGTGACGTCGTCCCGAGGGGTGGGCGCCCGATCGCCGTGAGCCCAAAGGAAACCCAAAGGACCGGTCCACGACACCCACGGGCCGTGACGGAGATCCCACAAGGATGGAGACATCGCTTTGAGCACAATGCCCGGCGCCGCGGCCGAGACAGACGAACTGGCTCGCGAGGCGAACGAGGCCGAGGCGGCACTCCAGCAGGACGATCGGCGTACGGGGCGCTCCCCGGGACAGATCGCCTGGGACCGGCTCAAGAAGGACAAGGTGGCGATCGTCTGCACGATCATCGTCGTCTTCTTCATCCTCGTCGCGGTGTTCGCGCCGCTGCTGACCAGCCTCCAGACCGTCGACCCGATCACGGGGGTGAAGGCGACTCCTGACCAGACCGCCACCGACCTCGTCGACCTCAACGGGTTCCCCAAGCAGGGCATCACCTCGTCGCACTGGCTGGGCGTCGAGAAGGGCCTCGGACGAGACCTGTTCGCCCGCTGGACGTATGGCGCGCGGCCCTCCCTCATCATCGGCTTCGTCGCCGCCGCCCTGTCGACGGTCATCGGTGTGACGATGGGCCTGCTCGCGGGCTACCTCGGCGGGATCGTCGACCGCGTCATCTCCTGGGTCATCGACTTCTTCCTGAGCCTGCCGTTCCTGCTCATGGTGATCGCGACCACCCCGATCCTCGAGCTGCGCTTCGGCGCGCGCGGCAGCCTCACTCCGGAGGAGACGTCCAACATCCGGTTCTGGCTCATCATCGGGCTGCTCGTGCTCTTCGGCTGGATGGGCCTGGCCCGTCTCGTCCGCGGTGAGGTCGTCAGCCTCCGCGAACGCGAGTTCGTCCAGGCCGCCCGCGCCATCGGCGTGCCGACCCGGCACATCCTCTTCAAGGAGATCCTGCCCAACCTCGTCGGGCCGATCATCGTCTCCGCGTCGATCGCGGTGCCGGCCTACATCACCTCCGAGGCGACCCTGTCGTTCCTCGGTGCGGGGCTCGTCGAGCCCACCGCGTCATGGGGCCGCACCATCGCGGACGCCCAGAACTCCTTCCAGAGCTATCCCCTCTGGCTCTGGCCCCCGGTCATCGGCATCTCGGCCCTCGTGCTCGCCCTCAGCCTGCTGGGCGACTCGATCCGGGATGCCTTCGACCCCAACACCCGCCGATAGCCCGACCACGCCATCGGCCCACAGATGTTCCCGGCAAAGGGCCCGGGACACGCAAAAAGGGAGCACAACAAATGCGCTGGACCAAAGTCCTGACCGTGGGAGCGGCCGTCTCCCTCGGATTCGTCGCGGCCTGCGGCGCGCCCAACCCGGGGGCGGACAACAACGCCAAGCCGGGCCAGACGGGGGGCAAGCTCGAGCAGGCCTCCTCGGGCCTCATGCCCGACGCCAAGGGCCCGGCGCCCGAGGTGCCGGGTGCCAAGAAGGGCGGCATCCTCACCGTCCCATACACCTCGACTCCGGCGAACTTCGACCCGAGCGACCAGTACTACACCGACACCATCGCGATCCTCGGCATCACGCACCGGACGCTGACGTCGTACTCGTACCGTGACGGCAAGTCCGTCCTCGTCCCCGACCTCGCCACCGACCTCGGCAAGGTCTCCGACGACGGCCTGACCTGGACGTTCACCCTCAAGGACGGCATCAAGTACGAGGACGGCACGCCCGTCACCGCCAAGGACCTCGTCTTCGCGATCAAGCGGTCCTTCGACCCGGACCTCGCGGCCAACGGCCCGACCTACCAGCGCGACTTCTTCAAGGGCGGCGCCGACTACAAGGGCCCGTACCAGGGCGACAAGAACTGGAACGGCGTCGAGGCTCCCGACGACAAGACCGTCGTCATCCACCTCGAGAAGCCCTTCGAGTCGCTGCCGTACTTCGCGGCCTACCCGCAGTTCTCCCCGATCCCGCAGGCGAAGGACAAGAAGCAGGACTACACCCTGCACCCGCTCGCCACCGGCCCGTACAAGTTCGACAAGTACACCCCGGGCTCGGAGCTCACCCTCGTGCGCAACGACCAGTGGGACCCCAACACGGACCCGGCGCGCAACAACTACCTCGATGGCTACGACTTCAAGTTCGGCGTCGACAGCACCAAGGTCCAGCAGGCCATCCTCGCCAGCAACGGTGTCGACGCCACGTCGATGAACTGGGACGCGATCGACTCGTCGCTCATCGACCAGATCGAGGGCCCGAAGAAGGCCCAGTTCGTCGAGGGTCCGTCCTCGTGCGTCTTCACCGTCAACATGGTCACCTCGAAGATCCCGATGGAGGTCCGCAAGGCGGTCGCCGTCGCGTGGCCGTTCGACTCGATCCGCAAGGCTTCGGGCGAGACGACCCACTCCATGACGCCGGGCACGACCTTCGTCCCGCCCCAGATCCCGGGCTGGGTCGACTACAAGGGCATCAACGGCTTCGACGGCACCGGCGACGGTGACCCGGCCAAGGCCAAGGAGATGCTCGCCGCGGCCGGCTACGGCCCCGACAAGCCGTTCGAGCTCGTGTACTACTACACGAACGACACCCCGGTCGGGCAGAAGGCCAACCAGGTCCGCAAGCAGAAGCTCGAGGCCGCCGGCTTCAAGGTCAAGGACATGGGCGTGCCCGGCAAGGACCGGCGCAAGCTGGCCGCCGACCCGAAGGGCCCGCAGAACGTCCTGCAGTCCCCGGCAGGCTGGTGCTTCGACTGGCCGGCCGCTGACTCGATCTTCCCGCCCATGGTCACCTCGGTCTCCATGGCCCAGGGCAGCACCAACTGGGGCAACCTGCAGGACCCGAAGGTCGACGCCGAGGTCGCCCGGATCCAGAAGCTGAAGATCCAGGAGCAGGGCCCGGAGTGGGGCAAGTTCGACAAGTGGCTCTTCGAGAACTACCTGCCGGCGATCCCCTACCAGTACGACAAGGGCAACTACGTCTTCGGCACCAAGGTCAAGAACGTCATCAACGACCCGAACCACGGTATGCCGGTCATGACGCAGATCTGGATCGAGCAGTAAGGAGCCCGCTCCTGTCCTGACGACAGGCGGACTCACCCCGGTGGGGGCACGGGCGACCCCCGTGCCCCCACCACCACGACCATCGGAAGGCACCCCCGTGCTGACGTACATCCTGCGGCGTCTCGGGCTGGCGTTCACCGTCCTGCTCGCGACACTCGTCTCCGCATTCCTCCTCTTCTTCGTGGGAGGGGGCGACCCAGCTCAGGTCATGTGTCCGGAGCAGCGGTGCACCCCTGCCCGTCTCGCTCAGATCCGGCAGAGCCTCGGCCTCGACCGGCCGCTGGCGGTGCAGTTCTCCGAGTACTTCTCGGGGCTCTTCGTCGGCCGCGACATCCCCTACGCCGGTGAGACGATCCACTGCAGCGCCCCCTGCTTCGGCGTGTCGTTCCTGACCAGGCGCCCGGTCTCGGAGGAGATCTTCTCCCGTTTCCCGGCGACGGTCCTGCTCACCGCCGGCGTCGTCGTCATCATGGCCGTCGTCGGTGTGCTCATAGGCGTGCTCGCCTCGACCGTCCGCGGCACGGCACTCGACCGGATCCTGATCGGTGGTTCGCAGGTCTTCGGCGCGATCCCGTACTACGTCATGGCGCTGATCTTCGCGCTCTACACGACGCGCTTCCACAGCATCTTCCCGCAGGCGACATCGATGTCCGGCGGAGTACTGCAGTTCTTACCCGGCCTCATCGCGCCGTGGATCATCCTCGGCCTGGTCTCCGCGACCGGCTACACCCGCTACACCCGCAACTCGATGCTCGACAGTCTCTCCATGGACTACGTGCGCACCGCGCGGTCCAAGGGCATTTCCGAGCGCAAGGTCGTCGGCAAGCACGCGCTGCGCGCGGCGCTCAGCCCGGTCGTGACGATCCTCGGCCTCGACATCGCCGCGCTGCTGTCCGGCACGCTCGTCACGGAGCGCATCTTCGAGATCGACGGCATCGGCAAGCTCGCGCTCGACGCGCTCTTCCGCTCCGACCTGCCCATCATCCTCGGCACCGTCCTCATGACGGCCGTCATCGTCGTGACGATGAACCTGATCGTGGACGTCGCCTACTCCTTCGTCGACCCCCGAGTGAGGCTCTCATGAGCACCGCCATCGCCGACCAGATCCCCACCACGGCAGGGGAGGCCCACAACAGCGGCGACGTGGTCCTCGACGTCAAGGACCTCACCGTCACCTTCCCCACGGAGGAGGGTGTCGTCCGGGCCGTGTCCAACCTGACCTACCAGGCCCGCCTCGGTCGCACGCTCGCCATCGTCGGCGAGTCCGGCTCCGGCAAGTCCGTCTCGAGCATGGCCGTCCTCGGGCTGCACGACATGAAACGCACCCGGATCACCGGCAGCATCAAGCTCGACGGGCAGGAGCTGGTCGGGGCGCCGCGCTCGACGTTCCAGCGGCTGCGCAGCGAGAAGGTCGCGATGGTCTTCCAGGACCCGCAGAGCTCGCTGCACCCGTTCTACAAGATCGGTGACCAGATCGCCGAGGCGTACCGGACCCACCACAAGGTGTCCAGGTCGGTCGCGCACAAGCGGGCCGTCGAGATGCTCGACCTGGTCGGGATCCCCAACCCCCAGCGGCGCGCCAAGCAGTACCCGCACGAGTTCTCGGGCGGCATGCGCCAGCGCGCCATGATCGCCCTCGGCCTCGTCAACAACCCGAAGCTGCTCATCGCCGACGAGCCGACCACGGCGCTCGACGTGACGGTCCAGGCGCAGATCCTCGACCTCATCAACGACCTGCGCAAGGAGTTCGGCTCGGCCGTCGTCCTCATCACGCACGACCTCGCCGTCGTCGCGGAGACGGCCGACGACATCGTCGTGATGTATGCCGGACGCGGGGTCGAGAAGGGCGACGCCAAGGAGGTGCTGGCCCGGCCCTCGCACCCCTACACCTACGGACTGCTCCAGTCGCTGCCCTCGCATTCCGAGGAGCTCGAGGAGCTCAAGGCGATCAAGGGCGCGCCGCCCAGCCTGCTCAACCTGCCGCCCGGCTGCTCGTTCCACCCGCGTTGCGCCTTCAAGGACCTCGTGGGTGAGCGCTGCTGGACCGAGCTGCCCGAGTGGCGCCCGGCTCCCGGCCTGACCAACCGCCTCATCCGGTGCCACCTCGAGGACCCGGTGGGCGTCATCGCCGCAGACGAGGAGGCGAGCCGATGAGCGACCAGACCCTGCTCGAGGTGACCGACCTCGTGCGCCACTTCCCGTTCCGTGAGATCCAGGGCCTGCGGATGGTCAAGGCGAGCGTCCGCGCCGTCGACGGGGTGAGCTTCTCGGTCAAGGAGGGCCAGACCCTCGGCCTCGTCGGTGAGTCCGGCTGTGGCAAGTCGACGACGTCCCGTCTCGTGACCCGGCTCGACACGCCGACGTCGGGCAAGATCGTCTTCGAGGGGCGTGACATCACGAACCTCCGGGAGTCCCAGCTACGCGGCATCCGCCGCGACATCCAGATGATCTTCCAGGACCCGTACTCGTCGCTGAACCCGCGGCACACCATCGGCTCGATCCTCACGACGCCGCTCAAGGTCCATGGCCTGCACAAGGGCCGGGAGAAGCAGCGCGTCAAGGAGCTGCTCGAGCTCGTCGGCCTCAACCCCGAGCACATCAACCGCTACCCCTCGGAGTTCTCCGGAGGACAGCGCCAGCGCATCGGGATCGCGCGAGCCCTCGCGGTCGAGCCGAAGCTGATCATCGCCGACGAGCCGGTCTCCGCCCTCGACGTGTCGATCCAGGCGCAGGTGATGAACCTGCTCGCGAAGCTGCGTGACGAGCTCGGCCTCGCGTTCATCTTCGTCGCGCACGACCTCGGCGTGGTGCGGCACTTCTGCGACCAGGTCGCGGTCATGTACCTCGGCAAGATCGTCGAGTACGGCGACAAGCGCAACATCTACGAGCGCCCCGAGCACCCGTACACGCAGGCGCTGCTGTCCGCAGCCCCGGACATCAACGTCGCCCGAGGCATCCCGCCGCGCGAGCGGATCCGCCTCGTGGGTGACGTGCCGAGCCCGATCGACCCGCCGAGCGGCTGCCGCTTCCGGACCCGCTGCTGGAAGGCGCAGGAGATCTGCGCGACCCAGGAGCCGCCGCTCATCGAGTCGACCAACGCCCACCTGCCGGTCCAGGGCCGGGAGAACGGGCTGCATGTGCAGGCCTGCCACTTCCCGGAGATCAAGACGGATCTCGTCGCCGAGGTCGAGACCTCAGCCTGACGCCAAGGCGTGAGGACCCGAGCGAGGAACGAGCGAGGCCCGGAGCGCCGATTCGGCGTCAGCTGACAAGGGGACAGCCTGACGGCAGGCACACCTCCAACGGCCGGTATGCCGCTCAGCTCAGTGAGCTGGGCGGCATACCGCTGTCGGGGGCCGGCCCGGCGTGTCGGATAGGGTTGAGCATTGGTCACGCGCCCCGGGCGCGGGCCGACCACCGCCTCCGACCCACAAGGACCGCCGCCGCATGGAAACCGCCGAGATCAGGCGCCGTTGGCTCTCGTTCTTCGAGAGCCGTGGTCACACCGTCGTCCCCAGCGCCCCGCTGCCGTTCGACGACCCCAACCTGCTCTTCGTCGCGGCCGGCATGGTCCCGTTCGTGCCCTACTTCGTGGGGCAGGAGACGCCGAAGTGGTCGCGTGCCACCTCGGTGCAGAAGTGCGTGCGCACCCCGGACCTCGACGAGGTCGGCCGGACCAGCCGGCACGGCACCTTCTTCCAGATGAACGGCAACTTCTCCTTCGGCGACTACTTCAAGGAAGGCGCCATCAGCTACGCGTGGGAGCTGCTCACCACCTCGCAGCAGGAGGGTGGCTACGGCCTCGACCCGGACCGGCTCTGGGCCACCGTTTACCAGGACGACGACGAGGCGATCAACCTCTGGCTCAAGCTGACCGACATCCCGCGCGACCGGATCGTGCGCCGCGGCAAGCAGGACAACTACTGGCACATGGGCATCCCCGGTCCCGGGGGCCCGTGCAGCGAGATCTTCTTCGACCGCGGCCCGGAGTACGGCCGGGAGGGCGGTCCGGCGGTCGACGAGGACCGCTACATGGAGATCTGGAACCTCGTCTTCATGCAGTACGAGCTGTCCGCGGTGCGCGCCAAGGACGACTTCGACGTGGCCGGGCCGCTGCCCGCCCGCAACGTCGACACCGGGATGGGCCTCGAGCGGATGGCGAGCATCCTGCAGGGGGTCGACAACCTCTACGAGATCGACGAGGTCTTCCCCGTCCTCGACAAGGCGGCCGAGATGGCCGGCAAGACGTATGGCGCGAACCCGAGCCACATCGCCTCCGAGAGCCACCCGGACGACGTGCGCCTGCGGGTCGTCGCCGACCACGTCCGGACCTGCCTCATGCTCATCGGTGACGGTGTCACCCCGAGCAACGAGGGCCGTGGCTACGTACTTCGCCGCATGTTGCGCCGGGCGGTCCGCTCGATGGTGCTGCTCGGCGTCGACGAGCCGGCGATGCCGCACCTGCTGCCGGTCAGCATGGAGCGGATGAGCCGGTCCTACCCGCAGCTGCGCACCGACTTCGACCGGATCAGCCAGGTCGCCTACGCGGAGGAGGAGGCGTTCCGCCGCACCCTCGCGTCCGGCACGACGATCCTCGACACCGCGGTCGGCCGGATCAAGTCCCGGCCCGGCACGCCGCAGCGCCTGAGCGGCGAGCAGGCGTTCTCCCTGCACGACACCTACGGCTTCCCCATCGACCTCACGCTCGAGATGGCGGCCGAGCAGGGCGTCGAGGTCGACGAGGCCGGCTTCCGGCGCCTCATGACGGAGCAGCGCGACCGGGCGAAGGCCGACGCGCGTGCCAAGAAGACCGCGCACGGCGACCGGCAGGTCTACCGGCGGATCGCCGACGGGCTCGGCCACGACGTGGAGTTCACCGGCTACGACGAGGTCGTCTCCGAGGGACGCGTCGCCGGCATCATCCGGGCCGGCGAAACCGTCGAGACGGCGAGCGTCGGCGACGAGATCGAGATCGTCCTCGACCGCACCCCGTTCTACGCCGAGGGCGGCGGCCAGCTCGCCGACGGCGGGCTCATCGAGCTCGAGAACGGCGCGATCATCGACGTCCGCGACGTGCAGAAGCCCATCACCGGGCTCATCGTCCACCGCGCGTCCGTCGTGCAGGGCGAGGTCAACCCGGGCGAGCTCGCCTTCGCGAAGGTGGACATCGAGCGCCGCCGGTCGATCTCGCGCGCGCACACCGCAACCCACATGGTCCACAAGGCGATTCGCGAGGCGGTCGGCGAAACCGCCACCCAGGCGGGCTCGGAGAACGCGCCGGGCCGCTTCCGCTTCGACTTCAAGGCGCAGCACGCCGTGCCCGGCACCGTCCTCGCCGACGTCGAGGCGAAGGTCAACGCGCTGCTCCTCGAGGACCTGCCCGTCCACGCCGAGATCATGAGCCAGCAGGAGGCCCTCGACATCGGCGCGATGGCGCTGTTCGGCGAGAAGTACGGCAACGAGGTGCGCGTCGTGTCGGTCGGCGACTGGGCCCGCGAGCTCTGCGGTGGCACCCACGCGCAGCGCTCCGGCCAGCTCGGCGTCGTCAAGCTCCTCGGGGAGTCGTCGATCGGCTCTGGCGTGCGCCGGGTCGAGGCCCTCGTCGGGTCCGACGCCTACTCGTTCCTCGCCCGCGAGGCGGCGATCGTCGGCCAGCTCGCCGAGATCGTCAAGGCCCGCCCCGAGGAGCTGCCCGAGCGGATCTCCGGGATCCTCGGCAAGCTCAAGGACGCCGAGAAGGAGATCGCCGCGGTCCGCCAGGCCCAGGTGCTCGGCGCAGCCACCCGTCTCGCGGGGACCGCCCGAGACATCGCGGGCGTGACGTTCGTCAGCCACGACGCCGGCGAGGACGTCTCCGCCGACGACCTGCGCGCCCTCGTCCTCGACGTGCGCCACCGCCTCGGCAACGGCCGCCCGGTGCTCGTCTCCATGGCGGCGATCAACCAGGGCCGCCCGATCACGATCGTCGCGACCAACGAGAGTGCCCGACAGGCCGGCCTCAAGGCCGGCGCCTTCGTGCGCACGGCAGCCCAGCAGCTCGGTGGCGGCGGGGGCGGAAAGGACGACATCGCGCAGGGCGGCGGCAGCGACCCGAGCAAGGTCTCGCAGGCCCTCGGCGCGGTCGAGGACCAGCTCCGCGCGCGAGGCGCATGACGACCATGCACCCGGGTGTCCGGATCGGCGTCGACGTGGGCAATGCCCGCGTCGGGGTCGCCGCGTCCGACCCCGCCGGAACGTTCGCCCTCCCGGTTGCGACCCTGCCTCGTGACGTCGAGCACGGCAGCGACCTCGACGAGGTCGCGGCGCTCGTGGCCGGTCGGGAGGCCGTCGCCGTCGTCGTCGGTCTCCCGCTGCTGTTGTCCGGTGAGGAGGGCGCCGCGGCCCAGCTCGCGAGGTCGTATGCCGCGGAGGTTGCCAAGCGCGTCCGCCCCGTTCCGGTGCGACTCGTCGATGAACGCTTGACGACAGTCGACGCGCACCGCAGACTACGCGACAGCGGTGTTCCGGGGAGGGGGCAGCGGGCCGTCGTGGACCAGGCTGCAGCTGCACTCATCCTGCAGGTGGCCCTCGACGCCGAGACGCGGTCCGGTGAGCCGGCCGGCGAGACGGTCTCGTCGGCGCGCAAGCCACGGAAGAAGGCTCCACGTCGATGAATGAGCACCTCGAGTCGTCGATCTTCGGCGACCACGACGAGCATGTCGATGAGCACGTGGCGCAGGACCCGCCCCACGAGCTCGAGCCAGCGGGCCCCCGAACCCGGCGCGAGGCGCGCGAGGCCGAGCAGCGGTCGCGCCGGTCGAGCAGGCGCCGGTCGAGCAGCCCGCGATCGGAGAGGCCGTCGGTCTGGCGGCGCCTCGCCGTCATCCTCCTCGCGCTCGTCGTGGTTGGGGGCGGGGTCGCGGTCGCGTACACCTACCTGCGTCCGGTGGTCTCCGGATTCTTCGAGTCGAACGACTTCCCGGGGCCAGGCACGGGACAGGTCGAGGTCAAGGTCGAGCAGGGCGACACCGGCACGGCGATCGCGAAGACGCTCGTGGGGGCCGACGTCGTCAAGTCGAGCAAGGCCTACATCGAGGCGGCCCAGTCCAACCCCAAGAGCGCCGGTATCCAGCCGGGGACCTACCGGCTGAAGAAGGAGATGTCGGCCGCGGAGGCCGTCGCGGTCCTCGTCGACCCGAAGAACCGGGTCACGACCGCGGTGACGATCCGCGAGGGCCTCTGGGCCAAGGAGATCTACGCGGAGCTGTCGAAGCAGACCGGCATCCCCGTCGCCGACTACGTCGCGGCCGCCAAGGACGGTGCCGCGCTCGGGCTCCCGGCAGCGGCCAAGGGCAACGTCGAGGGCTACCTCTTCCCGGCCAGCTACTCGTTCGACCCCGGCACGAGCGCGAAAGCGCAGCTGACGCAGATGATCGGCCAGTCGGTCAAGCGGCTCGACGCGCTCGGCGTCCCGGAGGCCAAGATGGAGCACGTCGTCACCGTGGCGAGCCTCGTCGAGGCCGAGGCGCGCCACCCCGAGGACCGGCCGAAGGTCGCGCGCGTCATCGAGAACCGCCTGGCGAAGAACATGCCGCTCCAGCTCGACTCGACCGTGAACTACGCCGCCGGCAAGCACGGCATCACCACGACCGACGCCGACCGCCAGAGCAAGAGCCCGTACAACACGTATGTCGTGACCGGTCTCCCGCCGGGGCCGATCGGCAACCCGGGCGAGAGCGCGATCCAGGCCGCGGCCCAGCCGGCTGCCGGCCCCTGGCTCTTCTTCGTCACGGTCAACCCGGAGACGGGCGACACACAGTTCGCCGCCACGTACGCCGAGCACGAGAAGTACGTCGCCGAGTTCCGGGCCTGGTGCCAGGCCCACAAGGGCACGTGCTGAGGCGCGCGCGACGATGAGGTGCGCCGTCTGGGGCTCGCCCGTCGAGCACTCGCTGTCGCCGGTGCTGCACCGCGCGGCGTACGAGGCGCTCGGGCTGCGGGACTGGACGTACGACCGCCGTGATGTGACCGCGGAGGGGTTCGACGCCGCGCTGCGCGACCTGGGCCCGACGTGGCGCGGGCTGTCCCTGACGATGCCCCTGAAGGAGGTCGCCCTCGCGGCGGCCGGCGACGCGAGCGAGCAGGCGCGCCATACGGGTGCGGCGAACACCCTGGTCCGCTCGGGGGAGGGCTGGGTCGCGGACAACACCGACGTGCGCGGCATCGTCGCCTCGCTCCTCGAGTCGGGCCTGGCCGGAGCGGAGAGCGTGCTCGTCGTGGGCTCCGGCGCGACGGCGAGGTCAGCGGTCGCCGCGGCGGAGCAGCTGGGCGCGCGACGCATCGCCTTCATGGTGCGGGCCCAGCCCCGCCCCGAGACGGTGCGCCAGGCGGTCGACGCCGGGCTCGAGGTGTCGACGACGGCCCTGGGCCACTGGCCTCTCGCCGACCTGGTCATCAGCACGGTGCCGCCCAGCTCGCTCGACGGACGGACGGGCCTCCCGGACCGGCCGGGCGTCGTCCTCGATGTCGTCTACGGCGAGGGGCAGACCCCGCTGCAGGAGGCCGCCCGCCTTCGGGGCTGGGCGGTCGTCGACGGGACCGAGATGCTGCTGCATCAGGCCGCCGAGCAGGTCCGGCTCATGACGGGGCAGCTGGCGCCTGTCGCCGAGATGCGCCGCGCTCTCGCCGACGCGCTCGCGGCACGCCGGTGAGCTGGGCGGCGCCGGCCGACACGCCGCCGTGGGTGGTGCTGGTCGCCGGCGTGCTGGGGCTCGGCGTCGGACACCTTCTCGGGACCCGCCTGCAGTCGCTGGGCTACCGGCTCGACGAGGAGGCCGGCCAGCCGCGGCGGCTTGCCGGGTGGACCGTCCCGATGGTCCTCGGGCCGGTGTGGGCCGCACTCGCCTGGCGGTTCGGGGGCGCCTCCGGATGGGCGCTGCTGCCAGCCCTGCTCTGTTTCGCCACCGTCGCCCTCGCGCTGACCTGGGTCGACCTCGACGTCCATCGGCTTCCCGAGGGTCTCACCCTGCCGAGCCTCCCGATCCTTGTCGCCCAGCTCGCCCTCGCGGCCGGGGCCGGCGACGACTGGGGCCTGCTCGGGCGGTCCCTCCTCTCGGCAGGGGCCCTCGCTGCCCTCGCCCTCGTGCTCGCGCTCGTCGCGGCGGCGCTCGGGAGCGGGTTCGGCCTCGGCGACGTCGTGCTCTGCGGCCTCATCGGGCTCGTCACCGGGGCAGTCGGGTGGTGGCTCCCGCTCGTCGCGCTCTACACCGCCTTCCTCCTCGGCGGGTTGTATGCCGTCGTCCACGTCGTCGTGCGTCGGCGGTCGAGGCGGGATGCGGTGCCGTTCGGGCCCTTCCTCGTGGCGGGCGCCCTGCTGGCCCTCTTCGTCGAGGTGCCGCCGCTGCTGTGACACGGCTTGCGGCGCTCCCTCCCGGAGGTGACGCCGCGCGCCACGACCTACGCTGGTCGGGTGCGCCCTGACATCGACCAGGTCCTGGCCGAGCGCGAGGACCGACTCACGGCAGAGCTCGCCGAGCTGACCAAGCCACCCGGCGAGGTCGGCACGATCTCGTTCGGCAAGCGCGTCGGCGAGGGGACCTCCATGGCGGTCGACCGCCTGACGGCGGTCTCGGCCCAGGAGCACCTGCTCACGATGCTCGAGGAGGTGCGGCGCGCACGGACGCGCCTGGCGGAGGGCGGCTACGGCGAGTGCGAGGTCTGCGGGAGACCGATCCCGGAGGAACGGCTGGAGGTCCGCCCGTGGGCCGTCCGGTGCGTCGAGCACAGCTGAGCCGGGGCCGTTGCAGCCCCGGTCCGTCTGCGAGGACAGTGAAGAGGGTCGCCACCGTCGCAGAGGAAGGTCGCAGCATGACCACGCAGCACGTCGGCTACTTCGTCGGAAGCCTCGCGAAGGGCTCGATCAACCGGATCCTGTCGAAGTCCCTGATCCGGCTCGCTCCGGACAACATGGAGTTCACCGAGATCCCGATCGGCAACCTGCCGCTCTACAGCTATGACTTCGACGCGGACTACCCGCCGGAGGGACGCGCCCTCAAGGAGGCGATCGCGAAGGTCGATGCCGTCCTCTTCGTCAGCCCCGAGTACAACCGGTCCATCCCGGGAGCGCTCAAGAACGCGATCGACTGGGCCAGTCGACCCTGGGGCCAGAACTCCTTCGCCCGCAAGCCGTCCGCCGTCATCGGCGCCTCGCCGGGACCGATCGGGACGGCGGTGGCGCAGCAGAGCCTCAAGCAGGTCCTCGCCTTCTGCAACAGCCCGCTCATGAACGCCCTCGAGGCCTACGTCCACTACACGCCGGAGATCTTCGGTTCCGACGGCGAGGTCCATGACGCGTCGACCGAGAACTTCCTGCGCGACTACATGCGTGAGTTCCACGAGTTCATCGCCCGGGTCCTCACGGTCCTGCCGAAGGACGAGCTCTAGGCCGCCGGCGCCCTCAGCCACCCCGGCCGGGCGGGCAGCGGCTGCCGCTGCCCGTCCGCGTGCCGGGCGACTTCCGGCTGCCCGCTGTGTGCGTGAAAGGATCACCGCATGTTGCGTTGGTTGACCGCGGGTGAGTCGCACGGTCCCGCACTCGTCGCCGTACTCGAGGGTCTGCCGACCGGTGTCGAGGTGTCGGCCGACGACCTGCAGGCGGCCCTGGCCCGTCGCCGGCTCGGCTACGGCCGCGGCGCCCGGATGAAGTTCGAGCAGGACGACGTCGAGTTTCTCGGCGGGGTGCGCCACGGCGTCACCCTCGGCAGCCCGGTCGCCGTCCGGGTGGGCAACACGGAGTGGCCCAAGTGGCAGACCGTGATGAGCCCCGAGCCGGTCTCCGCCGCGGCGCTCGCGGCCGCGACCGACGTGGGCGCCGAGACGGAGGGGGCCCGCAACCGGCCGCTGACCCGGCCCCGGCCGGGGCACGCCGACCTCGTCGGGATGCAGAAGTACGGGCACACCGAGGCCCGGCCGGTCCTCGAGCGGGCCTCGGCCCGCGAGACCGCCGCCCGAGTCGCACTCGGCGAGGTCGCGGCCCGTTTCCTCGAGCAGGCCTACGGCATCCGGCTCGTGTCGCACACCGTGGCGATCGGGCGGGCCGCGGTTGGCGAGGGCGCCTCGCTGCCCACCCCCGATGACCTGGCGGCCCTCGACGCGGACCCCGTGCGCGCCTTCGAGCCGGCCGGATCGGCCGCGATGGTCGCCGAGGTGGATGCGGCGAAGAAGGACGGTGACACCCTCGGCGGCGTCGTCGAGGTGCTCGCATACGGGCTCCCGCCGGGCCTCGGCTCGCACGTCCACTGGGACCGCAAGCTCGACGCCCGCCTCGCCGCGGCACTCATGAGCATCCAGGCGATCAAGGGGGTCGAGGTCGGTGACGGCTTCGAGACCGCCCGCCGGCGCGGATCCGAGGCGCACGACGAGATGGACCTCGTCGACGGCGCGATCCGGCGTCGCACCGGGCGGGCCGGCGGCACCGAGGGCGGCATGTCGACGGGCCAGGTCCTCCGGGTGCGGGCGGCGATGAAGCCGATCAGCACCGTGCCGCGCGCGCTCGCGACCGTCGATGTCGCCACCGGTGAAGCGGCCACGGCGATCCACCAGCGCTCCGATGTGTGCGCGGTCCCTGCGGCCGGCGTCGTCGCCGAGGCGATGGTCGCCCTCGTCCTCGCCGAGGCGTGCCTCGAGAAGTTCGGCGGTGACTCGGTCGCCGAGACGAGCCGCAACCATGCGGCCTACCTCGAGGCCATCCCGGAGGGGATGCGCTCATGGTGAGCGACGGCTCCCGTCCGGTGGCCGTGCTCGTCGGACCGCCTGGATCCGGCAAGACCACGGTCGGACGTGCCCTGGCCGAGCGGCTCGGCCTCGACCTGCACGACACCGACCTCGCCATCGAGGCGGCCACCGGCCGCAGCATCCCGGACATCTTCATCGAGGACGGGGAGCCGGTCTTCCGCGACCTCGAGCGGGCCGAGGTGGCGCGCGCCCTGTCCGCGACGACCGGGGTCCTCGCCCTCGGCGGGGGAGCGGTCATGGATCCCACGACCCGTAGCGCCCTCGGTGGCCACACCGTCGTGTTCCTGGACGTGGGCATCGCGGACGCGAGCAAGCGGATCGGCTTCGACCAGTCGCGGCCCCTCCTCGCGGTCAACCCGCGCGCCAGCTGGGTCGCGCTCATGAAGCGACGCAGGCCGGTCTACGAGGGCGTCGCCACCCACGTGGTCGACACGGCCGGGCGGACGCCCGAGGACGTCGCCGAGCAGATCGCCGGCCTGATCGGGGAGCCGCGATGAGCGACGCGACAACGATCCGCGTCGGCGACGCCTACGACGTCGTCATCGGCCGCGACCTGCTCGGTGAGGTCGCCCCGCTGCTCGGTGACGGCGTCGAGCGGGTCCTTGTCGTCCACTCGGCTGCCCTGACCGGGTACGGCGAGTCGGTCGCGGACTCGCTTGCGCGGCAGGGGTATGCCGCTCAGCTGGCGGCGGTGCCCGACGCGGAGGCCGCCAAGACGGCCGGCGTCGTGAGCCGCCTCTGGGCCGAGCTGGGCCAGGCCGGGTTCACCCGATCCGACGCCGTCGTCGGCGTCGGGGGCGGCGCCGTGACCGACCTCGCCGGCTTCGCCGCCGCGACGTGGCTGCGCGGCGTCAAGGTCGTCCACGTGCCGACGACCCTGCTCGGTATGGTCGACGCGGCCGTGGGCGGCAAGACGGGCATCAACACGTCGGAGGGCAAGAACCTCGTCGGGGCCTTCCACCCGCCTGCGGGGGTGCTCTGCGACCTCGACGTCCTCGCCACCCTGCCCGAGGCCGACCTCGTCGCGGGCCTGGCCGAGGTCATCAAGGCCGGGTTCATCGCCGACCCGGAGATCCTCGAGCTCGTCGAGGCCGACCCTGATGCTGCCCGTCGTGCCGACAACCGGCACCTGCCCGAGCTCGTCGAGCGAGCGGTGCGGGTCAAGGCCGACGTCGTCTCGGCCGACCTCAAGGAGTCCTCGCTGCGCGAGATCCTCAACTACGGCCACACCTTCGGGCACGCCATCGAGCAGGTCGAGCACTTCTCGTGGCGCCACGGCGAAGCCGTCAGCGTCGGCATGGTCTACGTCGCCGAGCTGGCGCGGCTGGCGGGGCACCTCGACGAGGCGCTGGTGGCCCGGCACCGCGATCTCCTCACGTCGGTCGGGCTTCCGATCACGTATCGGGGAGACCGGTGGGAGGACCTGTTCATGGCGATGCGACGCGACAAGAAGTCCCGCGGCTCGACCCTGCGCTTCGTCGTGCTCGACGGGCTGGCCCAACCGACCCGTCTCGTCGGGCCCTCCGACGAGCTCCTCCGCGAGGCGTACGCACGGATCATCGCGTCCAGCGAAGCCGCTGCTCAGTAGGATCGCGCCATGTCGGCGCCCACGGTCTTCGTCCTGTCCGGTCCCAACCTCAACCGGCTCGGCACGCGCGAGCCGGAGGTGTACGGCTCCGACACCCTCGAGGACGTCCACGACGCGGTGCGGCGGGAGGCGGAGCACCTCGGCCTCGTCGCCGACTGCCGCCAGACGAACCACGAGGGTGAGCTCATCGAGTGGCTCCATGAGGCCGTCGACGCCGGCGCCGACGTCGTGCTCAACCCGGGAGCGTTCACGCACTACTCGTTTGCCGTCTGCGACGCCTGCGCGATCGTGACCACGAGCGGCCGGTCCCTCGTCGAGGTGCACCTGTCGAACCCGGCGGCCCGCGAGGAGTTCCGGCACACCTCAGTCGTCGCGGGCGTCGCGACCGGGACCGTCGCCGGCTTCGGGCTGC
>NZ_JBQCCV010000218.1:0-26640 GCF_051961875.1 Intrasporangium sp. | reverse complement strand
TGTGTCCCGGTGGTGGGGGTGGGATGGTGTTTGGTGGGGGGGAGGGGGGGGGGGGGGGTGGGGTTATTTTACCCTTGGGTTGTCGTGCCACTCCCCCCCCCGCCCCACCCGCGGCCGGGCTTCGCCCGGATCCGCAAGGAGGGTACGGTCGTCCGCGGCTGGATAGACCTCACCGTCACCGGCGAGGGACCCGCTTCGTCGAGGGTGCTGTGGTCTCAAGTGATCTCGGTCCGGGCGGTTCCCCGTGCGCTCGACCCACTGCTCGCTGCCGTGGCCCGGGCCGCTTACGGGTGGGCCGTCCGCCGCCTCATCGACCGGGACTGATACTGGCGCTGCTCGTCAGGCCGCGTCGGCGCGGACGTCGGCGGGGCTGGTGCTCAGGGCGCGTCCGTAGGGGCTGAGCCAGTGGCACGTGCCGTCGCTCTCGAGGCGGACCTTCCAGCCAGCGTGGTGCTTGAACCCATGGTGCGAGCGGCAGAGGCAGACGAGGTTCTCCTCGCTGGTTGGGCCCTCGGGGAACCGGATCACATGGTCGATGTCGCACCGTGTGGCGGCCACCCCGCAGCCGGGGAAGCGGCAGGTCCGGTCGCGGTCTCGGATGCGGTCCGCCAGCGCCTTGTTCGGCCGGTAAATGCGAGGGTCGCGAGCGACGGTCACCCCGGTGTGCGCGTCCGCCCTCGTGATGCGGATACGCAGGTCGGGGTCGGTCAACACCTCGGCGAGTGCCGCCGCGAGCAGCCACCCGTGCCGCGCGGAGCGGATCCCGAGTCGGGGTGGGCGCCACCACCAGTCGCGGCGCGGGTCATCGGGGGGCAGCGTGCCAGGTGGTGGATTGGGGACGACCTCGGAGCCGATCTGGAAGAAGCTGGACAGGGGCATCAGCTGCTCCAGCGCGACTGGCGTTGGCGGGCCCTCGCCCTCGTCCGGTGGGCCGATGACGGGGCGGGCCGGGAGCGGCTGGACCGGCCCGAACTCGAGCACGACATCGCCGTCCGCGGGAAGCGGCTCACCCGGAGACACCTCGTCGGCCGGCATGGAGGTTGCCGACGTTGGCGGCGGGGCCGCGGGCTCCGAAGCCGCGTCGTGCGGCGGCTCGACGAGATGCGGCTCCCTTACCGAGGGATGCGGTTCCCTTGCCGAGGACCGTGGGGTGATGCGCGCCGCGTCACAGTGCGGTTCACCCTCCCCCTCTGAATCGGGGGCTGGTGCCGCGGGCGGCGCGCCGGTGGCGCGGGTGAAGGTCGGCACGACGAGCTCCACCACCGTCTCCACCCGCGCATGCCCCAGGATCAAATCGACGAACGCGTCGGCCCGGGCCTGGTCGACCGACCGATCCCCGTGCACGAGGTACTCCTGCGCGAGGGCGTCGATCGCCGCCCACACGCGGGCCGAGTCCTGTGCCGTCAGCGATGCGATCCAGTCGGTCATCCCGACCTCCACGCCTGGACCCGCCTTGATGAAGCGACCACGGAGTGCCGCCTCAGCCCGCTGGGCGAACGCGTCCTCGTCCACGATCTCGGCGGCCCGCTCGACCGCACGTCGCAGTCTGCCCGGCACGAGCTCGGTCACCCTGGGGTCGGCGTGCAGCACCAGGTCGAAGTCGAACGCCAAGCCGTGCGCCACGTGCAGCGCCCCGTCGGCGATGACCGCGACCCGCGCCGGCTCCAACCGGCCCCGCAGCGCGGCGGCCAAGGTCAGCGGCAGGCCATCGACGACCTTGTTCGCGCGCCCAACCCGAAGCGCCATGGACCGCGGGGCCACGTGGAAGATCGAGGCCACTGAGGATGCGACGACCTTCTGCGCCTCGGGCGCATAATCCGATCCGTCCCGCGGATCGTCGTTCAGTCCCGCGATCGCGAGCTCTTCGGCTCGCACCGCCGCGGCCAGCACCACGTCCTGGACCGCCGAGAGGGTGTTCGCACCCGCCTGGGTCACGGCGAGCACCGCCTCACACGACTCGGCGTCCAGGCAGCGGAGGCGCTCCGGCGCCACGCGCGCCACCACCGCCGCCTGGGCAACCGGCGGGAGGCTGTCGAACACTCCCGCGGGGATGTCGGTCACCGGTTCCAGCAAGGCGCCGAACGCAACCGAGTCGGCGTCACCGACCCGGCTCGACGTTCGCGCTGCTGTCCTGCTCATGACTCGATCATGTTTCGACCACCGACATTGCCGGCGGTCATCCACAGGGCCGCATTGCAGTCGCCGACCATTCGTCAAGGTGGGCGCCAGATCGGTCGCGATGTGCGCTCCTATTGCGGTGCCGCAGTTATTGCGGCTACCCTAGAACATGGCCAGTCCCGAGGAGCAGAATGCTCTCGCCGCGTCCGTCACCGCCGCCCAGTCCGCACTGGACGGGATAGACCCGGGGCAACCACTGGAGGCACTCCCGCTGCTGCGTCAGGCCCAGGAGCAGGTCACCCGCGCCATCGACGAGGCCATGGCGGCTGCCGTGACGACTGAGGGAGCGACGATCCGCACGGCCGGTCAGCTGGCCGGCCTCACCGAGAACGCCGTGGGACCGCGCCTCGGGCGCACGCGGATGCTGGCGGCATACCGATCGGAGTCGGGACGCGTCACGGCCGCGGGTGTCGAGCGCGCCCGGTACGACCTCGAGGAGGGCCGGCACCGCATGACGGACCAGGACGAGGGGCCCAAGCCGATGCGCTTCCGGGCGCGACGCAGCACCTGACGCGGACCGCGCGCCACCGACACCCACACCGAAGGGGGAACCATGACCGACCCGAACCTCACGCACCTCTACTTCCTGCTCGACCGCTCGGGCTCCATGCAGTCCATCAAAGGCGACACCGAGGGCGGGTTCGACGCCTTCATCGCCGAGCAGCGCACCACGCCCGGTGACTGCCGGGTGACGCTCGCACAGTTCGACGACGAGTACGAGGAGGTCTACCGGGACATCCCCGTGGCGGATGTCCCACCCCTGCAACTGCACCCGCGTGGGACGACCGCACTCCTCGACTCGATCGGCCGCCTCGTCGGCGACGCCGGGGCCCGGTTGGCGGCCCTACCGGAGGACGCACGTCCCGGGACGGTCATCGTCGGCATCATGACCGACGGCCACGAGAACGCGTCGCGGGAGATGACGCACGCCGCCGTCAAGGAGCTCATCGAGCGCCAGACCACCGACTACAGCTGGCGCTTCCTCTACATGGGCGCCGATCAGGACGCCATCGAGGTGGGCGCGAGCATCGGCGTCACCGCCGCGAACTCCATGACCTACACGCGGGGCCGGGTCGCCGCCATGATGCGGATGACGTCGGGCAACATCAGCCGGACGAGGGCCGCGGCCGCCCGCGGCGCCGACCAGGCGGAGCTGGACGCGCTGCTCGCCTACTCTCAGGAGCAGCGTGGCGAGGCACAGGAGTGACCCATGAGCCATCCGCTGCCACTTGCTGGGCGCCATAGTGCGAAGCGGTGCTGACCCCGCTGGCCAACCAACCAGGCCTACCTGACCCTTCTCGTGCTCGGGCCCATGCGGCGAGCCGCTTCAGCTGGGGTTGCAGGCGAGTCAGCAGGGCTGGCTCTGACACCAGCCCTGCCGACCTGTCCACCCGTCTGTCAAGTGCGTCAGGGTCACTTCGCGTCGGGCGCGACGATCTGCGGGAGCTTCGCGTCGAACATGGCCCCGAACTGCGACCCGCCGACCGTGTGCCCCTGGTTCGCCTGCGCCTTGACGATGCCCACCGCCCAGGTGGACGAGGCGAGGCGCTGGTTCGGGGTGCCGTGGTGGCCGGAGCTGGTGAAGCTGCAGTCACCGACGTTGTAGAACGACTGCTCGTTCTGGAGCACCTTCTGGTCGTTGATCGCCTGGCCCTGCTTGTGGGTCATGAAGTAGGTGCCGAGCGCGTCCGCCATGAGCTCGGTCCGTCGCGTCGCCTCCGGCCCGCGGAGCGGGCTGTCGAAGAGGTTCTTGGCGTACTGGACCTGGTGGCCGTACTCGTGGGAGAGGATCGAGCGGGGCGCCGTCACGTCGAGCCCGACGGCCCTCATGCCCTCCATGATCCCGTCGCCCATGATGATGCGCTTGGTCAGACCGAGCTCCTCGGCCTCGGCGTCGCCGGTGGGGTCGAACGCGAAGGCGTTGAAGGTGAAGAGAGGGTGGTCGCCGCCGCGGAGAGCCGGATCGGAGTTGACGAGCTCCCGGATCAGCTTGGCGCGGGACACCTCGTCGGCCGGCGAGTCGCCGTACATGACCGACAGCACGTAGGCCATGCGGTCGACGTCGGCGAAGGACTGCTTGCCCTTCATCGGCATGAGCTGGATCGAGGCACCGTCGACGTCCCAGAAGCTGCGCAGGTTCTTCATCGTCCTGGTCAGCTCGTTGGTGTAGGAGCCGTCAACGCCGAAGGTGTTCGCCCTGGACTCCGTGCCCAGGATCAAGGCGTCGTAGGTCGGCAGGTCAAGGCCACCCATGACGTAGAGCAGGTAGTAGGTGTAGAAGTCGATCTCGTCGACCTTGCCGTTGATCCACGTCGTGAGCGGGGTCGTGGCGCAGGCGTAGTCACCGGGGTTGATCGAGTTGTTGATGAGCTCCCGCCAGGTGGTGTCGCCGATCCCGAAGCGGTCCCCGAGCGCCTGGAGGCGCTGCTCGTCGTTCGCGGGGAGCCGCTTGCCGAGCTCGAGGACCTTGGCCTTCAGGTCTGCCGGGAGGTTCGCGCGGGCGACGGCCCAATCGAGCTTCTGCTGCAAGGAGGCCGAGGCGGTCGGCGCACCGCTCGTGGTCGCCGCAGTCCCCGCCCCATCCGCCGCATGGGCGGTGACGGCCACGCCGAACGCACTGGTCGAGGCCAGCGCCGCGGTGGCGACCAGGGTGCCGAGCTTCTTCATGGATACCTCCGGTGAGTTGCCGATGTCGGTGTCAGCGAGTCTCGCCTGAGTGCTCATGAGTTGCATCTCGAGAGCGTGTCCAGAATCGGCACTGTCGGAATCCGGACATCGGCGGCCTTGCGCTATACGTTTGGCCGCTGACGCTATCGCTCCCGTCGAGCGATTCGGGACAGGCTGGGCCGCCGTGTCGGACCCGCCGTTGAAGTCACGCTGTCCCACAACGAGTCCGTATGCCGCGCCGCGTGTCCCGCGTCGCCGGTGCCGGCCACTCGTGCCGCAGATGTACCGAGCCCGACCTGGAAAACCTGTCGGCGTCCATCGCTCTGCACGAGCGCTTCTGGGCCGCAGGCATCCCCGTGCCCAGGTGGTGCGCACTCGGCGCGGGGACCCCACGGCCATCGTTGCGGGGACGCGCGTCGAACTGGCTGGCACACCAGTCCGGTCGACACCAAGCGGTCCGTTCACCGGGTCGTGACAGGGACCTCGAGGGGAGTTCAGGCGCGGTAGAGCGCCCGGGCCGGGCAGAGGCGGATGGCGGTGGCGGCCTTAGCTGGGTCGACGGACGAGTCCCGCACGATGGGGTAGCCCCACTCGTCCAGCTCGATGTTGCGAGGAAGGACACCGGCGCAGACGCCGTGACCGGTGCAGGCGACCCGGTCGACGCGCAGGTCGACCGTGTCCTCGTCCGGACGGGTCCGGCTCTCAGAGTGGGAGGACATCGGCCGTCCGTCCCCTCGGCTCGAGGCAGTACCCGACGACGTGGCCCTCCAGGTGGTCGCGATACACGCGCAGGGCGGATGCGACGAACTGGCCGACGCCGTCCGGGAACCGGCAGGCGCCCCGGCCCGGCAGGAGCCCGGCGCGCCGGGAGATCGTCTCCAGGAGCCGCGCGGTCGGCCGCTCCGCGAACGCCCGCCACTCGGAGGCCAGGGCGGGCACGCCGAACATGCACGGGCCGCACTGGCCGGCCGACTCTCCCGCGGCATAGGCGAGGAACCGGTCGACGAGGGCGACCGGGCACTCGCTCGCGCCGATCACCTCGATGATGCCGGGGCCCGTGACGGCGCCGAACCGGCTGAGCTCGGTCGTCGACCACGTGAGGGTGCGGACGGCATCCGCGGGGACGAAGCTGCCGCCCAGGCCACCGACGATTACGGCCTCGGCATCGGCCGGTATGCCGCCGATGGCCCCGAGCAGGTCAGGTATCGGGACCCCCGCCTCGGTCTCGAGCACGACCCCGCGGGCGCTCGGCCCGTTGACGCTCACGAGGCGCGGTCCCGGTTCGGCGGCGGTCCCGAAGGCCCGGAACCACTCCGGCCCCAAGGACGCGATCTGGGCCACCCGCCAGACCGTCTCGGCGTTGACGACGACCGTGGGCTTGATCCGGCGGCCGGCGGAGTCACGTCCACCCGCCACGAAGGGGGTGCGCTTCGTCATCGGCCGGGCCAGACCACCTTGGGCGAGGGAGATGAGGGAGCTCTCCTCGGAGGAGACGTATCTCGCGGGCACCTCGAGGACGTGCAGGCCGGCCTGGCGCAGGCGGAGCGCGCTCGGGGAACCGCGGTGAGCGGCATACCGCACGGTCGACGGGCGCCGGGCACTGAGGAGGGTTGCGCCGCTGACGAGTTCGTCGAGGTGGTGCTCGACGACCCAGCCGTCCTTGGCGGCTCCGATCTCGCCGTCGCAGGCGTTGACGATGAGGCGCGCGTGGTGCTCGAGGGCGGCCTTGAGCTTCACCGCCGTCGGGAAGGCGGCGCCGCCACGACCGGTGAGCCCGGCGTCGGCGAGGAGCGGGACCAGCGTCGGGCTCATGACCACTCCTGGGATGCGACGTCCCGGCGGCGATCGGCGTCGTGGTGGCTTGCACCGGAGCGCCACACGAGGGCGACGACGCCGGCGAGAGCGCAGGCGACGGTAGCGAGTCGGAGCAGGGGCTCGTTCGCCGTGCCGAGCATGAAGCCGTGGATGAGGGCGAGCGGCCACAGCGCGTATGCCGCCCAGTGCACGACGCGCCACACCCGCTCGGAGATGCGCTCACGCAGCAGCGAGGTGACCACGACGGCGATGAGGATGTCGAAGGAGAGCGTCCCGAGCCCGACCCAGAGGGGCTCGTAGCCGGAGGTGAACGGCACGATCGCGGAGATGGCGTCGATCGACACGTAGGTCTCGACGACGGCGGTGAGGATGTGCAGGAGCAGGAACACGGTCATGCCGAGGGACAGCCTGCGGTGCAGCGCCGTGACCACCGTGGCCGACTCGAGGCTGCGGGCGCCTCGACCGGAGATGACCACGCCGAGGATGACCACCGCCGTGAGGAGCACGATGCTGACCGTCCCGGTCGCCCGGGAGGTGTACCAGAGCGCCTCGTTCACGATGCGCTCCGCCGTGCGAGGTCTCCGACCGGCCACCCGGGGGTCGTGACGGGGGCACCGTCGAGCCGGTCGAGCCGGGCCGCGATGCCCTGCTCCTCGAGCCAGGCCGGGGCTTCCGGGCCCAGGACGACGGCGGCAGTGGCAGCGGCGTTCGCCTCGACCGCCGTGGCCGCCGCACAGGTCACCAGAGCCCACGTGGCCGGGGCGGTGAGCCCGGTGCGGGGGTCGACGATGTGGTGGCGCTCCCCGGTGGCCGAGGACCACCGGCGCAGCCGGGTCGACGACGTGGCGACGCCCGTCCCGGTCGAGGCGACCACCTGCAGGACCCGCCCCTCGTCGTCCTCGATGCCGATCTGCCAGCCGGCTGCCGGTGTCGCACCGGCCACGGCGATGTCGCCGCCGAGGTCCACGAGGAACCCGCCCGGCAGCTGCCCGCAGAGGAGAGCGGCGAGGACGTCTGCGGCGTACGCCTTCGCGGTGGCACCGAGGTCGAGCAGCGTGCCCCGCGGGACCGCCACCCGCCGCGTCGCACTGGAGAAGTGCACTGCCCTCCAGCCGGGCACGGCGGCGCGACGGGTGTCGGCCGTGGGGAAGCGGCGGACGCGGATGGTCTCGATGTCGGCGTCGTAGCCGCTTGCGACGACGGCAGAGCCGACAGTCGGGTCGACGAGGCCGCCGGTGATGCGCGCCATGCGCAGGGCCGCGTCGAGGTGGTCTGCGAAGACCGGCGAGACGAAGGCCGACGCGGCGCCCGCCCGGGCCCGAGCCGCCAGGAGCGAGACCTCCGAGTCGGGACGGAACCGCGAGACGGCCCGGTCGAGCTCGGCGAGGTAGGCCCGGGCGATGCGGGCCGCCGGGCCGGCTGCCCGAGGGTCGGTCGTGAGGATCGTGTTCGTCGTGCTGATCGCGCGGAAGGAGGCTCGGCCGAGAAGCGGCTCCGGGACGGGTGCGGTGCTCATGATCCGTGCGAGGTGACCTGGGGCGAGCCGGAGCCGGAACCGAGCTGGCCCGCGGAGCCGAATCCGTTCTGGCTCCGGCTACCCTGGCTGCCGTTGCCGCTCTGGTCGTTGCCCGAGAGGCTGGATCCGTTGTCGTCAGAGTTCTGCTCGTTGCTGCCGACCTGGCTCTGCGTCCCGTTCTGGTCCGACTGGTGCGAGGTCGTGCTCGAGTTCGAGGAACCCGAGCCGCTCGTGCCGGTGGCGAGGGCCGCGTTGTGGTCCTCGGCGAGGTGGATTCCCACGATGGCGGTCGCGACGGCGCTCGCGGAGAGGATGCCCACTGTCCAGGAGCGCGCTCGGGTGAGTGCGGTCGATCCCATGGTTCCTCCTTGCGGGTGGTTCGTCCTTCAACAGTGCGTCGCGAACCTGAGCAGGAGGTATGGGAGGCGGGGAGCGTTCCTGTGAATCGGCTACGAGGCGCTCGCCGGCTCCACGGTATGCCGCTCACGGCCCGGTCCCGCCCGCCCGGCCCGGTGCCGCATCACCGCCGCCGTGACGAGTGAGGCCCACGCAGCGGTGACGACCAGGTAGGCGAGCTGGCTGAGGTCGCGCGAGGCGTCGAGGGCCTGGAGCAGGACCCGGAGGTTCGTCAGGACGATGAGGCCGCCCACCCCGGTCCCGAGGACCGTCGCAGGCAGCCGGCTCACCAGCCACGCGGCGCCCGGTGCGGCGACGAGGCCGCCACCCAGGAGGACGAGGACGTAGGCGAAGTTGATCCCGCTGGTCCCGAGGCCGAAGAGGAACGCGATGCTGGCCGCGGCGGTGACGAGGAACTCGGAGGTGTCGACCGAGCCGACGACAGTCCGCGGGGCGGTGCGCCCCGCCGACAGGAGGGTCGTCGTCGAGACCGGCCCCCACCCGCCCCCGCCCGTCGCGTCGACGAAGCCGCCGATGAAGCCGAGCGGCACGAGGAAGCGGCGACGGTGCGGAGAGGTCCGGGCGGCAGCGGTCGCCGGCGGTCGGAGGGCGAAACGGGTGAGGATGTAGACGCCGAGCAGGAGCAGCACCCCTCCCATGACGGGGGCGGAGGCCTCGGTCGACAGGTGGGAGAGCAGCGTGGCGCCGAGGAACGCACCGACGGCGCCGGGAACGCCGAGGCGGAGCACGAGGCGTCGGTCGACATTGCCGAGGCGCCAGTGCGCGACGCCCGAGGCGACATTGGTGCCGAGCTCGGCGAGGTGGACGGAGGCGCTTGCCATCGCCGGCGTGAGCCCGACCGCGAGGAGCAACGAGGAGGAGGTGGCGCCATACCCCATCCCCAGGGCGCCGTCGACGAGCTGCGCGAAGAACCCCACGACTCCGAGCACGAGCAGGGTCCTCATGCGACCTCCTCCCACTCGGCGGCGAGACGGACCACGTCGCCGACGACGATGACGGCGGGGCTCTCGACCGCACGTTCAGACGCACGGTCCGCGATGGTCGCGAGAGTGCCGGTCGTCGTGCGCTGCGTCGGCGTCCAGCCCCGCTCGACGACCGCGACCGGCGTGCTGGCGGCGCGCCCGTGCGCGACGAGGAGCGCGGCGGTCTCATGGAGACGGGAGACGCCCATGAGCAGGACGAGGGTGTGATCGGGCCCCGTGGGGACGGTGGGGATCTCCTCGTGGCCGGTGACCACGGTGAACCCCCGGGCCAGGCCGCGGTGGGTGACCGGGATGCCGGCGGCGGCAGGAACCGCGACCGCGCTCGTCACGCCGGGCACGACCTCGACCGGGACACCGGCGGCCTCGCACGCGAGGCGTTCCTCGCCGCCCCTGCCCAGGACGTAGGGGTCGCCACCCTTGAGCCGGACGACGGCGCGGCCGAGCCGGGCGTGCTCGACGAGGATCTCGGTGATCCGCTCCTGCGGGATCGGGTGGTGACCTGGGGTCTTGCCGACGTCGATGACCTCCACGGACTCCGGCAGCCGGCCGAGCAGGCCTCGTGGCGCGAGGCGGTCGACGACGACCACGTCCGCCGACCGCAGCAGCTCGTGGCCGCGCGCGGTCAGCAGCCCGTCGGCCCCGGGACCTCCGCCAACCAGCGCGACCCAGCCCGATCCTGCCCGGGGGCGGGTGCGACGCAGATCGAGCGCGCCGCTCGCGAGGGCCTGCTCGACGCCGTCACGGACCGAGCGGCCGAGTCCGGGGTCGCCGCCGGCGTGGACCGCCACAGTCACCCGCCCGTCGGGGGTGCTGACCCGGGCGCGCGCGGGGACGCTGGCCCGCGTGGTGGCGGCGGAGCCGGCGTTGACGCACCAGATCCTGAGCGCCTCGGCATCGGTGGCGACGGCCTCGTCGACCTCAGGGTCACCGGTCGCGGTATGGACGAGCCACGCCCCGTCCAGGTCGCCCGGTCCCGCATAGTCCCGCACGTGCCAGGCGATGTGCCCCTCGTGCACGAGGTCGCGCAGGTCTTCGCAGAGGTATGGCGCGACGACGCGCAGGCGCGCGCCCTCCGCCAGGAGGGCCGCCACCCTGCGGGCCGACACCGGGCCGCCGCCGACCGCGACGACGAGGCGGTCGGTCAGGTCGAGGACGAGGGGGAGACCGGTGGGCCTCGGCGTCGACGGCGCGGTCACGGCCGGGACCCCTGCTCGCCGGTGTCCGCAAGTGGCCCCAAGACTGCTGGTGACCCGTCGACTGCTGGTGGCCTCTCGACCGTGGCCATGCCGGCCGCGACGGTGGCGCCGTCGTGCGGGTCGACGAGCAGGAACGCGCCACCTGGGCGGGACGCGGCGTAGTCCTCGACCGGCAGTGGCTGCGCGAGCCGGATGGTGATGCGGCCGATGTCGTTGAGGGACAAGGAGTCTGCGGCGACGGAGTGGAGGTCGTCGAGGTCGAGGCGGCCCTCGACCGTCCGAACGATCGCCTGCACCGTGCGCGCACCGTGCTTGAGGAGCAGCCGGGCACCCGGTCGCAGCGGCCGGTCACCGAGCCAGCACACGAGCGCCTCGACGTCCCGGACCGGTCTCGGCGCATCGGAGGCCGACGCGATGACGTCGCCGCGGGACACGTCGAGGTCGTCCGCGAGCCGGACGGTCACGGACTGCGGCGCGAAGGCCTCCTGGAGCTTGCGCTCCCCGAGGTCGATCCCGGCGATGGTCGTCCGCAACCCGGAGGGCAGGACGACGACCTCGTCGCCGACGCGCACGACGCCCGAGGCCACCTGCCCGGCATACCCGCGATAGTCACGGTGGGCGGTGTCCCGAGCCGCGTCCTGGGGACGGATCACGAGCTGGACCGGCAGCCGGAACGACCCGGCCACCGGGCCCGAGGAGGGCGGTAGGGTCTCGAGCAGCTCGAGGAGGGCCGGCCCGTCATACCAAGGCGTCCGGGCGGACCTTGCGACGACATTGTCGCCGTCGAGAGCCGAGACGGGGATCGCCCGTGCGTCGGCCACGCCCAGCTCCCGCGCGACGGCGCGCACGTCCGCCTCGGCTCGCCGGTAAGCCTCCTCGGAGAAGCCCACCAGGTCGATCTTGTTGACCGCGACGACGACGTGGGGCACTCGCAGCAGGGCTGCCACGGCGAGGTGCCGGCGCGTCTGCTCGAGCACCCCCTTGCGGGCGTCGACGAGCAGCACGATGACGTCGGCCGTCGAGGCGCCGGTCACGGTGTTGCGGGTGTACTGGACGTGCCCGGGGCAGTCCGCGAGGACGAACGAGCGGGTCGCGGTGGCGAAGTAGCGGTACGCGACATCGATCGTGATGCCCTGCTCCCGCTCCGCCCGCAGGCCGTCGGTGAGCAGCGCCAGGTCTGCCGCAGTGAGTCCGCGTTCCCGGGAGACCCGCTCGACGGCCGCGAGCTGGTCGGAGAGGACCGACTTCGTGTCGTGCAGCAGGCGCCCGACGAGGGTCGACTTGCCGTCGTCGACGGACCCCGCGGTCGCGAGCCGCAGCAGCGTGTTCGCCTCAGTGGCAACAGCGCTCATCAGAAGTACCCCTCCTTCTTCCGGTCCTCCATCGCGGCTTCCGACAGCCGGTCGTCGGCGCGGGTGGCGCCGCGTTCGGTCAGCGTGGACGCGGCGACCTCGAGGACGATCTCGGCGTTCGTCGCGGCACTCGACGGCACCGCGCCGGTGCAGGACATGTCGCCGACGGTCCGGTAGCGCACGACCCGCCGCTCGACCGCCTCGCCCTCGCGGGGCTGGGACCACGGGCCGACGGCGAGCCACATCCCGTCGCGCCGGAAGACGTCCCGCTCGTGCGCGTAGTAGAGCGGCGCCAGCGGGATCGCCTCACGCTCGATGTAGCGCCAGATGTCGAGCTCGGTCCAGTTGCTGATCGGGAAGACCCGCACGTGCTCGCCGGGCCGGTGCCGCGGGTTGAGCAGGTTCCACAGCTCAGGTCGCTGGCTCTTCGGGTCCCACTGGCCGAACTCGTCACGGAGAGAGACGATTCGCTCCTTGGCGCGCGCCTTCTCCTCGTCGCGCCGGCCCCCGCCGAAGACGCCGTCGAAGCGGTGCTCGGCGATCGCGTCCAGGAGCGGCACCGTCTGCAGCGGGTTGCGCGTCCCGTCGGCGCGCTCCCGCAGCCGCCCGTCGTCCAGGTAGTCCTGCACGCGCGCGACGACGAGCCGCAGCCCGAGCCGCTCGACCGTCTCGTCCCGGTACGCCAGCACCTCGGGGAAATTGTGACCGGTGTCGACGTGCAGCACCGGGAACGGGATCGGAGCCGGCCAGAACGCCTTGGCCGCGAGGTGCAGCATGACGACGGAGTCCTTGCCGCCGCTGAAGAGCAGTGCCGGCCGCTCGAGCTCGGCCGCGATCTCGCGGATGACGTGGATCGACTCCGCCTCGAGCGCGTCGAGCAGGCCCAGCCGCCGGTCCGATTCGTATGCCGGTGAGCGGGCTTCGTGAGGAGCGTTGCCTCCCAGCGGAGCCCGGCCCTCGGCGTGGTCTCGACGATGGGGACCGGGACCTCGATCGGGAGAGGTCAGCTCTCGATCGGGCAGGGTGGTCGTGTTCGTCGTCATGTGTGGAGTCCGCATTCGGTCTTGGCGAAGCCGGCCCACCGACCGGCACGGGGGTCCTCACCGGGCTCGACCCGGCGGGTGCACGGCTCGCAGCCGATGGACGGGTAGCCGTCGGACAGGAGCGAGTTGACCTCGACCCGGTGCTCCGAGGCATACGACTGGAGATCGTCGAACGACCAGGCCACCAGGGGGTTCACCTTGACGAGGCCGTTCTTGTCATCCCACGTGACGAGCGGGGTCTGGGCCCGCGTCGGTGCCTCGTCGCGCCTCACCCCGGTCACCCAGGCCTCGTAAGTGGGCAGCACGCGGGCCAGGGGCTCGACCTTGCGGAGCCGGCAGCACAGGGCGGGGTCGCGCTCATGGAGCCGGGCGCCGTATGCCGCGTCCTGCTCCGCGACGGTCTGCTCGGGGACGACGTTGACGAGGCGGATCGGCAGGTCCTGGGCGACGAGGTCGCGGGTCACGAGGGTGTCCGAGAAGTGGTAGCCCGTGTCGAGGAAGAGCACGTCCACGCCGGGGGCGAACCGCGAGACGAGGTGTGGCAGCACGGCATCGGCCATGGAGCAGGCGACGGCCGCGGTCCCTGGGAAGGTCTCGGCGAGCCACGCCGCGACCTCCTCGGCGGAGGGCTCACCACGGGGACCGGCGGCGCGGGCGTTGAACTCGTCGACGAGCGCCCGGAGCTCCGCCTCGCTGCGACGTCCACGCGGGACGGACGGTGTGGGAACAGGAATGGCGGTCACTGCAGTGCCTCCTCGTCGGCTCGGTGGGCCCACTCGGCGAACGTCTCGGCGGCCACCCGCTCCGCGGCATACCGTCGAACGACGCGCTCGACGTAGTCGGCGACCTCAGTGGCAGGAACCTTGAGGCCGCGCACGGTCCGGCCCAGGCCGCCCTCGTCGCGCCCGACGCCGGCGAGGCCACCTCCGAGGTGGACCTGGAATCCCGGCACCTGAGCCGGGCCGGAGCCGGTGTCGACGGTGATGATCTGGCCCTTGAGGCCGATGTCGGCGGTCTGGATCCGCGCGCAGGAGTTGGGACAGCCGTTGACGTTGAGGTCGATCGGCCGGTCCAGCACGGGCTCCAGATCCGCGAGCCGCCGTTCCAGCTCGGTGATGACGGCAGCGGCGGTGTCCTTCGTGTCGACGATCGCAAGCTTGCAGAACTCGATCCCCGTGCAGGCCATCGTGGAGCGGCGGAACGGGCTCGGGGTCGCGGTGAGGCCGAGCGGCTCGAGACCGGCGACGAGCGCGTCGAGCCCGTCGGCCGGGACGCCGAGGATGACGAGCTTCTGGAAGGCCGTCAGTCGGACCGCCTGCGCGCCGACGCCCTCGACGAGGTCGGCGAGGCCCGCGAGGGTCCGGCCACCGACCCGGCCGACCATCGGGGCGGCGCCGACGAAGTAGCGGCCGTCCTTCTGCAGGTGAACGCCGACGTGGTCACCGCGACCCGTGGCCGGAGCGGGTGCGGGGCCGTCGGGGAGCGGGTGGCCGAGGTACTCGGTCTCGAGGACCTCACGGAACCTCGCGGTACCCCAGTCGGCGAGAAGGAACTTCAGGCGGGCCTTGTTGCGCAGGCGCCGGTAGCCGTAGTCACGGAATATCCGCACGACCCCGTGCCAGACGTCGGGCGCCTGCTCCTCGCTGACGAAGACACCGAGCCGCTCGGCGAGGCGCGGCGTCGTCGAGAGCGCGCCGCCGACCCAGAGGTCGTAACCCGGCCCGAGGTCCGGGTGCACGACACCGACGAGGGACACATCGTTGATCTCATGGACGACGTCGAGGCTCCGATGGCCCGTGATCGCCGTCTTGAACTTGCGCGGCAGGTTTGCCAGCTCGGGGTCGCCCAGCCAACGCCGCTTGATCTCCCGGATGACCGGGGTCGGGTCGATGATCTCGTCGGCCGCGATCCCCGCGACGGGGCTGCCGAGGAAGCCGCGGGGGGTGTCACCGCAGGCTGTCGTCGTCTCGAGGCCGACCGACTCGAGCCGGCGCCAGATCTCGGGGACGTCCTCGATCTCGACCCAGTGGTACTGGATGTTCTGCCGGTCCGTGATGTCTGCGGTGCCCCGGGCGAAGTCGCTGGAGATGCCGCCGAGCACCCTCAGCGCGTCCGGCGTGAGGGCCGCCCCGTCGGTCCGGACGCGGAGCATGAAGTAGCGGTCCTCGAGCTCGTGCGGTTCGAGCTGCGCCGTCCGTCCCCCGTCGATCCCGGGTCGGCGCTGCGTGTAGAGCCCCCACCAGCGGAAGCGGCCGTGCAGGTCGGAGTCGGGGATCGAGTCGAAGCCCTGCCGCGCGTAGATCGTCTCGATCCGCTCGCGCACATTGAGCCCGTTGTCCTCGGCCTTGAGCTCCTCATTCGCGTTGAGGGGCGCCGGGCCGTCGACCTTCCACTGCCCGTTCGCGCGACGAGCCCGCGGGGTGCGGAGGGTACGAGGCGCTGGGTCCGTCACCGTCATGGCGAGCGAATCTATAAGCGTCCCTTATTTGATCTATAACGCTGTCCATCATGTGGGCGACGGCGGGTACGCCCCTCAGCCCTCAGGCACGTGGGTCGTCACCATCCGCTCGCGGATCTGGTCCATGACGGTGCTGTCGGCGAGGGTCGTGACGTCCCCGATGGCCCGGTCCTCGGCGACGTCGCGCAGCAGCCGGCGCATGATCTTGCCGGACCGCGTCTTGGGCAGCTCGCTCACCACGAGGATCTCGCGCGGCTTGGCGATCGGCCCGATCTGCCTCGCCACGTGGTCGCGCAGCTCGGCGACCAGCGCCCCGCCGCCGTCCGTCGGCCCGCCATCCCCCAACGCCTCCTGGCGCAGGATGACGAAGGCGCAGACCATCTGGCCGGTCGTGGGGTCGTTCGCTCCGACGACGGCGGCCTCGGCGACCTTCGGGTGGGACACGAGGGCCGACTCGATCTCGGTGGTCGAGAGCCGGTGGCCGGAGACGTTCATGACGTCGTCGACCCGGCCCAGCACCCAGATGTCGCCCTCCTCGTCCTTCTTCGCGCCGTCGCCGGCGAAGTAGAGTCCCGGGAAGCGCGACCAGTAGGTCTCCTTGTAGCGCTCGGGGTCGCCCCAGACCCCCCGGAGCATCGAGGGCCACGGGCTCGTCACGACGAGGTAGCCGCCGGAGCCGTCCGGCACCGACTGACCCGCGTCATCGACGACGTCGACGGTGATCCCGGGCAGCGCCCGCATGGCGGAGCCCGGCTTCGTCGTGGTGATCCCGGGCAGGGGGCTGACCATGATGGCGCCGGTCTCGGTCTGCCACCACGTGTCGACGACGGGGCATCGACCCTGACCGATGGTGTCCCGGTACCAGATCCACGCCTCGGGGTTGATCGGCTCGCCGACGGAGCCGAGCAGCCGGAGCGAGGACAGGTCGTGCCCCTGCAGCATCTCCGTGCCCCACTTCATGTAGGTACGGATCGTCGTCGGGGCGGTGTAGAGGATCGACACGTCATGCTCGTCGATGAGCTTCCACCAGCGGTCCTTGGCGCCGGGGTGCGGCACGCCCTCGTAGAGGACCGAGGTCGTCGCGTTGGTCAGCGGTCCGTAGACGATGTAGGAGTGGCCGGTGACCCAGCCGACGTCGGCGGCGCACCAGTAGACGTCGCGCTCCGGGTGCACGTCGAAGACGTTCAGGTGGGTGTACGCGCACTGAGTCAGGTAGCCGCCGGTCGTGTGGAAGATCCCCTTCGGCTTCCCGGTGGTCCCCGACGTGTAGAGGATGTAGAGCGGGTGCTCGGCGTCGAAGTCCTGCGCCTCGTGCCGGTCGGACTGCTTGTCGACGAGGTCGTGCCACCAGAGGTCGCGGCCCTCCTCCCAGGACACGTCGCCGCCGGTGCGGCGCACGACGAGCACCTTCTCGACGCCGGGCGACTTGCCGACGGCCTCGTCGACCTGGGGCTTGAGCGGGGCGATGACGCCACGCCGGTACTGCCCGTCCGCGGTGATGACGACCTTGGCGTCGGCGTCGGAGATCCGGCTCGCGAGCGCCTCCGCGGAGAACCCGGCGAAGACGAGGGTGTGAGGCGCCCCGATCCGGGCGCAGGCGAGCATCGCGACGACGGTCTCGGGGATCATCGGCATGTAGATCGCGACGGTGTCGTCCTTACGGACCCCGAGCGACTCGAGGGCGTTGGCTGCCTGGCAGACCATCCGCTGGAGATCGGCGTAGGTGATCGTGCGCTTGTCGTCCTGGGGGTCGCCCTGCCAGTAGTAGGCAACCCGGTCACCGAGGCCGGCCTCGACATGGCGGTCGACGCAGTTGTAGCAGGCGTTGAGCCGGCCCCCCACGAACCACTTTGCGAAGGGCGCGTCAGACCAGTCGAGGACCTGGTCGAAGTCCTTTGACCACGTGAGGAGTTCGTGGGCTCGGCGGCCCCAGAACGCCTCGCGGTCCGCGGCCGCCTCCTCGTAGAGGGATGGCTTCGCGACCGCCTGCGCGGCGAACTCCTCGCTCGGTGGGAAGCGGCGCTCCTCGTGGAGGAGATTGGACAGGGTTTCCTCGGACATCTCGGGTCCTCCTCGCGCAGCCGGGGTTCTCCCCCCACTGAACGCCTCTCCTGCGCCGGCGACAAGCCCCTCCCGAAACTCGTCCTTGCGTGGGGTGTGACGGCGACTTACCGTCGGAAGTGTTCCTGCCTGCTGGCACGAGAGGAGCGACCATGGCTACCGCCGAACGCAACCTTGGACCAGAGGCCCCCGGCACCGCCCGAGGACCAGAGCTCGGCACGACCGGCAGAGTGGGCGGGCCGGGGCCCGAGGCCCCGGAGCGCGTCATCCCGCCCGGGTCGCACCTCGCCGACCCGGCACCGCTCGGGCTCGCAGGTTTCGCCATGACGACCTTCTTCCTCAGCGTCGTCAACGCCGGCTTGCTTCCGGCGACGGTGACGGGCGGCGTCTTCGGCCTCGCCATCTTCTACGGCGGCATCGCCCAGTTCGCCGCCGGGATATGGGAGTTCGCGAAGGGGAACACGTTCGGGGCAGTCGCCTTCTGCTCCTACGGTGCCTTCTGGCTGTCCTTCTGGTACCTGGCTGGCCGGACCGACCTTGCGGCTGCAGGTCCTTCGGCGGTCAAGGCCATCGCGTACTACCTGCTCGGCTGGACGATCTTCACCGGCTACATGATGCTCGCCTCGTTCCGAGTGTCGGGAGCGGTGGCGGGCGTCTTCGTCACCCTGTTCGTCACGTTCGCCCTCCTCACGGTCGGTGGGTTCACGAACGTCGCCTTCTGGAGCAAGGCGGGAGGCATCGTCGGCATCATCACTGCAGTCGTGGCGTGGTACGCCTCCTTCGCGGCGGTCTTCAACTTCACCGCGAAGCGGCCCACCCTCCCCGTCTGGCCGCGGGCCTGACCCTCACGTCGCCGAGCCGGCCGCGATCGCGATCTCGCGGCCGACTCGGTCGGCTTGCGTCTCCGGCAGGGTGGCGTAGCCGATGACGAGCCCGGGGGTCGCGCTGTCGATGGCGTATGCCGTCAGTGGCGTCACGCGGATCCCCTTGCCCTCCAAGCGGCTTGCCACCTCGTGGTCGTCGACGTCATGGGGCAGGCGCGCGACGACGTGCAGCCCGGCACAGACGCCCGCCTGGGGGAGCCCGGGGGCGTGGCGCTCGAGGGCTGCGACGAGCGCTGCCCGGCGAGCGGCATACGTCCTGCCGGCTCGGGCGAGGTGCCGCGCGAGGGCGCCTGACCCGATGAACTCGGCGAGCATGCGCCCGACGACGGGCGTCACGTGCAGGCCCCGCGTCTCGAGCTCGCGGCGGAGCGGGCCGTGGAGCCGCGCGGGGGGGACGACCCAGGCGACCCGGAGAGAGGGGGCGAGGACCTTGGAGGCAGTACCGACATAGACCACGTGGTCGTCGGCGCCGTCGAGCGAGTGGAGCGCCGGCAGCGGAGAGACGTCGTAGCGGAACTCCCCGTCGTAGTCGTCCTCGATGACGAGGGCGCCGCGCGAACGGGCCCAGGCGACGAGCTCGACCCGGCGTGCGACGGGCATTCGGCCGCCGAGGGGGAACTGGTGGGCCGGGGTGACGTAGACGCCGTCGTCGCGGCGGGTGAGGAGGGCAGGGTCTAGGCCGTCGTCGTCGACCGGCACCGGGCGCACCCTGGCCCCCTCCCGCTCCAGGGCCTGACGCGGATCGACGTAGCCCGGGTCCTCGAGGACGACCTGCTTGCCCCTCCATCCGGCCGCCGCGACAAGGGCCGGCAGGAGGGCGTTGACCCCCGGCGCGACGAGGATCCTGTCGGGCGGCGTCGTGACGCCTCGCGTGCGCCTGAGATGCCAGGAGAGCGCCTGGCGCAGCTCACCGTGGGAGGTGTCGGTCCGGACGAACTCGTCGATGTCTCCGCTCGCCCCACGCCGCCAGGCCCGCCGCCAGTCCGCCGCGTTGACGAGTCGCGTGTCGGGTGCCCCTGGTCGCAGCTCGAGGGAGGGGTGACCGCCGACGACGGCTGGCATGGGTGGCAGGTCGTCGGTCCCGAGGCCGCGCCGGGGCGAGCCAGGATCGGCGAGGGCGATCCCTTGCGCGGCAGGAGGCAGGCCCTCCGGCACGTGGGTGCGGGCCCCGGCGCGGGCCGCGAGGCACGCGTCGGCGGCGACGATCGTGCCCGAGCCTCCGACGCCGTCGACGAACCCGGCCGCGGTGAGCTCGTCGTAGGCCGCGACCACCGCGCCGCGGCCGACCGCGAGCTGGGTCGCCAGCACGCGAGTCGACGGCAGCAGGTCCCCAGGGCGAAGCCGACCGGCGCCGATCTGCTCGAGGATGGCCTCGCTGATCCGGTGTCGCAGCGGGCCGTCGCCGTCGGGCAGCCGGATGGGCAGGTCGGGAACGCGCGCGGTGCGGGCCATCAGTCGACGGTACCCGTAAGTGGTCTGCGGTTCGAGGGCATATCCGGATCTGGGTACGGACCACATAGGGCGTCAGAATGGTCCCTGTGACGACCACGCCCCGTGTCCCCTGGCAGGCCAAGTACCTCGCCCTCGCCCTTATCTGGGGCTCGAGCTTCCTCCTGATGAAGGTCGGCCTGCACAGCCTCGCGCCGGTGCAGATCGCGGCCCTGCGGATCATGGCCGGCGCCGTGGTGCTGCTCCTGCTGCTCCGGATGACCGGCGGGCGCCTGCCGCGGGGCGGCCGCGTCTGGGGACACCTGCTCGTGTCGAGCATCTTCCTCACGGCGGTGCCCTTCACCGGCTTCGCCCTCGGCGAGACCCGGGTCAGCTCCGCACTGGCCGGGATCGGCAACGCGACGACGCCTCTCGCCGCGGTCCTCTTCGGCCTGGCGCTCCTGCCGAGCGACCGGCTCACCACCCGCAAGCTGGTCGCGGTCATCGTCGGCTTCCTGGGCGTCGTGACGATCATGCAGCCGTGGGAGGCCGCCGGCCGCCCCGACCTCGTCGGGTTCGCGATCGTCGTCGCGTCGGGGATGTCATACGGCCTCGGCTGGACCTACCTGCGACGCCACCTCGCCCACGTCGACCTCGGCGGCCTGTCCCAGCCCACCGCCCTGCTCCTCTGCGGCAGCGCCCTCATGGTCCCGGTGACCCTCGTCTGGTGGGCCATCGCGCGACCGGGGGCGGCACCGTGGAGCCTGGCAGGGCCAGGCGGCGGCGCGGCATACGGGCACATCCTGGCCGTCGTCGCGCTCGGCGTCGTGGGCACCGGACTGGCCTACATGCTGCAGTTCGACGTCGTCCGGGGTGCGGGTGTCACGATCAGCTCGACCGTCACCTACCTCATCCCGATCGTGTCGATCGCGCTCGGCGTCCTCGTGCTCGGTGAGCACCTGGCGTGGCCGCAGCTTGCCGGCTTCGCCATCGTGCTCGCCGCGGCGGTCGTGATCGGGATGCCCCAGCGCTCACGACGACGGGTCGCCCCGGTCTGCACCGAGACCGAGGGTGCCCTCGCCGGCTGAGCGGTGGGCCGGGCGCACGATGATCGCCTGCTGGTCCTCGGGGTCGAGGGCCCGGCCCGCGGGGCCGACGACCGAGCGGCGGTCACGGCGCCCGGAGGCGCGGGCGCGCACCTCGAGCGTCGCGCCCGGCCCGATGCCGAGACCGGCGAAGTGGCGCAGGCGCGCCGCGCCCGAGTCGGAGACACGGACGACCCGGTAGACACCCGGCGTGGCGTCGACGAGGGGGCCGGCGTCCCCGGGGTAGCTCACCCTGCCGTCGGCACGTGGAATGGGGTCTCCATGGGGATCGGCCCGGGGACGGCCGAGGAGGGCGTCGATCCGTTCGATGAACATGTCGGACACCGCGTGCTCGAGGCGTTCGGCCTCGTCGTGGATGTCGTCCCAGGCGTAGTCGAGGTGCTCGACGAGGTAGGTCTCGAGGAGCCGATGGCGCCGCACCATGAAGATCGCCAGCCGGGCACCGTCCTCCGTGAGGGTCGCGTGCCCGTAGCGTTCGTGGTGGACCAGGCCGCGGTCGGCGAGGCGGCGCAGGGTCGCCGAGACCGTGGGGCGGGTGCTGCCGAACCGCTCTGCGAGCGAGCTGACCGTGGCGGGCGGCCCGTCCCACTCGGTCGCCGACCAGATCGCCTTGAGGTAGTCCTCGACGACGGGCGTGATGCCCTCGAGGGCGGCGGTCCGTCGGCCTTCGATCATGTCGGGCTCAGTCCTGCCCGGTGACGGTCAGATAGAGCAGCAGGACGTTGAGGGCCACGATCGCGGTCGCCACCACGCCGGCCGTGAGCCGGAGCGAGGTGCCGTTGGCGAAGGGGCCCATCAGGGTGCGGTCGCTCGTGAGGCGGGCCAGGGGGACCAGCGCGAAGGGGATGCCGATCGACAGGACGACCTGGCTGAGGACGAGGGCCCACGTCTGGTCGACGCCTGTGGCGAGGATGACGAGGGCTGGGATCACCGTCACCGAGCGGCGAACCATGAGCGGGATGCGTACGCGCAGCAGGCCCTTCATGATCTCGGATCCGGCGTAGCAGCCAACCGAGGTCGAGGCGAGGCTCGAGGCGAGCAGCCCCACGCCGAAGACGACGCCGACGGCGGAGCCGAGGTGGCTGCCGATCGCGTGGGCGGCGCCCGGGATGGTGTCCGTGTCGGGGACGCCGGGGAGGGCGGACGCGGCGAGCAGGAGCATCGCGATGTTGACGCCTCCGGCGACGACGAGCGCACTGACGACGTCCCACCGGGTGGCGCGCAGCAGCCGGACGATGCGGCCGGGATCGCTGCTGGGGCCGTGACGGTCCCGGGCCAGGCTGGAGTGCAGGTAGATGGCGTGCGGCATCACCGTCGCGCCGACCATGCTCGCGGCGAGCAGGACCGTGTTCGAGTCCTCGAACCGGGGCACGAGGCCGCCGGCTGCGGCCCCCCAGTCGAGGGGGCTGAAGAGCAGGCCGGCCGTGAAGCCGATCGTGATGATGAGCAGGAACCCCATGACGACGAACTCGAAGGGCCGCTGCCCCCGCCGGGTCTGCACGGCGAGCAGGGCGACGGACACCGCGCCGACGATGGCGCCGCCGATGAGGGGGTGGAGCCCGAAGAGGATCTGCAGGGCGATCGCCCCGCCGATCACCTCGGCCACGTCGGTGGCCCCGGCCGTGATCTCCGCCTGCGCCCAGTAGAGGAGGCGACTGCGTCGGGACAGGCGGGCTCCGAGCACCTCGGGCAGGCTCTGGCCGGTGACGAGGCCGAGCTTCGCGGACAGGTACTGCACGACGACGGCCATCGCGTTTGCGACCACGAGGACCCACACGAGGAGGTAGCCGTAGTCGGCACCGGCGGACAGGTTGGCCGCCACGTTGCCCGGGTCGACGTAGGCGATCGCCGCGACGAACGCCGGTCCCAGCAGCGGGATGAGCCGCCGCTCGGCACGCGCACCGGTCCACTGTCGCGTGCCCAGCGCCATCCGCGTGCCTCCTTCGCCGATCGCAGAGAGTTAGATGAGTCTAACTTTACGGATCCGCGGCGCCTGTCGGAAAGGGGCGGGGGGACCGGATGCGCGGTCAGCGGGCGGCGCCCGACCAGCAGGCGGCGAGCAGCCGGTAGCCGGCGTCCTGCGTATCGAGGTGCCGCTGCCAGTGCCGGCCGGCGTGCTGGGGCGCGTTGCGGTAGGCGGCGTCGGCGACGCGGACCGCCTCGATGAGCTCGAACTGCAGGTCGCGGCGCGCCTCCAGGGCCGGCTCGGGTCCGGCCTCCTCAGTCGACAGGACGTGCTCGAGCTCCGCCGTCGCCGTCTCGACCCGGCCCAGCTGCCCGGGCAGCGCCCGCCGCCAGAAGCTGCGCCCGACCGTCCACAGCACGACGACCCCGACACCCACGCCGATCAGGGTGTCGAGGAAGCGCGCCCACATGAGGCCACCCGCGTCCTGCCCGGGACCGGTGGTCACGAGCAGGACGAGCGGGGTGATCAGCGCGACGGCGACCGCGTAGTTGCGCACCACGAACAGCTCGATGGTGAACTGCAGGACCGCGAGCAGGGCGATGAGGACGTAGTCGTGCGGGTGAGCGGCATACAGGAGGGTGAAGACGACGAGACCCGCCACGGTGCCGATGAGCCGGTGCAGCGCGCGGTAGGTCCCGACGAGCCGGTCCACTCCGCTGTGCAGGACGAGGATCGCGCTCATCATCGCCCAGTCCGGGCGGCCCGTCCCCAGGAGGTATGCGGCAGTCCCGGCCACCGCGCACGCGACGAGCACGCGCAGGGCGAGGATCGTCGGGAACGAGCCGAGGGCGAGGGAGCGCCGCAGCAGGTATCCCAGGTGCGGCGGGCCGAGGGGGATGTCCTCGGCGAGCCGCCGGTCGTCGAGGGCCGTGGAGCCGGCCGCGGTGTTCGGTTGCTTCGCCGCGTCCGGGTTGAGGGTGCGGGAGAAGCGCTCGTGCATCCCGAGCAGCGCTCGGCTCGTCGCGCTGTCGCGCAGGCCCGCCTCGTCGATCGCGTTCCACGCGGCGTGCAGCGCGACGGCGGCCTCGGTGCGGGTGCGGCTGGTGGCCAGGCCGGCGTCGACCGCCTCGAGATGGCGACCGACAGCCGCGTCGGCGGCGCGCAGGCGCTTGGCGACCGGGCCGTGCGGGGCCCAGAGCCAGGGCAGGAGCGAGATGACGATCGCCGTGCCGCCACCGAGGAGGGTGAGACCCGCGATCTCCCCGACAGGGATCTGTCGCGCCGAGAGCAGGGACGCCATCGAGGCGACCATGGCGAAGAAGAACCCGCCGGGCGGGCCGAGCTGCAGCGCGTTCGCGAGGAAGGTCATCAGCGTCGCGAGCAGCGTGACCCCGGCGACGACGACGAGGCCGGCCGCCGTGACGGTCCCGGTGACGGCGCCGAAGTGGCGGGCGAGGTTCTCGGTCAGGGCGCCGAAGAACGCGCCGCCGACGAGCATGAGCAGCACGATCGTGAGCAGCCAGGCCCGGCGCCGGTACGGCCGGTCTGTCCCATAGAGCGCGGTGAACGCGCCGAGGGAGACGAACAGCGCGTGGCTCGGGTTGCCGACGACGGTGGCGATCGCCGCCGCGATGCCGAGCGAGAGACCCGCCGTGACGGCAACCTGGAGTCGCGACGGCGCCGGTGCCCCCATGAGGAGCCGCCGGTGGTCGAACGGCGGCGGGGTGTCGACGTGGGCGGGCACGGCCCATTGTCCCCCTCCCGTCGACCGGTCACCTTCCCCGCCTCGACCGGTCACTTCCTCTGGTGCGGAGGATGATGACCCGTATGAAGTCGCGCGACTGGGACGAGCGGTATGCCGCTGTCGACCTCGTGTGGTCGGCCGGCCCGAACCGCTGGGTGGAGGAGATCGCGGCGGACGTGCCGCCAGGACGGGCGCTAGACGTGGCCGCCGGCGAGGGTCGCAACGCGATCTGGCTCGCCTCCAGCGGCTGGAGCGTCGTGGCCGCCGACTTCTCCGAGGTCGCGATCGAGCGCGCACGGCGGCTTGCCAGCGAGCAGCTCGGTGACGCGGCCGATCGGTTCACGGCCGTCGTCTCCGACGCGCTCGAGCCGGCACCGGAGGGCGGGCCGTATGACCTCGTGCTCTTCTCCTACCTGCAGCTGCCTGAGCAGGAGCGGCGAACGGCCTGGGCCAGAGGCATCGAGGCGGCGGCGCCCGGGGCACGGGTCGTCGTCATCGGCCACGCGAGCCGCAACCTCCACGAGGGCTGGGGCGGACCCCAGGACCCGACCGTCCTCTATGACCCCGACGAGATCGTCGCCGAGGTGGCGGATCAGCCGGTGGACGTCGAGTCAGCCGAGGTCAAGGCGCGCCCCGTGGAGACCGATGGTGGGGTCCGCGAGGCGCTCGACACGGTCGTGGTGCTGCGCCGCCGCTGACCCCGCCCGTCGCCGGCCCGCGAAAGCTGCGTTCGACGCCACGCGTCGTGGCGTTCCGCGGCGCGCGCCCACGAGAGCTGGCGCTCGACGCCATGTCGTGAGGTCCTGGCGAGACGGCGCCGGGACTCAGCCGGCGACGTGCCAGGCGAGTAGGCCGAAGAGGACGCCGAGCCCGTTCGTGGCCCAGTGCATGCCCACGCTCGCGAGCAGGCTGCCCGACCGGCGCCGGAGCCATGCTGCGACGAGGCCACCGGCCGTCGTGAACAGGACGGTGCCACCGATGATGGCGAGGTGCGCGAGGGGCCCGAGGCGGATCGCCGCCATCGCCACCGCCTGGTTGGCCCCAGCAGAAGCCATCGCCGGCAGCACGTGCCACAGCCCGAAGAGGACGGAGGAGGCGAGCGCCACCTGCCAGACCCGGGCATGCCGTGACAGGAAACCCCACAGCACCGATCGGAACGCGATCTCCTCGAAGAGGACCGTCCCGACCGGGATCATGATGAGCGCCGACATGAGGGCACCCGCCGGCGCGAGGTGGTAGCGAACGTCGAGGAACGCGCTGCGGGTCATCGGCAGCAGCACCCCGGCGAGATAGACCAGCCCGACGAGGGCGATGACGCCGCCACCCCAGCGCAGTCCTGGTCGCCACTGGTGCCGGCCCAGCCCGAGCTGCGCCCAGGTGAGCCCGGACCATCGGGCGAAGGCCAGCAGCGCGACGGCGCCCACCGGACCGAGCCAGAGCGTGTCCCAGTTCAGGAGGTGGTTCGCGAGGTTGATCGCGACGAGTGCCGCCACGACGGCCATGGTCGCGACCGGGGTCGGCGCGTGGGGTCGACTCGTCGGGATCGCCTGGCTCATCCCCGCAATTGTCACATTCTGATGACTACCCCGCGACCGAAGCCCACAAGCATCCGCCCCGCCGGGCCGAGCCACCCGAGCCGCCACGGCCACGGCCGGCCCACCACGAGCCAGCCCAGCGACCAGCCGCGACCGGTGTCAGCGCCGGCGCCGCAGCAGGATGCCCCGCACGTACTCCGCCTGGCCGAGGTGTTTGGCGCTGTCCTCAAGGACGGACATCACCCGGACCGCCATGGTGACCGGTGGGTCTCAGTTCGCGTCGACGACTCGCTCCCAGTCGTCGTCCGTGACCGAGTCGAGCCAGCTCATCGTCAGCTCGTGCGTCGCGTC
>NZ_JBQCCV010000217.1:0-13418 GCF_051961875.1 Intrasporangium sp. | reverse complement strand
GGGGCGGGCGTCACCTGCTCGGCGAGGTCGAGCAGGTCGTCGGTGGTGTCCCCCATCGCCGAGACGACGACGCAGACCTTGTTGCCCGCCCGCTGCGTCTCGACGATCCGGCGGGCGACCCGCCTGATCGCCTCGGCGTCGGACACGGACGATCCGCCGTACTTCTGGACGACGAGGCTCACACTGACTCCCGGGACGACTCGACTTGGGCCGTGTCGATTCTAAGGACGCCGCGATCCGGGCGACCCGGCCCGGCCGCGTCCTGAGACGCACCGAGCAGCGGCAAACTCGACGGTTGCCACCATCGGACCGTACTGGTGCCCGGTGTGTCGCGGGAACCGCGCCAGGGAGCGGGAGCCCGCTGTGCGGCATACCAGTCGGGCCTACGGGTGGAGCGCGTCGAACTCCGCCTCGGCGACCTCCTCGACGTCGGCGTCGAGGCGCAGGTGCGACAGCACCGACTGGAGCACGCGCAGGGCGCTCGAGGCGCGGTCGCCCCACGCGGAGAGGTAGCTGAACTGCCACCACCACAGCGCCTCGACCGTGCGGCCGGCGGCGTAGTGCTTGAGCCCGTGCGTCAGCGCGAGCGCGATGTCGGCAAGGTCGTTGCTGATGGCCCCGGAGGTGCGCTCCGCAGAGGTCAGCGGGTCGACGACGTCGGCGTACTCGTCGATCCCGCTGAAGAGGTTCGCAAGGCCGGTGCGGAGCGGGTCGGCGTCCTCGTCGGGGCCGGCGTCGGCCTCGTAGCGCTCCTCGGGCACGACGTCCTCGATGGCGCCCAGCCGCGAGCCCGCGACGAGGATCTGCGACAGGGCGAGCGTCAGGACCGGGATCGCCGTGTCGGGAGAACTGCCGGACGCGACCTCGGTGACGGTCGTGAGATAGGCGCTCGCCTCCTGCGCGGTGAGGTCGGCGAGCTGCGTGAGGTCGTCGGCGGGAGTCGCTTCGGTGGTCATCGGGCCTTCCCCTGTGGGTGTGTGGAGGTTTGCCGCAGAGCGGGATCCGCGGCCATGTTCAGTCTCTCGCGTGCCGGGTCACGCGTCGACCCGGCGCCGGCCCTCGAACGCCCGCCCGAGGGTGACCTCGTCGGCGTACTCGAGGTCGCCACCGACGGGCAGTCCGGAGGCGAGGCGGGTGACCGCGACGTCGGGGGCGGTGGTGCGCAGGAGCCGGCTGAGGTAGGTCGCCGTCGCCTCGCCCTCGAGGTTGGGGTCGGTGGCGATGATGACCTCCTTGACCTCGCCACCGGCGAGCCGCTGCATGAGCTCGCGGACGCGCAGGTCGTCGGGGCCGACGCCGTCGATCGGGCTGATCGCGCCGCCGAGCACGTGGTAGGTGCCGCGGAACTCACGGGTCCGCTCGATCGCGACGACGTCCTTCGGCTCCTCGACCACGCAGATCGCGGAGCGGTCGCGGCGGGGGTCGGCGCAGATCCGGCAGCGCTCACCCTGGGCGACGTTGCCGCACTCCTCGCAGAAGCGGACCTTGGCCTTGACCTCGGTGAGCGCCGTGACGAGCCGGGTCACGTCCTCGGGGTCTGCCTGCAGCAGGTGGAACGCGATCCGCTGGGCGCTCTTCGGGCCCACGCCGGGGAGTCGCCCGAGTTCGTCGATGAGGTCCTGGACCGCGCCTTCGTACACGACCTCACCCTATGTCGTGCAGCCGTCAGGCCCTCGCACCTCTCCCCGCCGACAGCCACCACTGCTCCGCCGACCGGTCACTATCCCTCGGTCGAGCGGTCACAAACTCGCGGTCGCCGGGTCAGTCGGCCGGGTTCGTCGGCACGTGGTTGTAGCCGCCGGCCGGCTCCTGACCGGTGAGCCCGGCGATCGCCGCCATCACGTCGTCGGTGAGCTGGCGCCGTGCCTTGCCGGCGGGCAGATCCTGGTAGGGGCTGATGTCGATGGCCTGCCCGAACTTGACGGTGACCTTGGCGAGCGTCGGGAACCGAGCCCCGATCGGCTGGATCTGGTCCGTCCCGATGAGTCCGACGGGCACTACGGGCACGCCCGCGTTCAGTGCGAGCCATGCGACGCCCGTGTGGCCTCGGTAGAGGCGGCCGTCCCGGGACCGGGTGCCCTCCGGGTAGATCCCGAACGCATCCCCCGCGCGCAGCACCTCGAGACCCTTGTCGAGACTCTCCTGGGCCGCGGTGGCGGAGTGACGGTTGACCGGCACCATGCCGACGGCGTCGAAGAACCCCTTCCGGAGCCAGCCCCCGACACCCGGCGCGGTCCAGTACTCCTCCTTGGCGAGGAACCGGACCTGTCGCGGCGAGGCGAGCGGGATCGCGAAGGAGTCGATGAAGCTCAGGTGGTTGCTGGCGAGGATGACCCCTCCAGTCCGGGGCACGTTCTCGGTCCCGATGATCGCCGGGCGGTAGAGCGCACGGCTCAGCGGGACGAGGACTCCGCGGCCGAGGCTGTAAAGCATGGGGCCACTTTAGGGGTGGACCGCTTCGCAAGCCCGCACCCAGCCACGGTGAGGGCGTGGAGAGGGCGACGTTCGTCACACGCGTCCGGCAACCGCCCATGCGGTGGACCGGATCTCGAACGGCGCTTCGCCCGTCCGTTCACGGCAACGGTCCCGCAGCGCGTCGCGCTTCTGCGGCGTGAGGCTGCGGACATAGTCCCCGGCGGGCCCCACGCCGAGCGTGTTCGGCTCCCACCATTCCTCGAAGGACTGGTAGGCCACGGCCACCTCGAGCTCGGTCTCCTCGATCTGCACGAGGCCGGCCTTGTCGAAGTAGGCTGCAAGCTGGCCCCGGACGGCGCCGGGCAGGGCCTCCTCGCCGGGTGCCCTGCGGTCGAGGTCCAGGGCGGCGAGACGCAGCAGGCTGACCGGCGCCCGCTGCCCGGCGAGGTCCCACACGGTCGCTGCAACGACGCCGCCCGGTTTCGTGACGCGTCGCATCTCGGTCAGGCCGGCCACCGGATCAGGCATGAAGTGGACAACGAGGGAGGCGAGGGTGAGATCGAACTCGCCGTCCTCCCAAGGCAGCTGCGCGGCTGCGGCCTGTCGGACGTCGACCTCCGGCAGCCGCTCCTGCAGCGCCTTCAGGAACGGCGGGGAGGGGTCGGCCGCGTGGACGCGGTCACTGCCGTAGCGATCGACGAGCACTGCGGTGAGCGCACCAGGGCCGCAGCCGACGTCGAGCGCGACCGCCTCAGCAGGCGGCGAGAGCCAGTCGACGAACCTCGCCGCCAGCGGTTCCGAGTAGCGCCCCATGAACCGGCCGTAGGCATCGCCGGCGACATCGAAAGCCATCTCCCGACGGTAGTAGTCGGGGTATGGCGCTGAGAGGCTATTCGTCGAACTCGTGCAGCACCCGGCCGCCGAGGACCTTCTCGATCACCGCTCGACCGGCGTCGGTGGAGACCTCGATGTCCTCGTCGTCGTCGCTCACGGCGGAGTCGTCGGTGAGGGGTCTGCGCACCTCGTCCGCGCCTGAGGAGGCCGGGGCGCCAGCGCGGCGTGCCGCATCGAGCGAGGCTCGAACCGCGTCGGCCCCGGATCGCGTGCCGCGTGGCGCCGGCTGGTTACGAGGCTGCGGGCTGGAGGGCTCCTTGACCGGAGGCGCTTCCGTCACTGCGGTGTTCGAGTCCTGCTGAGGCGCAGTGGCCCCGGCCGAAGGGCCGGTTGCCCAGTCGGGAGGCGGTCCCGTGACGCTGCCCCAGCCGGCGTTGTCCTCCAGGGAGCGCCGTGGCGGCGCGGGCGCGAGTCCCGCATCGGCAATCGCATCGCCACTCGCAGGCGGCGCCGGTGTCGCCGTGCGCGACTCCGGTGCGGCTGCCTGTGGCATCGGGCTGGGCTGCGGGGGTCGTGCCTCCTCGGGGGCCGGCGAGGACGGCGCTGCCGGGGCCGGTTCGGTCTGCCGCGGTGCGGCGGGTCCAGGCCCCTCCGACGCCGAGGCGCCGAACGATGACGCCGGCGGGGAATGGTGGGTGGGCTGCGCCGGGGACGAGTCGGGTGAGTGGACCCCCTCGACGATCACCTCCATCCCGAGCTCGTCGATGAGGGCCTGGCGCACGATCTCGGCGTGGTTGCCCGAGCGGAAGGTGTTGGTCAGCCCCTCCGTGGCGATGCCGAGCGTCAGGATGCGGCCGTCATAACGGACGACCTGGGCATTCTGAGACACGAAGGTCCAGGTGATCCGTCGCATCTGGAAGACGCGGCCGAGCACGTCCGGCCACGCTCGTCGGATGGCATCCGTGTCGAGCCCGCCGGCTCGGCCGGTGGCGGCTGCGGCGGGACGCTCACTCGACGGGGAGGCCGGTGGGGCGGCCGGGGCCGGGCGCTCACTCGACGGAGGAGACACCGGTGGGGCCGCCGGGGCGGGGCGCTCACTCGACGGAGGAGAAACGGGCGCGGCGGCAGGGGCCGAGTGCTCACTGGACGGCGGGAGGGGCCGGGACGAGGGACCGCTCGGGACGCCACCGACCTCCAGCCTGCGCTCGATGCGGTCGAGGCGAGCGGCATACCCCTGCTCTCCGGAGGCGCCGGGGAGCAGGATGCGTGCGCAGATGAGCTCGAGCTGCAGCCGGGGCGAGGTCGCACCGGTCATCTCCGTCAGCCCGGTGTTGACGATGTCGGCGGCTCGAGACAAGGCCCCGGGGCCGAACGCGGCCTGCTGCACCCGCATCCGGTCGAGCTGGTCCTCCGGGACGCCGCGCAGCACCTGGCCGGCGCCCTCCTGGACGGCCGCGACGATGATGAGGTCCCGCAGCCGCTCGAGGAGGTCCTCGACGAACCGCCGCGGGTCGTGGCCGGACTCGATGACCCGGTCGACCTGCCGGAACGTCGCGGCCCCGTCGCCGGCTGCGAGCGCGTCGATCGTCGCGTCGAGCAGCTCGGCGTCGGTGAAGCCGAGCAGCGACACGGCGCCGTCGTAGGTGAGGCCCTCCGGGCCCGAGCCCGCGATGAGCTGGTCGAGAACCGAGAGCGAGTCACGCACCGACCCACCGCCTGCCCGTGACACGAACGACAGGACGCCCGGCTCGACGGCCACGCCCTCCTGCTCGAGCAGCCGCTCCATGTAGGTGATGAGCTTCGCCGGCGGGACGAGCCGGAACGGATAGTGGTGGGTCCGCGACCGGATCGTGCCGATGACCTTCTCGGGCTCGGTCGTCGCGAAGACGAACTTCACGTGCTCCGGCGGCTCCTCGACGATCTTGAGCAGGGCGTTGAAGCCCTGCGGCGTGACCATGTGCGCCTCGTCGATGATGTAGATCTTGAAGCGGCTCTGGGCCGGCCCGTAGCTCGCGCGCTCGCGCAGGTCACGGGCGTCGTCGACGCCGCCGTGGCTCGCCGCGTCGATCTCGATGACGTCGACACTGCCCGGCCCGCCGCGGGCCAGCACCACACACAAATCGCAGTTGCCGCACGGGGTCGGCGTCGGCCCCTGCTCGCAGTTGAGGCAGCGCGCGAGGATGCGCGCGCTCGTCGTCTTGCCGCAGCCGCGCGGGCCGCTGAAGAGATAGGCGTGCCCGACCCGCGCCGTCCGCAGGGCCTGCATGAGCGGCTCCGTGACGTGCTCCTGGCCGATGACGTCGGCGAAGCTCTCGGGCCGGTAGCGGCGGTACAGGGCGGTGGCCATGGCGAAAACCCTAACCGCCAGCACCGACCCTCACCTACGCCGCTCGCTCCCCCTGTGGAGCCGCGACCGGGCGCCGGGTCCCATCCGGCACATCAGCCCCAAAGAAGGAGCGGCACGGGAGCCATCCCCCACGCTGGTCACCTGCCCCGCTCACCGGGGCAGCGGGCCCCCTGCACCGCTGAGCGGGGCAGCGGGCCCCCTGCACCGCTGAGCGGGGCAGCGGGCCCTGGGCACCGCTGAGCGGGGCAGGTCGGGAGGGTGTGAGCGGAGGCCGGCGTTCGTGCGGGTCGACTCAGCGGTATACGTCACCCGTGTGCCGCTGAGAGCTCACCGCTCAGTCCGGCCACTTGGGCTGGCGCTTCTCGAGGAATGCCGCCATGCCCTCCTTGGCGCCGGCGAGCTGCGACGCGGCGGCCATGACTTCGACCGCGATCGTGTAGGCGTCCGTCTCCGGGCGCCCCAGCTGAGCGTGCAGGGTCTGCTTGCCGAGGGCCTTGCTCGCGCGGGAGCCCTTCGTGGCGCGGGCGAGCAGCTCGGCGACGGCTGTGTCGAGGTCGGCGTCGGGCACGACCCGGTTGACCAGGCCCCAGTCGAGCGCGGTCGGCGCGTCGACGACGTCACCGGTGAGGGCCATCTCCATCAGGCGCTTGCGGCCGATGCTCCGGGCGACGGGCACGGCCGGGGTGTGGCAGAACCAGCCGCCCTTGCCGCCGGGGAGCGCGAACCCGGCCGACTCCGCCGCGACGGCGAGGTCGCACGAGGCGACGAGCTGGCAGCCGGCCGCCGTGGCGAGGGCGTGCACGCGAGCGATGACAACCTGGGGAAGGGTCTCGATCGTCTGCATGAGGTCGGTGCAGAGGCGGAGCAGGTCCCGCACGCCGGTGAGGTCCCGGGCCGCGACGTCACCGAAGTCGTGCCCGGCGGAGAACACCGGCCCGTTGGCCGCGAGGACGATGCCGGTCGCATCGGTGGCCGCCGTCTCCCGGAAGGCCTGCAGCAGCTCGGCCAGGTGCTCCTCCGAGAGGGAGTTGCGTCGGGCAGGGCGGTTCATCGTGATCGTCACCGTGTCGCCGTCCCGGCTGACGAGGAGGTGCTCGAAGTCGCTCATGGCTCGACCGTAACCCCCACCTGCCCCGACCGGCCCGGTCGCGGTCTCGCCCTCTTGCGGGATCCGCGATCACCCTCTTCCGTAGGCGTTTGTGACACTGGGGCCACCGACCTTTACGACATCCCGTAGGAGAACCATGTCGCCCCGCACCCTCTATCGCCGCATCGCCCTCGCCGAGGTGGTCTCGTGGGCCTTGCTCCTGCTGGGGATGCTCCTCAAGTACGTGACGAGGACGACGGACCTCGGTGTCCGGATCTTCGGGATGGTGCACGGCATCGTCTTCATCGCGTTCTGCCTGATCACCGTCCTCGTGGCGGTCAACCAGCGGTGGACCGCCCGGCAGGGCCTGTTGGGCCTGGCCAGTGCCGTCCCGCCGTTCCTCACCGTCTGGTTCGAGCGACGTATGGAGCGCGCCGGCGCCCTCGAGGGCGGCTGGCGGCTCGGCCACGCCGAGGCATGTCCCGAGAACGGGGTCGAGCGGGTGCTGCACGTGCTGCTCGCCCGGCCGGCGGTCGCCGTCGCGGTCGGCCTCGTCGCCGTGGCCGCCCTGACGGGCGTGGCCCTCGTCGTCGGTCCGCCGGCCAGCGTCGGCGGCTGACGCGGCACCCGTGACCCGGTCGTGCACCGGGAGGCGGGTCAGCGGCATACGGTGGCATCGCGAGGAACCGGAGCGGGAGGCCACATGACCACGATCACCCTGTTGCGCGGCGAGGTGCGCGCCGACGGCGTCGGCAAGACGATCGACACCACGACGCTCGTCCTGCCCACCACCGTCGCCGCTGACCCCGGGCAGTGCGTCGTCCTGCGCGGCCCCAACGGCTCCGGCAAGACGACCCTCCTGCGGATGGTCGGCGGCCTCCTCGAGCCGACCGTCGGCACCACCACGATCGGCGGCATCACCGCGGACGAACGCAAGCCCGGCATCCGGGCCGCGGTCGCCGCGCTCATCGGCACGCCGACGGCCTACCGCGACCTCACCCTGATCGACCACCTCGTCCTCGTCGACTCGACGTGGGGCGGCGACCCGAACACCTCCGACGAGCGCGGCCTCGCCCTGATGGCCCGGCTCGGGATCGACCACCTGCACGACCGGTTCCCGCACGAGCTGAGCTCGGGGCAGGAGCAGCTGTTCCGGCTCGCGCTCACGTTCTCGCGGCCGAGCTCCGTGCTGCTGCTCGACGAGCCGGAGCAGCGCCTCGACACGACCAAGCGCGGCACCGTCACCGAGCTGATCCGCCAGCGGGCGGCGGAGGGGGCGACCGTCGTGATGGCCTGCCACGACCCCGAGATGACCGAGGCCCTCGCCCACCGCGTCGTCGACGTCGCGCCGGCGCGATGAAAGCCGCCCACCCGGCTGCCCTCGAGGTCGACGACCACGAGCTCGTCGGCCAGGCCGACTGGGTCATCGGCGGCGACGCCGGGCGGAAAGGCCGCCGCCAGGCCTGGTATGCCGGGTACGTCGCCTTCCTCGGCGCACTCGCCTACGGGTTCCCCGTGGTCCAGGCCGTCGTCAAGACCGCGGACCCGGTGGCTCTGCGAGCCCAGCTCGAGACCCCGCTCGCCTTCGGGGTGCTTGCCGCCGCGATCGTCGCGATCCTCCTGTCGATGCTCGTCGCCGGCGCCTATCGCGGTCCGGTCGTCCCTCCGCTGCCATGGATCGACCACGTCGTCACGGCCCCCATCGACCGGGCCGTCGCCGTCGGGCGCTGGTGGCGCCTCCCGCTCGGGCTGTGCGTCTTCCTCGGCGCCCTCGCGGGGGTGACCGTTGGCGCGGGGGTGGCGTTCGCCGGCATGACGTCCTGGTATGCCGCTGCACTCATCACGCTCGCCGGTGCCGTCCTCGGCTGGCTGGGCGCGTCCCTGTGGCTGTGGGGGCAGGTGCGCTCGTGGCCCGGGGCCGGGCGTGGTCTCGCCACGTTGTTCCGGGGCCGGACCGCCCTGCGGGACCTGCACATCGAGGTGCTGCGACGCCACGCGGCCAACAGCTCGACGATCGGCGGGTCCGTGCTCGCCGGCAACCTCCGCACCGCGAAACTGCAGCTGGCCCGGCCCATCCGGCACGGCCGAGGCGCACGGCTGCGGCCCGGCGGGCCAACCTCCGTCATCGTCCGCCGGGACCTGCTCGGGCTCCGTCGGCTCCCGTCGACGTTCTGGACCGGCCTGGGCTTCAGCGCCATTGGTGCCGTGGTCATCTCGTGGGCGCTGACCCACCCCGTCGCACCGGCGGTGGCACTGACAGTGGGTCTGGTGCCGGCCTACTTCGGCTTCGGGGCATGGGCCGAGGGACTGCGCCTACAGGCGGACACGATCGGGACACCTCCCCTCCTCGGGATCCCGCCGCGCACCGAGTCGGTCGCCCATCTCGTGGTGCCGTGCGCACTGACCCTCGTGGCGCTCGGCGGCGGGCTCGCCGTTGCGGCCGTCGTCGTCGGATCGGTGTCCGCCGGCGCCGTCGGTCTGGTGGTCGTGCTCGTCGCCGTGCTGGCGGGTGGCCACCTGCTCGCGGCGTTCCGCGGCTCGCCGCCGCGGTCGATGTTCCGGGCCGACTCCTCCGGCCCGGCCATCCTCATCGGCTGGTACGTCCTGCCCGGGCTCGCCGTCCTCGTCCACGGCACCGTCGGGTTCGTCCTGGCCCGAGCCGCCGTCACCGGCCTGTTCTGGGCAGGACTGCTCGCGGCGGTCCTCGTCGGGTGGGGCCTCGGCCGGGGGCAGCGCCTCAGCGAGGAGCACCGCGTCTGACGGTCACGTCCCTCGCTCAGGAACCCCTGAAGAACCGTAGATAGAACGCCCCGAACACCAGGACGATCCCGACGTTCGCCATCAGCCGCGGCCAGAAGCGGTCCTGGAAGAACAGGATGTCCACCGCGATCACGACGACAACCATCACGGCCGCGTAGATCAAGCCTGACCTTGCCATGCCCTCTTCATACCTCGGATGGCTATGAGGCGGCACGTCGACCGCGGCGGAGCCCGCAGTCCGCCTCCGCTAGCGTCACGGGCATGACGGAGCTGCGTGTCCGCGACGTGACCGAGGCCGACCTGCCGGCGATCCTGCGCATCCGGGCCCGCTCGTTCGGACCGCTCCCGGACGGTGGCGACCGCTGGTGGCGGCGCGTGGCCGACGAGACGCTCGGTGGCCGGATGCTCGCCGTGGTCGACGGGGACGACCGGGTGCTCGCCTCCGGGCGGGCGCGCCCGTTCGAGCAGGTATGGGGCGGACGCCACCAGCCGATGGGCGGCGTGGCCGGGGTCTACGTCGACCCGGTGGCGCGCGGTCGCGGGGTGGCCTCGCTCCTCATGCGCGGCCTCCTCGCCCGGATGGCCGAGCTCGGCGACGCCATCTCCTGCCTCTTCCCCACCGCACCCGGGCTGTACCGAGGCGTGGGCTACGAGTTCGGTGGGCCGCTCCCCCGCTTCACGTATGCCGCCCAGGACCTCCGCGGCCTCCGCTCGCTCTCGGGTGGGTTGCGCCCCCGACCGGCCGGACCCGACGACGCGGAGCTACTCCACGCCCTCATGCGGACCGAGCAGGAACGAGGCCGCGTGAGCGGGCCGCGTCTGCCCGGTCCCGAGTCGTGGCGGGTGCAGCTCGCCGACGACGAGACGATCGCCAACGTCCACGACGGGCGGGGCAGCGGGCCAAGAGGATTCGTGACCTACTCCCTCGCGGACGAGACGCTCAAGGTCGACGACCTCGTGGCGGACAACGGGGAGGCCGCGGCGGCACTGTGGTCGGTGGTCGGCTCCGGGTCATCCGCCGCGCCGACCGTGCAGGCCCACCTCGACCCGCGAGACCCGGTCGCGCTCATTGCCGGGGCCGAGGCGAAGCACGACGTGGAGCAGCACCTGTGGATGCTGCGGATCATCGACCTGCCCCGCGCCGTCGCTGCCCGGGGCTTCTCACCGGCGCTCGCGACCACGGTCCACCTCGCCGTCGACGACCCGGACCTGCCGGCCAACTCCGGGACCTGGCGGCTCGAGGTCTCGGGCGGGTCGGCCCGCGCGACGCCCGTCGAGAGGCCGCTCCCCGCGGAAGGGCCGCTTTCGGTTGAAGGGCCCGTTGCCGTCGACAGGCCGCCGGCCCGACTGGGCCCACGCGGGCTCGCTGCCCTCTGGTGCGGGTGGCCGATGCCCAGGCTGCGCCAGGCCGGCCTCGTCACGGGAGGCAACCCCGAGGACGACTGCGCGCTTGACGCGGTCTTCAGCGGCGCGCCATACATGACCGAGTACTTCTGAGCGACGCGCCTCTCCCCGCCCTCCGGTTCAGCTCACGGGGCTGGCGTGCGCCGGTCGTGGCGCACGGCCGGCACGAGGAGCAGGGCGATGACTGCCATCGCGCCGACGACGAGGAGCGAGTGGAGCACACCGACGTGGTCGCCGAGGAAGCCGAGCAGGGGCGGTCCGCCGAGGAAGGCGCTGTAGCCGATCGTGGACACGACACTCATGCGCGCGGCCGCCCGGCGCGGGTCGTCGGCCGCGGCGCTCATCCCGACCGGGAAGCCGAGGCTCGCGCCGACACCCCATACGGCCGCGCCGACGAAGGCCAGGGCGGGTCCGCCGAAGACGACGAGGACGCACCCGGCGACCGCGGCCACGAAGAGGACACGCAGCACCGGAATCCGTCCGTAGGCGTCGAGCAGGCGCGTCCCGACGACCCGGCCCACCGTCATGAAGGTGAGGAACACGGCGAAGCCGAGCACCCCCGCCCAGCGCGGCAGGTCATAGCCGTCCGCGAAGGCGACCGCGACCCAGTCGTTCGCGGTGCCCTCCGTGAAGGCCGCCGCGAACACCACGGCACCGATGAGCCAGGTCCTCGGCTCTCGCCAGGCCGCTCCGATGCCCGCCTTCGCCGGTTCCCGAGAGCCAGATCCGGGGTCTCGGTCGGGCGCGACCGACTCCTCGTCGGACTGCTCGGCAGTCCGCGGCAGGAAGGTGCGGAGGAACCACGGCACCACGGCGACGAGGAGGAGGGCGACGCCGGCGAGGTGGGGCCCGACCGGTACGTGCAGGCCGGAGAGGAGGGCGCCGACGAGCGCGGACAGCACGGTTCCGCCGCTGAACATGGCGTGGAAATGGGGCATGATCGACCGGCCGAGCAGCCGCTCCACGGAGGCACCCTCGAGGTTCATCCCGACGTCGAAGACGCCCACGCCGAGCCCGGTGACGAACAGCGCCCCCATCACGACGGCCCGGTTTCCGAGCACGCTCACGCCGGCCCCGATGAGGAGCAGGCCGGCGGCCAGCACGAGCCCGGCGCCCAATACCGTCCGGGCCGCCCCGAACCGGTGGACGAACCAGCCGGACAGGGGCAGCCCCAGCACCGAGCCGAGCGACAGGGCGAGCAACGTGACGCCGAGCTGGCCGGCGGTCAGGCCCAGGCTGTGCTTGATGTCGGGGACGCGGGAGGCGAAGGCGGCGAGGGCGGCGCCGTTGACCGCGAACGCCGTGAAGACGGCCCGCCGGGCCACAGCCGCTCCCGGCGGGGCAGGGACTCCGGGATCACGATGGACCACGGCACCCACCTCACAGCGACGAGACGAAACGAAAGGACACCCCACGTACCTGGAAGAGCTCTCCTACCCTTGCTGCGTTCCCGCCCTGGGGGAGTTCGGAGAGGTACCACCACGTGGGGTGCCGGGCGCCAGTGTATGACGTCGGGCCCGGACCGCACGAATCGATCCCCGGGTGCGTCCCCGAGGTCGGTTGTGGGAACCCAGCCGCGGCTCGACCACCGGACCCGCGAAGCGGGGACGGGCTACGTGACGGAGCCGCTCATCAGGCCGCCGACGAAGTACTTCCCGAGGATGACGTAGACCAGCAGTGTCGGCAGCGACGCGAGCAGGACTCCGGCCATGATCGACGGGTAGTCCGGGTTCTGGCCGCCGGCGAGCTCGTTGAGCACGTAGGTGACCGGCCCGTTGTTGCGGTTCGTCAGGAACAGCGCGAAGAGGAAGTCGTTCCACGCCGAGGTGAACTGCCAGATCATCGCCACGACGAACGCCGGTGCCGAGATCGGCAGCACGATCGACCGGAAGGTCCGCAGCGTGCCGGCGCCGTCGACCTTGGCGGCCTCGAGGATCTCGGTCGGCACGGCCGTCGCGTAGTAGTTGCGGAAGATCAGGCAGCAGATCGGGATGCCGTAGATGACGTGGACGATGATCAGCTTCCAGATCCCGTCGAACCACGACATGCCGGGCATCGACTGGATCTGGATCAGCATGCCCTGCAGGGGGATGAGGATCGCCTGGTAGGGGATGAACATCCCGAACAGGAACAGCGTGAAGACCAGCGTCGCGCCACGGAACCGCCACTTGGCGAAGACGAACCCGTTGAGCGAGCCGAGCATCGCGGACAGGACGGCGACGGAGACGGCCAGCACGACCGAGCGCCACAGCGGCGGGGCCAGCGCCGACCACGCGGCCTTCCACCCCGCGACCGACCACACGGACGGCAGCGTCCAGGCATCGCTGGCGGTGACCTGCCCGCTCGTCTTGAAGCTCGTCACGAGCAGGACGTAGAGCGGGATGAAGATGAGGATGACGAAGGCGAGCAGCAGCGCGTAGCGGGCCGTCCTGCCGAGCGCCGTCCCCTCGGTGCCGGGTGCCCGACCGGTGCTCCTCCGCTTCGGGATGACCTCGGCGACGGGGACCGGCTCGGTCGTCGTGGCGGTCATCCGCGCACCTCCTTCTCCGTCTTGTTCGTGTAGATGAGGTA
>NZ_JBQCCV010000216.1:0-2352 GCF_051961875.1 Intrasporangium sp. | reverse complement strand
ACCATCGGCGACATCATGCGCTCGCTCAACCCGCTCGAGGGCGAGTTCTACCGGGAGGCGCTGCAGGTCAGCCGGATGACCCGGGAGATGTTCTGCCTCATGGAGGGCCGGCACGTCCACCCGTCGACGCTCTACCCGGGCGGCGTCGGCACCGTCCCGAGCGTCCAGCTCTTCACCGAGTACCTGACCCGCCTCATGCGCTACGTCGAGTTCATGAAGAAGGTCGTGCCGCTGCACGACGACCTCTTCGACTTCTTCTACGAGGCGCTACCAGGCTACGAGCACGTCGGCGAGCGCCGGATCCTGCTCGGCTGCTGGGGCAGCCTCAACGACCCGGAGGTGTGCGACTTCACCTACCAGCGGATGAACGACTGGGGTCACGCCATGTTCGTGACCCCGGGGATCATCGTCGACGGCCGGCTCGTGACCAACAACCTCGTCGACATCAACCTCGGGATCCGGATCCTGCTCGGCCACTCCTACTACGACGACTGGGCGGACGACGGCCACGAGGTCTTCGTGACCCAGGACCCGCTCGGCAACCCCGTCGACGTCCGCCACCCCTGGAACCAGCACACCCTGCCGCGGCCGGCCAAACGTGACTTCGCCAGCGCCTACAGCTGGACGATGTCGCCCCGCTGGTTCGATGGCACCGACCACCTCGCGCTCGACACCGGTGGCGGCCCGATCGCCCGGCTGTGGTCGACGGCGCTCTCCGGTCTCGTCAAGACGGACCTCGTGGAGGCGACGGGGAACAGCGTCAAGATCACCTTGCCGAAGACCGCCCTCAAGCCCGAGGCCCACTTCGAGTGGCGAATCCCGCAGTGGAGCAACGCGATCGAGCGCAACCGCGCCCGCACCTACTTCCAGGCCTACACGGCGGCCATGGCCCTCCACTTCGTGAACAAGGGCCTCGAGGAGGTCCACGCCGGGCGCCTCGACACGTGGACGCCGTTCGACGTCCCCGAGGAGGCCATCGGGGTCGGCTTCACTGAGGCCGTCCGTGGCGTCCTGTCGCACCACCTCGTCATCAGGGACGGCAAGATCGCGAACTACCACCCCTACCCGCCGACACCGTGGAACGGCAGCGTGCGGGACGTCTACGGCACGCCCGGCCCCTACGAGGACGCCGTCCAGAACACGCCGATCTTCGAGGAGAACCCGCCCGAGTCGTTCAAGGGCATCGACATCATGCGAGCGGTCCGCAGCTTCGACCCGTGCCTGCCGTGTGGCGTCCACATGTTCACCGGCGGAGGCGGGGTGACGAAGCAGGTCCACTCGCCCGGGATGGCGGTCCGCCCGTACTGACCGAGGAGGCCGACCATGAACGACGTTGACCTGCAAGGCATCTCGTTGCGCATCCAGCGCCTGCTCGACGAGTTCGAGGCGGCCGGTGACCCTGTGGCGCAGGCGCGCGCGGAAGCGCTCGTCAGCACCTTGATGGAGCTGTATGCCGCTGGGCTGGCGCGCATCGCCGAGCTGGCCGAGGCGCACGGCGCGCTGCGGGCGCTGGCCGACGACGAGCTCGTCAGCGGTCTGCTGCTCCTGCACGACCTGCACCCGGACGACGTCGACCGGCGCATCCGAGGCGCCCTGTCCGGTCTGCGTGGGCAGCTCGGCGCGGTGGCCGACGATGTCGACTACCTCGGTGTCGACGAGGCCGGAGTCGCGAGGTTCGCGTTCGTCGCGAGCGGGTGCGCTTCCACCGCTGCCACCGTCACCGGTGCGGTGGAGGCCGCCGTGCTCGCCGCGGCCCCGGAGATCGTCTCGGTCGATGTCGCTGCGGAGCGGCGCCAGCCGGTCCTGCAGATCGGGCTGCGCCCGGGCCTGCAGCCGCGGGCCGCCACGCGAGAAGGCGCCCCGTCGTCGTGACGACCACACCGGCCGACCCGATCCGCAGGCTGCGCCGGCTGGCGCAGCCGGGCACCTCCGTGCCGGAGGCGGGACCGGCCGGGGCCCGCGAGGTCTGCGAGATGTGCAGCGCCGAGCTCGACGCGCGGCACGGGCACGTGGCCGACATCGAGGCACGTCGGCTGCTGTGCACGTGCCGGGCCTGCTACCTGCTCTTCACCGGACGCGGCGCCGGCGGGGGCCGCTACCGCGGGCTGCCCGAGCGGGTCCGGTCCGTCACCGACGTCGACCTCACCACCGCGGTCTGGGAGGCGCTCGAGGTGCCCGTCGACGTGGCGTTCTTCCTGCAAGGCACCACAAGTGCCACGGCGACCGATCTCACCGCGTGCTACCCGGGGCCGGGCGGCGCGACCGAGTCGCTGCTCGACCTGGCCGCCTGGCAGGAAGTCCTCGCCGCGAACCCGGTGCTCGACACGGTCGAGCCGGACGTCGAGGCGGCCC
>NZ_JBQCCV010000215.1:0-26740 GCF_051961875.1 Intrasporangium sp. | reverse complement strand
TCCCGTCCCTGCGCCCTGTCATGGGGTGACCTCTCCCGGTCGTTCCGCGAGCCTCTTGGCGGCCTCGATCATGACCGCGTGCACGAACGCCTGCGGGAAGTTCCCCCGAAGCTGTCGCTGCTCCACGTCATACTCCTCGGTGAAGAGCCCCGGCGAGCCGCATGCGGCCCGGTTCCGCTCGAACCAGCGGGCGGCCTCGACCTCCTTGCCCTGCTGGTGGGTGGCGATGGCCATGTCGAAGCCGCAGAGCAGGAACGCGCCTTCCGAGTCGGAGAGGGGCCGCGGGTCCTGGCTGAATCGATAGACGTAGCCGTGCCGTCCGAGGTCGCGACGCACCGCCTCCCAGGTCTGCACCGTGCGTGGGTCACGCGGAGGGACTGCTCCCCGGATCGAGGCGAGCAGCAGGGCAGCATCGACGCGGTCGTCATCCGGGGCGCGCTTCCAGCGGCCCTGCTCGTGCAGGCACTCCCGCGAGCAGTCCGCGATGATGCGGTCCGCGAGCGCCGTCCACTCGGCCCCGGCGCTCGCGGGCACATGGACGGCCATCGCTTTCAGCCCAGCGGCACAGATCAGACGGGAGTGCGCCCACCGGGCCGGGTAGAGCTCCCAGATCCCATAGTCCGGCTCGTCGTAGCGCTCGCGGATCGTGTCGACCATGGCCCGCGCCGCATGCCAGCCATCGAGGTCGAGGCGGTCATGGCCCGCCGCCGTGGCGAACAGCAGCAGTGCCTCGCCGCAGTTGTCCAGCTGGAACTGGTCGTTGACCCAGTTGCCCGCCTTGGCCGACCCGCCGGGATAGCCGGGGAGCCCGACGGCGCGCTCGTCCGGCACGGTGCCCCCGTCGATCGTGTACGCCGGCTTGAGCTCGGAGCCATCGGCGAGGACCCGCTCGCTGACGAACTTCACCGCGCAGTCGAGGAGGGGGTACGAGCCGCACGCACCGACCGCCTCGCCGGTGTAGCACTGGTCGCGGATCCAGGCGTAGCGGTAGTCGTAGTTGCGGCCGGTGTCCGCCCGTTCCGGCATCGACATGGTCGGCGCCGCCACCATCGCCCCCGTGCTGCTGGTCATCCCGCGCAGCACCGCGTAGGACTGCCGCGCGTCATCGGGGGCGATCGTCATCTCCAGGGTGGGAACCGCCCGCTGCCAGGCATATTCGGTCGCGGTCCAGCACGTGTCGGCGTCGAGCGGGCGGCCGTCCACCCGGTCAGGAGCCATCTCCAGGATCAGGTCGTAGTGGTCGCCGCGGTCGACCTCGATGACCTGCTCGAGCATGTCGTCGTCGTTGACCTTCGCCTCGATCGCCCCGCTCCATCGGAAGTGGAGGGCGCCAGATCGGCCCTGCCAGGTCCCGTCGTCGTCGCGGTGCAGGGTGCTCATCCGGTGCTTGCCGAAGCCGGCTCGCACGTCGAGCAGGACCCGTACCCGTGCCGTGCCGGACAGCGCCATGATCCGGCGCAGGATGACCGCCCGGGTCGGGTCCCCGGGATATGCGAGGGCCTCCCGGCACTCGGTGATGGCGTCAGTGGACACCCAGCGGCTGTGCCAGATCAGGGTCCCGTCCTCATACCGCCCACCCCACACGAAGAGCGGGTCCGTCGGCGTGACGGCGTAGGTGCCCGGTCCCCCGATCAGCGAGCAGAAGACTCCGTCGTCCTGCCATCGGGGTGCGCACATCCAGCTGTAGTCACCCCGCGGCCCGACGAGCACGCCCCGCTCGCCATCCGCGAGGAGGGCGTACTCCCGCAGCACGTGCGGAGGGTAGAGCTGCTGATCCTTGTCGGACCTCATCCCGCCCGTTTACCCGCGAGCGGTCCGACCGCAACGCCGACGGGTTGGCGCAGGGCCACGCGGACAAGCCTCGCTACCCGGGATCACGAGGAGAAGTTCGTGGCGCGATGTCGGTGGACCGTGCCATCGTCCACTCATGAGCGAGAGCCAGCCAGAGGGTCTGCGGGGCAGGACGTTCCGGAACCGGAACGTGCGAGAGGCGAGGTTCATCGGCTGCGACCTCAGCGACGTGGTGCTGCGCGGGTGCGACGTGGCGCGGATGGAGATCGACTCGCCCTGGTTGTTGGAGGACGGCGGGAGGCTTGTGGTCAACGGCGTCGACGTCGTGCCGCTCGTGGACGCCGAGCTGAACCACCGCTTCCCGGGCCGCGAGCTGCGGGCGGCGGCGGATCCCGAGGGCCTGCGGCGCGCCTGGGCGGTGCTGGAGGCGACCTGGGCGGCCCTGCTCGGCCGGGTGGCCGCCATGCCGGACGGAACCGTCGATGCCGCGGTCGACGGCGAATGGTCGTTGGCCCAGACCCTGCGACACCTGGTGATGGCGACCGACACGTGGCTCGGCAAGGCGGTTCTCCAGCGGGAGCAGCCGTTTCACCCGATCGGCCTGCCCAACGACGACCACGACACCGAGGCATACGACGCGTCCGTGTTCTCCGTCGAGGCGCCGCCCTTCGAGCAGGTCCTCGAGGCACGTGCCGGTCGGCAGGCGATGGTGCGCGACTTCCTCGCCCACGTCTCCCCGGAGGACCTGCACGAGTCCCGGAAGAACCCCCATGCTCCGGACCATGACGAGACGGTGCTCTCGTGCCTGCGGACGATCCTCGAGGAGGAGTGGGAGCACCACCGCTATGCCGTGCGTGACCTCGACGCGCTCGGCGCCGCGCGAGCCGGAGCGGTGGGCCAGTGAGCCTGGCGGCTCAGAGCTGCGTCGTTAGATAGCGCTGCAGCTGGGCGACAGTGCGGCCGTTCCACGTCGTCGCGCCGTCTCGCGAGATGCCGAGGTAGGACTGCATCGCCGCCATCGACGCCGGCCCCCAGACGCCGACGGCCGACGTGCCGATGCGGGTCTGCAGGGCCTTGATCGTCGTGGTGTCGAACGTGCCGGTGCGCGCGACCCCGAGCCAGCGCTGCAGCGCGAGGATGGTGGACTGACCCAGCGAGCCGTTGACCGGTGGGCGGGCGGCGAGCAGCCCGTACTCCGCCTTGACCGTGAGGACCCGCAGTGCCGCCGCGTTCACCTTGGCGCGGAAGGCCGTGTCGGAGCTTGCACGGCTCGCAACCGCCTGGACCATCGCCGGCAACACGGAGGGGTTGACCGTGAGGACGATGTCGCCGCCGGCCGAGATGAAGTTCACCGCTCGGGCGCCGGGTGTCCAGGCGGCCACCTGCCGGGCGTTACCGAGGTCGTCGCTGATGACGATGCCGGTGAAGCCGAGGTCGCCGCGGATCATGCCGCCGATCACCGTGGGCGAGAAGCACGCCGGGTGCGCCGAGTCGATGCGGGTGTAGTACGCCGAGGAGACCATCAGGACCCGGGCACCGGCCGTGAGGGCGGCCCGGAAGGGGGCGATGTCCGGTGAAGTGCGCGTCGTGACGGTGTCGGTGACACCCGCCGACGTGTCGGTGTTGCCGGTGACGCGGCCAAGCCCCGGGAAGTGCTTGGCCGTCATCGCGAGGCCCGAGCTCTGCATGCCGCGCAGGAACGTCGTGCCCTTGTCGCTGACGACCGATGGGGTGTAGCCGTACTCGCGCTGGTAGTAGCCGATCGGCTGGTTCGAGCTGGCGAAGCTCTTTGCCACGGTGTCCATGACCGGTGCGAGGTCGAGGTCGACCCCGGACCGGAACACCTGGCGCCCCCAGGTCGTCGCGTTCGCCCTCAGCGTCGTGTCCGACCAGCTGCCTTGCGTCAGAGCGGTCGGCATCCGTGAGTACCCGGGGCCCTGGAGCACCTGGACGTAGCCGCCCTCCTGGTCGGCCGCGATGAACAGCGGGACGCCGGCGGTCGCCGCCGACGTGGTGAGAGCATCCACGCCCGCCGTCAGTGCCCGGACCGGTGCGGTGCCTGACGTCGCCCGCCCGGTCAGGATGACGCTGCCGACGTGGTTGCGGGTGATGGTCGAGGTGGTGGCCGAGCCGAGGCCGGTGGCGGGGCCACCGACCATGAACAGCTGGCCGATCCGCTGGGCCATCGTCATCCGGTTGAAGACCGCCTGTGCTTGGGCCGCCGGGGTCGCTGCCGCCGCGGCGGTGGTGGCGGCGGTGGTCGCGGCCGGTGCGGCGCTCGTGGTCGGCCCAGCGGCTTCGGCGGGCGCGCCGAGCAGGGCCACGCCCGCGCCGAGAACGGCTGCGGTGGTGGCGGTGAAGACAGAGGTTCGCCGTGCTGACATCTGCGGGCCCACCTGCGCTTTCAAGACCGACACCATCATCGACCCTTCGAGGTGGAAGCGGAAGCCGCTCAGCCCCCGGCCTGCGAGCGTCGTCGCTGCCCGACGAGCATCAGGACCGCGACCACCACCACCACGAGAACCGCAACGCCGCCGACGACCGTCCATCCGGAGCTGCCCGACTTGGCGGTTGGGGAGGGGTCCGCTTGCCGGGCGGGGTTGGCTGCGGGGGGCCCTGATGTCCCCTGGGTGACCGTGAAGGGGATGGTGCCGGAGACGACGTGGCCGTCATCGGCGGTGATCCGCCACGTGATCGTGTAGGCGCCCGCCGCGATTGACGAGTCCAGGTGCTGAACGAGGTCCGAGCCATTAATGGTCGGCTGCCCGGCGGAGATCGCCCCTGTCGGCCCGGTCACGCGGACCTGCGCACCGATGGCGAGCGGGGGCTCCTCGAAGTGGAGCACCACTTGCCCACCGAGGGATGCGCCGGTCACGCGTGCCCCGCTGGCAGGCGTCGAGCCGAGGAGCGCGTCATGGGCGAGCGCGGGGCCGGAGGCGTACAGGAAGAAGAGCACAGCCATGGGCAGCGCGAAGCCGAGACGCGACCAGCGCCGGAGCTGCACCCCCGCCCGCCACGGCAACGAACCCACCCGGCGAAAGTAGGTGGCCCCGCTGGGAGGACGCTGAACCGAGCCGTCGTGCGGCCCACGCCGGGCCAGCCCCGGGATGACCGCGCGGCTAGCATGACCGGCATGGCGGAGGTGACCGGGCGGACAGCGCGCCTGCTCCGCGCTCTCGCGCTGGGAGGCACCACCCTGGCCCTGTCCGTCGGGGCCCACACCGGCGCCGGTGGCGCCCTCCCGCCCCCGGCCCTGCTCACGCTGCTGGTCCTCTTCCTGGCGCCGCCCTCGCTGTGGCTGGCCCGTCGCCGCCGCGCGGTGGGCCGGACCGCCACTGCCCTCGTTGCCGAGCAGGTCGGCCTGCACGGCGCCTTCACCCTGCTGGCTGTCGCACCCCCCGGCTGCGGCGCGACGGTCACCCACGCCGGCCACCACGCGGTCCAGCTGAGCGGCCACACGTGCGCAATGGCAGGCGCGATGCCCGGTTCGCACGGCATGTCGTCGATCTCGATGCTCGTGGCCCATGCCGTGGCCATCGTGGTGACCGCTGTGATGCTCGTGCGCGGAGAGAGCGCGCTGCGCTCCGTCCTGCGGTATGCCGCTCAGTGGAGTGTGCCGCGCCTGCCGGGCGAGCCGGCGAGGCTTGGTGCGCGGACCCTGTTGTCCCCAGCCGCTCCGGCCCCTCTGTCGAGTGCGCTGTCCGAGGGTGGTCCGCCACCTCGCGGGCCTCCGGCCCTCTTCTTCGCACCCGCCGCCTGACAGGTCTCTCCGTTGGTGGCGGCCCGATCGAACCTGCCCAGCCACCCTCGCCCCGCGACTCGGGGCTGCCCAACCGAGGAAACCATGCCACCCACTTCCGTCCCCCATGCCCTCACGCGAGTGGCGATGCCCCGCCGGGCGCTCGCGCGGCTCGGCGCCGTCGCCGCGCTGGCCGCCGGCCTCGTCCTGGCCTCGATGTCCAGCGCCCGGGCCCATGTGCACGTCACGACGGACAACGCCGCCGAGGGCTCGTACACCCAGCTCGTGTTCCGGGTGCCGAACGAGTCGGCCACCGCCGGCACGGTGAAGGTCTCCGTCACGCTGCCCGCCGACAAGCCGCTGCTGTCCGTGCGGACCAAACCCATCCCCGGGTGGGACGCGACGATCAAGCGCGGCGCGCTGCCCAAGCCCGTCATCGTCGACGGCACGACCATCACGGAGGCGCCGCGCACCGTCACGTGGACCGCACGACCCGGGACGCAGGTCGGCCCCCAGCAGTACGAGGACTTCGCCATCTCCGTCGGGCCCCTCCCGGCTCCGGGAACCCTCCTCCTGCCCGCCACACAGACCTACTCCGACGGCAAGGTCGTGGCCTGGGACCAGCCGACGCCGGACTCCGGGTCCGAGCCCGACTACCCGGCGCCGTCGATTGAGGTCACCGTGGCGGATGCCTCCGGGGCACATGGGGCTCACGCCGAGACCGGGTCAGCCGCCATGTCACCGGACTCCGCACTCGAGGGCGCAGACCCGGTCGCCCGGTGGCTCGCCGCGGGGGGCCTCGCGATGGGAGTCGCCGGACTGGGTCTCGCACTCCTCGGCCGCCGCCGAGGTCGCCCCTAGTCGCGCCGGCGGTGGGTCAGCTCGTCGGCCAGCACCTCCACGAGGGCGAGCGGGACCTTCGTCGCGGCGGCGACATCCGCCGGGTCCTCCCCGTGGCGCAGCCGGGTGAGCGCGACCCGCAGACGCAGACTCGGACGCCGGTCGTGATCGACCGGCCGGGACGGCACAGGATCCGGGCGGCTGGTCGGCGAGCTCATGGCCGGTCCCCCGGTTCCCCGTCGGGGTGCCCGTCGCTGTCCTCAGCATGCTGCGCCAGATAGGCGCCCGCCTCGGCAGCGACCTCGCCGAGCACGAAGGTGCCGTCGTCACTGTCGTAGTCGAACAGCTCGCCGTAGCGGCCCCAGTCGATGGCGATGTCGAGCTGGCGAGCGGTCTCCTCGGCCGAGTACCCGCGTCGCAGGATGTCGTGGAAGAAGCCGTCCTTGAGCGTCCCGTCGTCGCTGTTCTCGAGGGCCTTGACGATGGTCCGCACGAGCGGTGCACTGGCCAGCGCACGTGAGGCGAACAGCTCCTTGCTGCGAAGGATGTCGGCCGTGTACCAGTCACGACCGGCGTCGGTGAGGAAGGCCTGGGCCCCCTCGAGGTCGAGGAAGCCGAGCATCGCGGCCGCATCGACGAGCGGGAGCAGGTCGTCGACCTCGAAGGACAGCTCGTCGGCGAGGTCGGGCAGGTCGGTCTGCCCGTTGTGCGCGTACACGATCTCGACGAGGCCGGCGAGACCGCCGACGCTCGCGGCCGGCAACGGGTGGGTGAGCGGCCCGGTGGGGACGGTCGCCTCGCGGGCGGCCTGGTCACGTCCGGTCAGCGCTGCGTAGAGCCGGTCGACGAGGGCCTCAAAGGTCGGGCTGCGCCGGTCGCGTGGGCGCGGGATCCGGATCGGGATCTCGGCCTTGATGTGCCCGGGGTTGGCGCCGAGCACGACGACCCGGTCGGCCAGCTGCACCGCTTCCTCGATGTTGTGGGTGACGATGCAGATCGCCTTGGTCGGGAAGTCCTCGCTGCCCCAGAGCGTCATGAGCTCGGAGCGCAGGTTCTCGGCGGTCAGGACATCGAGGGCGCTGAACGGCTCGTCCATGAGCAGCGCGTCGGGGCGCAGCACGAGAGCCCGGGCGAACCCGACCCGCTGGCGCATCCCACCCGAGAGCTCCTTGGGGTAGGCGTTCTCGAACCCGTCGAGCCCGATCATGTCGATCGCCGCCAGGGCGCGTTCCCGCCGCTCGGCCGGGCTCACCCCAGCGGCCCGCAGGCCGAGCTCGACATTGGCCTGGACAGTGAGCCACGGCAGCAGCGCGAACGACTGGAAGACCATGGCGACTCCGGGGTTGGCGCCCTCCAGGGGCCGCCCGCGGTAGCGGACCTCCCCGGCGGTCGGGGCAATGAGTCCGGCGATGGACCGCAGCAGGGTCGACTTGCCAGACCCGGATCGGCCCAGCAGCGCCACGATCTCGCCCTCGCGCAGCTCCAACGAGACGTCGTCCAGGACGCTGATGTCGGCGCCATGGGCTCCGGAGAACGCCTTCGACAGGTGGTCGACCTCGATGATCGTGGTCCTGGACGCGAGTGCTCCTGGCGCGCGGTGGATCGTGGTCATGACGGTCCTCCTATCCCTCGTTGAGTGAGTAGCGGTCCTCGGCGAGCCGGTAGAGGCGACGCCAGAAGACCCGGTTGAGGCCGACGACGAAGATGCTCATCACCGTCACCCCGACGAGGGTGCGCCCGAAGTCGCCGCCGGCGGTCGACTGCGCGATGTAGGCACCCAGGCCGGTGGCCACGAGCTTGGTGTGTCCGTAACTGACGATTTCGGCGACGATCGACGCGTTCCAGGCACCCCCGGCAGCGGTGACCCCGCCGGTGACCCAGGTGGCGAAGACCGCGGGGCCGATGAACGAGCGCCACCGCAACCACCCGCGCAGCCCCAGGTCGTGCGAGGCCTCACGAAGGTCCGACGGGATGGCGCTCGCGCCCGCTATGACGTTGAACAGGATGTACCACTGCGCGCCGAGGGCCATCAGGACGATGCCGCCGAGGTTGATGCTGATCCCGGTCCCGATCAGCACGAGGGTGAACAGGGGGAAGAGGAAGTTCGCCGGGAAGCTCGCCAACACCTGCACGACCGGCTGGGCGTAGCGGGCGACCCTGGGGTTCATCCCGATCCACACGCCTACCGGCACCCAGATGATCGTCGCGACCGCGACGAGCACGATGACCCGGGCGAAGGTCGCCAGCCCGAGCAGGGCTGCGTGGCCGAACTCACCGAGTCCGGGTCCGGCGGCGACGAAGGCGAGCATGCGTACGAGTCCCCAGACGAGGCCCGCCCCGACAAGGACGGCGAAGGCGAGATCTCCCGCCCGCCTCCGGGCGGGACTGACCCGCAGCGGGCGCTCGGCCAGGCCGAAGGGACGGGTCATCCGGTCGAGACCCTGGCCGACCGGACGGAGCAGGCTCCCCGCCGCACCCGGGACCCGGGACCGGCGCAGCAGGTCGAGGACCAGGCTGCGTGGTGCCGTGGCGGGCGTCGACTGCTCGGTCCGGAACCGCTCCGCCCAGGTGGTGACCGGGCGCCAGAACACGACGTTGACGCCGATGACCATGAGGACCATGACGCCGATGGCCAACACGATGCGGCCGACCTGCTGCTGCTCGGCCGCGGCCGCGACGTAGCTGCCGATTCCCGGCAGCGCATACCTGTGGTTGTTGACGCTGATGACCTCGGAAGCCACGAGGAAGAACCACCCGCCGCCGAAGCTCATCATGCCGTTCCAGACCATCGGGATCATGCCGCCGGGCACGTCGACGGTCCAGAACCGCTGCCACTTGGTGAGCCGGAGCACCCGCGCAGCCTCGTCGAGGTCCCGAGGCTGGGTGATCAGGGACTGGTAGAAGGCGAACGTGATGTTCCATGCCTGGGAGGTGAAGATCGCGAAGATCGAGGCGCACTCGAGGCCCAGCATGGTTCCGGGGAAGAGCGTGAGCCAGATCGTCAGGGTCACGGAGAGGAAGCCGAGGACCGGCACCGACTGCAGGATGTCCAGCAGGGGCAGCAGGACCTTCTCGGCGCGCGGCAGGCGTGCGGCGGCGGTCGCGTAGGCAAGGCTGAAGACGACCGACGCGGCCAGGGCCACGAACATCCGCAGCAAGGAACGCGCCGCGTAGCCCGGCAGCGCGGCCGGGTCCGTCGAGACCGACGAGGGGACGTGCTCGAGGGTGATGCGCGCCGTGATGCTCTCCCCCAGATGCACCAGTGCCCACAGAAGCACGGCGACAGCGATCACGACGACGGCGTCGACGGCATAGCGGCTCGGCGGACGCTGAAGACCGACCGAGGAGTACGGGCGCAGGCTGCCGGTCACGGGATGCCTCCCAAGGGGGCTCGCGCTGACGCAGCGCTCGCGAGGACGCGCCGGTCAGTGCCTGGTTGACGAGGACGAGGTGAGATGGAAGGGGTGCTGACTGTGCTCGTCGGTATTCACCGATCCCACCTCCCTCACGTCGCGCTCGCGGGGCCGCCCGACCCACTCAGGGCCAGCATGCCCGATACTCAACCAGTTGCGCAAGTGACGCACCATTGGCATCATCGACGTGTATGTCGTCATCACCTGCCGAGATCACGTCTGACCAGCTGAGCGCTGCGGCCCAGACGTTCGACCTGCTGTCGGTTCCGGGGCGCCTCCACCTCGTGTGGCTGCTCGCCGGAGCCGAGCTCGATGTCACCACTCTCGCGGAGCTGACGGGGTCCGCGATTCCCGCGACGAGCCAGCAGCTGGCCAAGCTGCGAGCAGCCGGCGTGGTGTCGGCCCGACGTGAGGGTCGACGTCAGCTCTACCGCGTCGACGACCCGCACATTGCCGCGATCGTGGAGCAGATGTTCTCGCACATCCAGCCGGACGGCACCCTGCGGGCCCAACAGCCGCGGCCGCCGCGCCGGCCGCGTTTCCTGACCGGAACGCCCGGGTGAGGGCCGTGCACTTCCCGCCGCACCGCCGTGGGGGGCCGGTCCGGGTGTGTGACACTGACCGGCATGACCACGCCCTCGCGCGGCCAGGCAGCCCTCCCCCACCCCCGTCGGCACGCCAGCGCCGACATCACCGTCCTCGCCGGGCTCGCCGTTCTCACGATCATGGTCTGCCTCCGGTGGACTTCAGGTCTCGACCGCACGCTGTTGGACAGCACGGTGTCCCGGCAGGACACGGTCATGAGCATCGCGGCTCGGCTCGTCGTCTGGGGCGGGCAGTTCTGGCTGGTCGGGCTCGTCTGCGGTGTGGGGGCGCTGCTTCTCGCCCGGCGCGAGCGGACGTGGCGGCCCGCGCTCGCGGTGGCGACCGTCCTCGTCTCGGTCAACGTCTCCGTGTTCGTGCTGAAGTGGGCGCTCGGGCGGACCGCCCCCGCCACTGGACATGACCTCGTGTTCGCCGGCGGCGCGTCATACCCCTCCGGACATGCGGCGACCGGCGCCGCCGGGCTCTGGCTGCTGGCCGCTCTCGTGTCCGCGTGGCTCGGCCGTCGCGTCACGCGCTCGGCAGCGGCGGGCGTTGCGGTGGCTGCAGCCCTGGTCGGTGCGGCGACGGTCGTGCTCGGCTACCACTGGCCGACTGACGTGCTGGCCGGTTGGCTCCTCGGCGCCTTCGGTGCCCGCCTCGGCCACCGGCTCTGGTACCTCCACGAGGTGGGCACGCGTCATACTCCTGCCGACCCCGCCGGCGCCGCCGGCGTGAATGATCCCGCCGGCGTGGCTGCGCCGCGGCTGCACATGATTGGACACCGCTCGTGACAACGGAGCAGCGCCCGCCCGCGCACCGGACCGGCCCCGACGGCACCCCGCCCGAGCCGCCGGACGGAGCACCCCTCCGACGCGCCGACCTTCGCCCGCGCCGTTCGCGGCGGGCCCGGCTCCTCATCTCCGCCGCGTGTGTCGTCGCCCTCGTCCTCGTCACCGTGATCGGCTACGGGCTGTACGTGTATCTCTCCATCGACAAGGGAGTACGCCGCTCCGCTGCCCTGGGGCAGGGGCAGGCCGATGCGGCGCCCTCCACGGACACCGACCTGCTGATCATGGGGCTCGACTCCCGGCTCGACGCGGATGGCAAGCCCCTGCCTGCGGCGTTGTACAAGGCCCTGCACACCGGCGACTCCAGCATCGGTGGGTTCAACTCGAACGTGCTGATGTACATCCACATCCCGGCGGACGGCTCGAAGGCCACCGGCATCGCCATCCCGCGCGACGACTACGTCGACGTCCCCGACTGTCCGAGTGGGGTGTGCCGGGCGAAGATCAAGGAGGCGTACGGGCTCGCCTTCAACCAGAAGATGCAGGAGCTCGCCCGCGCGGGGGTGACCGGGGAGACCGCCCACCAGGAGGCCCGTGACGCCGGACGGGCGCAAGAGGTCGCCACTGTGGAGCAGTTCCTCGGGGTGCGGATCAACCACTTCGTCGAGGTGACGATGGTCGGCTTCTTCCAGGTCGCCGAAGTGGTTCAGCCCATCACGGTCTGCCTCAAGCACGACACCCAGGACCGGTTCTCCGGGGCGAACTTCAAGGCCGGCAAGCAGCAGATCAATGCCAAGCAGGCGATGGCCTTCGTCCGGCAGCGCCGGGACAACGTCCACCCCGACCTCCTCTTCACGGACCTGGACAGATCGAGGCGCCAGCAGGCCTTCATCGTCTCGTTGTTCCTGCAGCTCAAGCAGACCGGGACACTGCTCAACCCCGCCAAGCTCACGAGCCTGGTCGACGTGGCCAAGCAGAACATCGTCGTCGACGAGGGGCTGAGCCCGATCCAGCTCGCGACGCTCGGGTCGAAGATGTCCGGCGGGAACATCCACTTCTACACCTTGCCCGTCAAGGCGTTCGGAAGTGACCCGCATGGCGCGTCGATCAACATCGTCGACCCCGTCGAGATCAAAGCCATCGTGCAACGGCTGATGCATCCCAAGGCCGCTGCAGCGAGCAAGCCGACCCCGACCCCGAGTCCGCCGTCACTCGAGTCCAGTCTCGCTCGTGCGACGACGGTCAGCGTCCTCAACGGTTCGGGCCGGGCCGGCGCTGCCCGTTCCCTCATGGGCTGGCTCGAGCGGCAGCAGTTCGTCGCCGGTGAGGTCGGCAACCGTGGCAGCCTGACGACCTCTCGGATCGAGTACGGGCCGGGCAGTGAGGCCGTCGCCGACCAGCTCGCGGCACTCCTCGGGGGCATCCCGACCCAGCCCGCCAGCTCACTTCAGGCCGACCGGGTCCAGGTCCTCATCGGCTCGGACCTCAAGATCGGCGCCGACGGGACCGCGACACGAGCCACTCCGACACCGACCCCGGCTCCCACGACGCAGGACCCCGTCTCGGCCACGGGCGGTGGCCGTGGAGGACCTCCCCCGACCGCCTTGACCGACCTGTCCGGGTCCTCCGGGATCCCGTGCGTCAAGTAGCCCGCGAGGCAGCGTCCGACATGATGTTCCGATGCACGCCCTGATCATCGCCATCGCTTCGTATGCCGTCTACCTCATCCCGCTCAGCGCCGCGCTCGTGTGGTGGCGCGTTCCGCGAACGGAGAAGACGGCCCTCGCTGCAGTGGGTGTGCTGACCATCGTGCTCGCGCTGGCCGGCATCTGGGCCGCAGGGCACGTGTGGACCGACCCGCGTCCCTTTGTCGTGGATGGCCAGGCGCCGCTCATCCCCCACGCGGCCGACAACGGTTTCCCCTCGGACCACAGCACCCTGGCCGCCGCCATCGCGGCAGCCCTCATCCCATGGCGGCGTCGCGTGGCCACTGCCCTGCTACTGCTCGCGGTCGCGGTGGGCGCCGCCCGGGTGGCCGCCCACGTGCACCACGTGCCCGACATCCTCGGCGGTTTCCTCATCGGCACGATCGCCGCGGCCATCGCAGTCATGACCGTCAGGCTCGTCCGGAGCCGCTGGCGCGGCGAGGAAGGCAATGGGACGCGCGAGGACCTGGCGGAGTCGGAGCTCGGTCGACGACAGCCGAGAGCCGGTTGGCGACGCACGCCGAGCCGGTTCGGCTGCCCCTGACGTCTCGTCAGCGACGCAGGCGTAGACCGACCAGCCCGCCGTCGATGGTCAGCCCGATGCCTGTCGTGGAGCCTGCCCGCGGACTGCCCAGATAGCACACCGCATCGGCCACCTCTTGTGCACTGACCAGTCGGCCATGCGGTTGGCGGGCCTCGAGGGCTGCACGCTCCGCGGCGGGGTCATCGGCACGCGACAGGAGCCGGCCGATCCACGGTGTGTCAGCGGTCCCCGGGCTGACCCAGCAGACCCGGATGTCGTCGTCGACCAGGTCGGCTGCCATCGCTCTCGACGCCGCCACGACCGCGCCCTTGCTCGCGCTGTAGAGCACCCGGTCCGGTAGCCCTACCTCGGCGGCCACCGAGGCGGTGTTGACGATTGCCGCTGCCGCGGACTGGCGCAGATAGGGCAAGCAGGCACGGGTGACGCGGATCATGCCGAGCAGGTTCACGTCGAGGACTCGCTGCCACTCGGACAGGTCATTGCCTTCGACGGTCCCCTGGGCGCCGATCCCAGCGTTGTTCACGAGGACGTCCAACTGTCCGAACTGGGCGATCACCTCCTGGACGGCCGACGTCACCGCATCGGCCGACGTCACGTCGGCCCGGACAGCGAACAGTCCGTCTGCCGCCTCGGTGACATCCCGATCGAGCACCCCGACCTTGGCGCCGAGGCGAGACATCTCGGCAGCGATCGCCGCGCCGATACCCGAGGCACCGCCCGTGACGAGAGCCACCATGCCGTCGAAGTCGCTCATGAGTACGCCCTCAGCTCCTGTCGTTGCGTGCCGAGCCCGTCGATCTCGAGTTCGACCACGTCACCTGGCTTGAGGTAGGGGAACCGGCCCGATAGCGCGACACCCTCGGGCGTGCCTGTGAGGACGAGGTCGCCGGGTTCGAGCACCAGGTACTGCGAAAGGTCCCAGATGAGGTGCTCCACGGAGAAGACCATGTCGGCCGAGGTGGAGTCCTGACGCGGTTCCCCGTTCACCCAGCTGCGCAGCCGGAGGTTCACATGGTCGACCTCATCCGGCGTGACGAGCCACGGACCGGTGGGACAGAAGCCCGGTGCGGACTTGCCCTTGCTCCACTGTCCGCCGGACGTGGCGAGCTGATGGTCGCGTTCAGAGAGGTCGTTGCAGAGCACGAAACCGGCCACGTGCGCCATGGCCTCGCTGGGGGCGGCGAGGTACGAGGCGCGCCGTCCGATGACGACGCCCAGCTCGACCTCCCAGTCGGTCTTCGTGCTCCCGGGCGGGATGACGACCGGGTCGCTCGGGCCGACCACGGTGTTCGGCGTCTTGTGGAAGATGACTGGGTGCGGCGGCGGGAGGGCACCCGATTCGGCAGCGTGCGCGGCGTAGTTCATGCCGACGCAGATGACCGAACCAGGTCGAGCGATGGGAGCCCCGGTCCGAAGGCCACCGGCGCCTTCGACGGCAGGCAGGTCGGGCAAGGCATCCCGTACTCGGTCCAGGCCCCCCGACTCCAGGAAGGCACCGTCGATCTCGTTCGTGACTCCCGCCAGGTCGAGCACGCGGTCGCCGTGGAGGACGACGGGGTGTTCGGCGCCCGGGTCGCCAAGTCTTGCCAGTCTCACTGTGTCACCGTCTCTGGTAGTGGTTCATCTGTCTGCTGGGGCCCCGTCGTCACAGGAGCTGCCTGCCGGCGAGGTTGGCCATGAGGTCGCGCAGACCGAAGGACCATGGGTCGCAGTCATGGCAGTGCCGGACTTCGTTGACCAGCGCGCCGAGCTGCGGTGAGGAGATCCGGACGACGTCGCCTTGGTGGTGGGTGAAACCGAGCCCTTCCGTGTCGCGATCCACAACCGGGGCAAAGAGGGTGCCGAGCATGAGCAGAGCGCCGTCCGGGTACTGGTGGGACCGAAAGAGCTGTGCCACCAGGTCCTCCGGGCGCCGGGAGATCTGCGACATCGGTGAAGAGTCGTGCAGCCGGAAGCCGTCCGTCCCGCTGATCTCTAGATCCACGGTGAGGGAACGCACGTCCTCGAGGCCGAAGGTGTCGTCGAACAGCCGCAGGAACGGTCCGAGCGCGCAGGATGCGTTGTTGTCCTTGGCCTGCGGCAGCAGCAGCGCCGAGCGTCCTTCCACATCTCGCAGATTGACGTCGTTGCCGAGGGTGGCGCCGACGATCGCCCCTCGTGAAGAGATCACCAAGGCGACCTCGGGTTCGGGGTTGTTCCACGTCGAGTCGGGCGGCACGCCGACGGGGCAGAGAGTGCCCACAGCGGCCAGCGTGGGCGCCTTCGTGAAGATCTCGGCGTCGACCCCGATGCCTACTTCGAGGTACTGGCTCCACAGACCCCGATCGATGAGGAACGCCTTGAGCTTGTGTGCATCCTCGGAGCCCGGCGTCACCGAACCGATGTCGGCGCCGATCTCGTCGACGATCTGCTCTCGGAGACTCGCGGCCGCCTGCAGGTCGCCCTTGACGCGCTCCTCGATGACGCGCTCGAGCATGGAGACCGCGAACGTGACACCGGCGGCCTTGACGGACTGCAGGTCGACCGGTGCCAGCATGCGTGGCCCGGACACCTTTCCAGCACGGGTGTTCTCGAGGACCTGTGAGAGGGACGCAAGGCGGGCACCCGCAGCCGCTCGGGCGGCCGTTGCCGGAGACGCTTCCTCGCAGAGGTCACGAACGGTGGGGTATGCCGCACTGAGGTCGTGGACCTGCCCCTCGAGCACGATCACGGGGCTGGGGCCGCCCACAGCGGGATCCCACACACGGCCGATGAGCGTCCCGTCTCCGTCGGCGGGAAGCGTTGCCGCCGCCGACGCGAGCTCAAGGTCGATGTTTGCGGATGGGGGCATGGTCACAGGACCTTGCTCAGGAAGTTCTGGGTGCGGGGGTGCCGTGGGGCACCGAACACCTGGCTGGGCGAGCCCTCCTCGACGATGACTCCTCCATCCATGAAGACGGCCCTGTCCGCGACCTCGCGCGCGAAGCCCATTTCATGAGTGACCACCACCATGGTCATCCCCTCGCGGGCGAGGTCCTTCATGACGGCCAGTACCTCGCCGACGATCTCGGGGTCCAGGGCAGAGGTCGGCTCGTCGAAGAGCATCACCTTCGGATCCATCGCCAACGCCCGCGCGATCGCGACCCGCTGCTGCTGGCCACCGGAGAGGCTGGCGGGATAGGCATGGGTCTTGTCCGAGAGACCGACCTTGTCCAGGAGGCTGATCGCCTTCGCCCGGGCCTCCTCCCGGCTCACGCCGGCGACCTTGACCGGGGCCAGCATGATGTTGTCCAGCACCTTCAGGTGGGGGAACAGGTTGAAGTGCTGGAACACCATCCCGACCTGCTGTCGGACCTCGTTGATGTCGGTCTTGCGGTCGCTGATGATGTGCCCGTTGACCGACACCTCCCCGGACGTGATGGTCTCGAGGCCGTTGAGGCACCGCAGGAAGGTGCTCTTTCCCGAGCCAGAGGGCCCGATGAGACAGACGACCTCCTGCTCCTCGACCCGGCAGTCGATGCCGCGAAGCACCTCGTTGTCGCCGAACTTCTTGTGCAGGTCCTTGACGATGATCATGGGTCACACGCCTTCGAGTTGCAGAGCGGAGGGCTTCACTTCGGGGTCCACGGCGGCCTTGTCGGTGGCGCTGCGCTGCTCGTACCAGCGTCCGAGCCGGGACACGCCGTAGCAGATGACGAAGTAGAACGCCGCGACGACGGAGTAGGTGAGGATCGGGTTGGCCGTGAGGTTGCTGGTGATGGTGCCGGCGTGTGTGAGCTCCACGAAGCCGATCACGGTTACCAGCGAGGAGTCCTTGATCAGGGCGATGAGGAAGCCGATCGCGGGTGGCACGACGATCCGCATGGCCTGGGGCAGCACGACATACCGGAACTTCTTGAAGTAGCCCAGCCCGAGCGCGTCCGCGGCCTCCCACTGACCCCGCGGGACGGCGTTGATACTGCCGCGGAAGATCTCGGCCAGGTACGCGGAAGCGAAGACCGTCAGCGCGATCACGGCGGTGGCGAAGGCCGAGAGCGACAGGTCCGGGAGCAGCAGCGGGATTCCGAAGTAGGCGAAGAACACGATGATCAGCAGCGGGATCCCGCGGACGAACGTCACCAGAGACGTCGCGATCCAGCGGGCGATCCGGCTGGGGCTGGTCGCCGCGAGACCGATGACACCGCCGAGGACGGTTCCGAGCACTCCGGAGATCGCGCACAGCGCAAGGGTCCAGAGCGCCCCACGCAGCAGGGCCTCGATGTCCTGCCAGCCGAACGACCTAAGCATGGCGCTTCACCCCCCAACCGAAGAGCCGAGACTCCGCGATTCGCGAGCCGAGAGCAAAGAGACCGGCGACGACGAAATAGAGCAGACCGCCAACCGACAGGACCTCGAAGGTCCGGTAGGTGTGGTTGTTGATGTTGAGGATGGAGTTCATCAGCTCCGGCAGCCCGATGATGGACGCGATCGAAGAGGCCAGGAAGAGCAGGATGAACTGGTTCGTCAGGGCCGGGAAGACATTCCGGGTGGCCGGCATGAAGATCACGTGGCGGAACAGGATTCCACGCCGCATCCCCAGTGCTTGGCCCGCCTCCACGATCCCGTGCGGGACCGATTCGAAGCCGGCGCGGTAGATCTCGGCGGTGTAGGCGGCATTGTTCAGCGTGAGCGCGACGATGCCCGCCCAGATCGGGTTGAGGTTGATCCCGACCACAGGGAGCCCGAAGTAGATCAGATAGAGCTGGACCAGCAGAGGCGTGTTGCGGAATACCTCGATGTACGCGGCGCACAGCCGAGACAGCCAGGAGCTGCCGCCGCTCTTGCCGAGGTAGAGCAGCACGGCGAATGCGCTGCCGACCACCATCGCAATCACGGTGATGTAGACGCTGGTCCACAGCGCGGAGAGCATCTGGCCAACGAAGGGCAGCAGGTCTCCGTAGAAGAAGGTCATGACGGTCCTTCCGTCAGCGTGGGGGACAGGCCCGGGCCGTCGAGCCCTGAACGGCGCTCGAGCCGCCTGACGCTGTCCCCCTCGCGGCGGGTCACTTCAGGAAATCGGGCATCGGCTGGTTCAGCCACTTCTGGGTGGCGGCCTCGTTCTCCCCTGAGACGTTGTAGTTCCGGACGAAGTTGTTCAGGTAGTTCAGCCAGATCTGGTCGCCCTGCTGGATACCGATCGCCATCAGGGACGGCTTGAGCACGGGACCCTCGAGGATCCTGATGCTCTGATCGGTGCGGGCGAGGTCGGGCACGATGACGTTGTTCTCGATCAGCGCGTCGACCTTGCCGCTCTTCAGGGCCTGGACGGAGTCGGCGAACGTATTGAACAGCGCGGGATTCGCCTTCGGGAGCTGAGACTTGAGGATCTGCTCTCCGATGCTTCCCCGGCTTGCGGAGACGCTCTTGCCCGCAAGGTCGGCATAGCTCTGGATGCCGCTGTTCTTCGGCACCGCGATGAGCGTGCCGCCCGAGGCGTAGGGAACGCTGAAGGCGACCTGCTGTGCACGCTCGTTGGTGGCGGTGAACGACGCGATGATGACGTCGGCCTTGTCCGCCTGCAGCATCGGGATGCGGCTCTCGTTCGTCGCCGGTACGAACTCGACCTTGGCACCGAGTGACTTACCGAGAGCATTGGCGAGGTCGATGTCGAACCCCTCGTAGCTGCCGTCAGACTTTCGGACACCCCAGGGCGCTGCTTCCGTCTGGACACCCACCCGCAGGGTGTGCGACTTCAACACCTTGTTCAGGTGGCTGTCAGAGGCGGAGCTGGCTGCCGCACCCTTGTCCGAGCCGGAACCGCTCGTACAGCCGGCGGTTGTCAAGGCCAGGACGGCGATGACCGCCGCCCACATCTTCTTTCGACCAATCATTTCTTTCCCTTCGGATGCCGGATTGCTGTGGTTGCTGTGGGAGGGACTGCTCACGCCTCAGCGGGAGTCATATGGGGTTCGGTGACGGCGGCACGGTTCCCCACTTCGCGCCATCCAGCGCCGCCGGGAAAGGTCCAGCGCGTCCGGGACTCGAGGAGCATTTCGGCGCCGATCCCCGGCAGCTGCGGCGCCTCGTAGCGACCGCGCACGATCCGCACCGGCTCGGCGAAGTGCTCATGCAGGTGCTCCACGTACTCGATGAACCGCCCCTGCTGCGTCGTCGACACAGCCGCGTAGTCGAAGAAGGAGAAGTGCTGCACGAGTTCGCAGAGGCCGACCCCACCTGCGTGCGGGCAGACGGGCACGCCGAAACGCGCGGCCAGCAGCAACGTGGCGACATTCTCGTTGACGCCCGCCACCCGGGTGGCATCCAGCTGAAGAACGTCGATCGCCTCTGCTTGGAGCAGCTGCTTGAACATGATGCGGTTGTGCACTGCCTCGCCCGTGGCCACCCGGGTCGGGGCAACCGCCCGACGGATCGCTGCATGGCCGAGGATGTCGTCGGTGCTCGTGGGCTCCTCGATCCAGGAAGGCTCGAAGTCCGCCAGGGCGTTCACCCACTCGATCGCATCAGGGACGTCCCAACGCTGGTTAGCGTCGATGGCCACGGGCAGCTGCGGAAGCTCGCGACGAACCAGGCCCAGGCGGCGGCGATCGTCCTCGAGGCGACCGCCGACTTTGAGCTTGATCATCCCGAAACCATCGGAGAATGCCTGCTTGCTGAGTCGGAGCAGCTTTTCGTCGCTGTAACCGAGCCAGCCGGGTGAGGTGGTGTAGGCCGGGTAGCCATCCGCCTTGAGCTCGGCAATTCGCGCAGCCTTCCCAGCCTGGCCTTGCCGGAGGATCTGGAGCGCCTCCTCGGGGCTAAGGGCATCCGAGATGTGAGTGAAGTCGATGACATCCACGAGCTCCTCGGGCGCCATCTCGCTCAGAAGCAGCCACAGCGGCTTTCCCTCGCGTCGGGCCCGGAGGTCCCAGATGGCGTTTACCAGCGCACCGCAGGCCATCTGGGAGACGCCCTTCTCGGGGCCGAGCCAACGCATCTGCGAGTCGTGCACAAGCCGCTTCGATGCTTCGCCCAGGTTGTTGACCAACTCGTCGCCGTCGCGGCCGACCAGCAACCGGCCGTAGGAGTCGATCGCCTGCGTGATGATCTCGTTCCCGCGGCCACAGGTGAAGACGAAGGCATGGCCTTCCTCGCCGCTGTCCAGGGTCACGACCACATATGCGGCGGAGTAGTCCGGGTCGACGTTGACCGCGTCAGACCCGTCCAGTTCTAGTGAAGTCGGAAAACGGACGTCGTGACAGACGACTGAGCTGACCTTGGGCACGGTGCCTATATCTCCTCGTCAAATACTATAGGAATTGCGGTCACCGTATAGTTCAGCGCCCAAGCCCGTCAAGACCCCTACGAGACCGAAACGCGCGGGAGACGAACCGGCCGATGAAGCCGTCAACGACCAGACAGGGCGCGCGTGAAAGCCGACGGGCACGGCAGGCCGGTCGGGAGAGGGTGAGCCGTCAGCCGAGGATTCGGTTCGCGTGAACGCCGTCGGCCGCCTCGACACGCAAGTCCGGTCGAGGGGCGTTGAAAACCTGGGCAGAGCGCCCATAGGAACTGCGGATGTGTTCCACCATCGCGGCCTCTGCCGCGTCGGGGTCGCACTCCTTGATCGCGGCGAGAATGCGCCGGTGCTCCTCGATGGTGTGCTGCCCATTGACGTCCACGGCATAGAGCCGGAACACGTGCAGGTGGCAGTGCGACGACGCGTACGCCGACTGCACGACGTCGTTTCCCGTCGCGGCAAGGATCATGGCGTGGAACCGCGTGTCGTGGCCCAGCAGCTCTTGGCGCACGTTCTCGCCGAGGGCTTCATGCCCGAACGCACGCAGTTCCTCCTCGAGGGCGGCGCCCGGGTTCGAGAGACGGTCCGTGGCCGCAGCCCGGGCCGCCCACGGCTCGACGAGGAGCCGGAACTCAAAGACGGAGCGCAAGCCGGCGAGGTCGAGCACGGGCGTGGTGCGATAGCCCCGCCCTGGGGCGTACACGAGGAGATCGTCGGCCTCGAGGCGCTGCAGCGCTTCACGGACTGGGGTCTGGGAAACGCCCAGCCGCCGGGCGATGGCGTCGATGTTCATGCGCTGGCCGGGCGGAATGTCGCCGTCGACGATGGGCACGCGCAATGCGTTGTAGACCCTCGTGACCGTGGCGCCGTACTCTCTGCCATCCGACTTCGAACTTGCCACGGCACCTCGCCTCATTTCGTGCACGATTTGAGCGAACAGTATACGTTTTGCGCCCTCGGGGCCCAGCGAACCAGGATCGCGGCCCTGTCGCGGGACGGGTGGTTCGCCGAATGCGCTGCTGCTGGTCATGGTCAAGGTCAAGGTCGCTGTCCCGGTGCTCCGGGTGGCGATCGCACTCTCGGGCGCATGTGGACTGGTCGCCGTCAGCTCCGCAGTGGGCGTCGAGAACCCGGCGCAGGAGCGCACCCCGAGCAGTACGTGGTCGGGTCTTCGGCTCGCCGCCCCGCCCGCTCACCAGCGTGTGGGGGATCGCTGTGGGGGGTCGCTGTCGGGGATCGCTAGTCGGTCGTGCGTCGGGTGAAGGCGCGGATCGACAGGGGCGCGAGGATCAAGGTGAGCGCCGCTGCCCAGAGGATCGTCGACTCGATCGGGTGGTGCAGTGGGAGCGCCGAGTCGGGGGCGAGTGGTGCCCCATTGCCCCACAGCTCGCGCACCGCCCGGACGAGCGAGCTGATCGGGTTCCACTCGGCGATGGCGCGCAGCCAGGCCGGGCTCATGTTCGCGGCGGGGGCGAACGTGTCGGCGAGGAAGGTCAACGGGAAGACCGCGGTGAACATGACGCCCTGAACGGCCTCGACCGACTTCAGTGCGGACCCAGCAAGGATGCCGAACCAGATCATGGCAAAGCCGAACAGCAGCAGGAGGGCGAAGCCCAGGACCGCCTTGCCGAAGCCCTCGTGGATGCGCCAGCCGATGACGAGGCCGGTGCCGGCCATGACGACGATGCCGATGCTCGAGTGGATCAGGCTCGAGATGCTGCGCCCGATGAGGACCGAGGCACGCGAGATCGGCAGCGACCGGAACCGGTCGATCACGCCCTTGTTGAGGTCGTTGGTGAGCCCGACGGCGACCACGAAGCACGAGAAGGTCATCGTCTGCGCCATGATCCCCGGCAGCAGCCACTCCCGGTAGTTGACGCCGGCGTTGATCGAGCCGCCGAAGACGTAGGCGAACAGGACCACGAACATGATCGGCTGGAAGGTGACGTCGGCGAGCATCTCGGGCATCCGGCGGATGTGCTTGACGTTGCGCCACACGTGGGTGCGCACCTGACGGCCCAGGCCAGGCGGCGTGACCTCGGGCCGGGCGGCGGGGCCGGTCTGCGTCATCGCCCCCGTGATGGTCTCGCTCATCGCGCGTCCTCCAGAACTGCCGTGGATTCGTCGGCACCGCTCGGCTTGGCCTGGGCCGCCTCGGCGCGATGGCCGGTCAGGTGCAGGAACACGTCGTCGAGACTCGGTCGCTTGAGGCCGAGGTCGTCGAGGACGATCTCGGAATGCTCGAAGACCCGCGCGATGCGCATGACGTCGCCGAGGCCGTCGGCCGGGGCGGTCAGCTGCCGAGCACCGGCGTCGGCGTGGACCTCGCGGACGTGCGTGGCGAGCAGCTCTCGGGCCGCCTCGAGCTGGTCGGCGTGCGACACGGTGACCACCAGTGCCGCCGCCCCGGAGCGGTCCTTCAGCTCGAGCGGCGTGCCCTCGGCGATCACGCATCCGTGGTCGATGACGACGATGCGGTCGGCCAGCTGGTCGGCCTCCTCGAGGTATTGCGTGGTCAGCAGCAGCGTCGTGCCGTCGGCGACGAGCTCGCGGAGCGTCGCCCAGAGCTCGACCCTGCTGCGCGGGTCGAGCCCGGTCGTCGGCTCGTCGAGGAAGAGGACCCGGGGCGCGGCGATGAGCGACACGGCCAGGTCGAGCCGTCGGCGCATGCCACCCGAGTAGTCCTTGACGACCTTGTCGCCGGCGTCCGTGATCGAGAAGCGCTCGAGCAGTTCGTCTGAGATGCGGCTGATGTCGCGCCTCGAGAGACCGTAGAGCGACCCCATGAGCCGCAGGTTCTCCCGGCCGGTGAGGAACTCGTCCACGGTCGCGGCCTGGCCGGTGAGGCCCATGCTGCGCCGGACCGCACCCGGTTCGGAGATGACGTCGTGCCCCGCGACCCGGGCGGTGCCGCTGGTCGGACGGGTCAGCGTCGTCATCATCCGAACCGTCGTCGTCTTGCCGGCGCCGTTGGGTCCCAGCAGCCCGAGCACGCTGCCCTGGGGGACGGCGAAGCTGACGTCGTCCACCGCCGTCATGTCGCCGAAGCGCTTGACGAGGTGCTCGGCCTCGATGGCGGGCCCGGCATGGCTCGGCGGTCCGGAGTTGAGAGTCATCATTGGCTCCTCGATGGGGTGGTGTCCTCCACGATAGATCGCACCACCGACACCCTCCCCGAACCATGTGAACGATGTCAACATGTTTGGCCTGGGCGAGACGGAGCGGCTACATCACGAAAGGTCCGTCGCCTGCAGGGCCCGGGCCTCGGCACGGGTGCGCGGGGCGGGGCGCTGCCCGTCCGACTCCTCCCCTGCCCGGGCAGCCCCCGCTCTCGGGGCCGGATCGGCTCGCGGGGCCACGGCCAGGGCCGCGATGGCCGTGGTGGCCGGTACCGCCAGCACGAGGCCGATGCCGCTGGCGAGGGTGCGCACGATCTCCTCCGCCAGGGACTCGGTCTGGAGCAGGTCGACCATCGGCCGGTCGTAGAGGTAGATGAGCATCAGGACCGGCAGCGCGGCACCGGCGTAGGCGAACACGATGGTGTAGATCGTCGAGGCGATGTGGTCGCGACCGATCCGCATCCCCGCGGCGAAGACCTCCCGCCGGCTCAGTCCGGGTGCCGCGGCCCGGAGCTCCCAGACCGCCGACGACTGCGTGATCGTCACGTCGTTGAGGACGCCGAGGCCGGCGATGATGATGGCGCAGGTGAACAGCTCTCGAGTGCTGAGGCCGTGCACGAACGAGGAGAGCGTCGCGCTCTCGTCGTCGGCGAGGCCGCTGAGACGCGCCGCGTGGACGGCGATGACACCGAGCAGCGCCGTGATGCCCACCCCGAGGAGGGTGCCGGCCATCGCGGTGCTGGTGCGGATCGAGAAGCCGTGAGCCAGGTAGAGGACGACGAACATGATCGCTGAAGCGCCGACCAGCGCGACCTGCAGCCCCGACTGGCCCTCGAGCAGGGCCGGCAGCATGTAGGCGACGATGACGAAGCCTCCGAACGCGAGGCCCACCAGGCCGAGGATTCCCTTCCACCGGGCGACCGCGGCCACGACGACGACGAACAGGACGAGCAGCAACACCAATGGAGTCGACCGCTGGACCTGCATGAAGGAGTACGCGTCCGGCCCGCCGCCGGCGGTCGGCACCTTCATCAGCTGGACCCGGTCACCGGCGGCGAGACCGGAGTCAGCCAGGCTGGGTGGCGCCGGAACGGAGACGGTCACCGCGCCCAGGGCCACGTCGAGGGAGCCGCATGCGTTCCCCGGATCGCCGCCAGCAGCTGCGGCCGCTCCAGGGTCGGTGGTGGAGCTGTCCGGTCCCGTGGCATCGTCGGCGCAGGCCGGGTGCACCTGGGTCACCGTCCCGACCGGGAAGGTGACGCCCGGGGCGGCGAACTCGACCGAGGTGACATGAGCGGCACGGTCTCCGTGCGGCCAGGAGAGCACCAGGCCGGCGATGGTCGCGGCGGCGAGGGCCGTGAGGACCACGGTCAGGATCATCCGTGCACGCGGGCTGACTGCTCGAGACGGCACGGGCCCGTGATCGTGTGAGTGCGTGGACCGGGTCGACATGCGGTCGAGTGTGCCAGTACCGGGTCGGCGGTCGGCCTCGGAGCACACCGGCCGACCCCCGCGCCACGAGGGCTTCATCGTGACAGCGGGAGGCGGACCGTCACGACCAGCCCCTCATCCGTGCGCTTGGGCCATCCAGGTCTCGAGCTCGCCGGCGGTCAGGGGCAGGGCGTTCGAGAGCACTTCGGCGCCGCTCGCCGTGACGAGCAGGTCGTCCTCGATCCGCACCCCGATGCCGCGCAGCTCCGGCGGCACGAGCTCGTCGTGAGCGTGGAAGTAGAGGCCGGGCTCGACGGTCAGCACCATGCCGGGCCGCATGCGGGCACCCATGTACGCCTCCGGGCGGGACTGGGCGCAGTCGTGCACGTCGAGCCCGAGGTGGTGTCAGATGCCGCAGACGAGCCAGCGCCGGTGATGCTGGCCCTGCGGTGAGAGCGCCTCGTCGACGGAGACCGGCAGGACTCCCCAGTCGTGCAGGCCGTGCGCGATCACCTCCATCGAGGCGTGATGGAAGTCGGTGTACTCGCGGTCCGGGCCGACGGCCGCGATTCCGGCACGGTGTGCCCGCTCGACGAGGTCGTGCACCCGTCGCTGGGTCTCATCGAATCGCCCGGAGACCGGGAAGGTGCGTGTCACGTCGGCCGTGTACAGCGTGGGCGCCTCGACCCCCATGTCGAGCAGGAGCAGCTCCCCCTCGGTGACCGGGCCGTCGCAGCGCACCCAGTGCAGCGTCGGCGCGTGGTGTCCACTCCCGACGATCGTGGCATAGCCGGGCCCGTTGCCCACCGTCCGGGCGTGCCGGTCGAAGGTGCCCTGGAGCCAGCGCTCCCCCAGTCCGGCTGCGGCCCGGGGCACCTCGGCCAGCACCGCGGCGAAACCGTCGACGGTGTCCGCGACCGCCCGCCGCAGCTGGCCGATCTCCCAGTCGTCCTTGACCATCCGCAGCTCGGCGAGGGTGCGCCGCAACAGGGCCTCGTCGTGTGGTGACTGGGAGCCGGCCGCCTGCGCCGGCAGGTCGGCGAGGGGGCGCACCGCCAGGTCGAGGGCAGCCGACCACTCCCCTACGCCCGGGGCAGCGCCGACCCACAGCTCGCCATGCATCGCGTCGGCGAAGAACTCGGGCACCCCGGGCAGCCCCGGCGGCGGGAGGTAGAGGGTCGCGTCATGACCCCCCGCGACGGGGGTCATGACCAGCGTGGCCCCCTCGATCGAGGCGCCCGTCAGCCACACGAAGTCGCTGTCGGCGCGGAAGTCGTATGCCGTGTCGTTGCTGCGCGTCGGCGCGCGGCCGGCGGTGACGACGACGGGTGCGCCCTGCAGGGCGGCGGACAGCCGAGCCCGGTCCGGTCGGGACGGTGATGTCGCGCCTGCATCGGGGCCGGCGCATCCTCAAGCGCGAGCTTGCCGACCACGCCGTCGCCGAAACCGTCGCCACGGACGGAGGAGGCCCCGGGAGGTGAGCGGCTTCGCGATCGATCCGTGCGAGCAATGCGAGGAGATGCTGCAGC
>NZ_JBQCCV010000214.1:0-19999 GCF_051961875.1 Intrasporangium sp. | reverse complement strand
AGGTCCTGTGCCGCCGCGACCACCATGGGGTGGTCGGGGTCCCGGCTCGAGTTCGCCGCCTCGTAGTGGCGCTCGAGGGCTGCGATGAGTTGCTCCAGGGCAGCGCGCGCGTCGCTCATGTCTCGACCGTAGTGGACGGGGTGTCCGGTGCAAACCAGATTGGGGCCTCAGAGCCCGGCACCGGTCTCGGTCAGCCCTGGCCCTTGACAACCTGGGACGCCGGGGGCGCCTTGATGTCGAGCGGCTCGCCGTACTTGTCCATCCGCATGTCGGCCTTGACGCCCGCGAGGTCGAAGGCCACCTTGCGCATCCGGTCCTTCGAGTCCAGCCACACGTCGTAGTCGATCGTCTTGGGCAGCGAGGCCGCATCCCCGGTCTGGACCTTGGTGGTGTCGAGCTTCACGGCGTACTTCTGCAGCTGCTCCCCGTCGACCGTCTCGGCGCCGACGTAGCGCACGTCGGTCAGTGCCTTCTCGAACTCGTCGAACATCCGCGTGGGGTCCGCCCCGGAGGCCGACTCGAGCATGCTCTTGGCCACCGGGCTGTTCTTGTCGAACTGGGCCCACTTGCCCTCGGCGGCGGCACCTGGGATGCCCTTCACGTAGACCTTGCCCCCGAGGACGATGAGGTCGATGTCCATGCCGCCCATGGACATTGTCATCTTCATGGCGGGGTCCTTCGCGTCGACCTTGGTGACGCCCTCCATGGAGACCTTCTGCCCCTGCCCCTCGAGCTGCATCGACACGTGGGCGCTCGAGACGTTGGACATGCCGGCCTTCATCGCCGAGACGAAGGAAGCCTTGTCCGTGTGCTTGCCGCCGGCAGCCGCACCGTCGGTCGTCTCCACCGTGGTCGGAGCGGGGCTCTGGGCGGTCTGCTCGGACGTGGAGGTCGAGCTCGAGGCCGGGGAGGTCGCCGGCGCGTCACTCTTGCCGCAGGCGCCGACGAGCAGGACGGCGGGCACCGCGAGGCAGACGGCGGCGCGGTGGAGACGGGTGGTCATGGTCGTGAGCCCTCCTTGGATGACCGGTGTCGGCGAGACGCCGGGTCGCCCCCGGCCCGGAGGCGACGCGGCAACCTTATGCGTCGAGGTCGATGAGGGCCAGCACGGTGTCACAATGTCGGTGATGAGCGGGCTGACCGAGTACGAGTACCGGGTCCTCACCTTCGACCGGCACACCTCGAAGGCGGAGGCGCGTCAGGCGGTACGGGAGCACGCCGAGTACGGTCGGTGGGAGCTGTCCCGCTCGGTGATCTACGTGGGCGGCATCCGGCGGATGTGGCTGCGGCGCAAGATCATGCGCGTCCAGCGCACCTGAGGCGCGCCACCGGGGACGCTCCGGCCGCCTCAGCAGTTCTGCAGGAAGTCCGCCAGCACCCGCGTGCCGAGCCGGAGCCCCTCGACGGGGACCCGCTCGTCGATGCCGTGGAACATCCCGACGAAGTCGAGGTCACCGGGCAGGCGCAGCGGCGCGAAGCCGTAGCCGGTGATCCCGAGCCGGCTCAGGGCCTTGTTGTCGGTGCCACCGGACAGGCAGTACGGCAGCACGGCCGCATCGGGGTCGGCGCGGAGCAGCGCCTGCTTCATCGACTCGACGAGGTCACCGTCCCACGGGGCCTCGAGCGCGACGTCGAGGTGGACCGTCTCGACCTCGACGAACTCGCCGGCCAGCTCCCGCACCGTGTCGAGCAGCTCGTCCTGGTGCCCGGGCAGGAACCGGCAGTCGATCGCCGCGGTCGCCGTCTGCGGGATGACGTTGTGCTTGTAGCCGGCCTCGAGCATGGTCGCGTTGATCGTGTTGCGCAGGGTGCCTTGCACGAAACCCCGAGCACCGCCCAGGGTCGCGAGCAAGGCGGACGGCTCGTCAGCGCCATACGGGACGCCGGTCAGCTCGCTCACCCCGTCGAGGAGGCCGCGGACCGACGCGACGTACTCACGCGGCCATTCGTGGGCCGCGATCCGGGCGATCGCCTCCGCGAGCCGGACGACGGCGTTCGCGTCGTTCGGGACCGAGCCGTGCCCCGCCCGCCCGTGGGCGCGCAGCCGCAGCCACGCGAGGCCCTTCTCCGCCGTCTGCAGCAGATAGGCGCGCCGCGGCCCGGTCGGGGTGGGCAGGGTGACGCTGAAGCCGCCGACCTCGCTGATCGCCTCGGCCACGCCGTCGAAGACCTCTGGGTGCTTGTCGACGAGCCAGTGGCTCCCGTGGACCCCGCCGGCCTCCTCGTCGGCGAAGAAGACGACAGTCGTGTCGCGGGCCGGCCTCGTCCCGGTCCGCGCGAGGTGGCGGATGGTCGCCAGCATCATGGCGTCCATGTCCTTCATGTCGACCGCTCCCCGGCCCCAGATGCAGCCATCGCGCTGTTCCGCGGCGAAGGGGTCCACCTGCCAGTCCGCGGCGTTCGCGGGGACGACGTCGAGGTGGCCGTGCACGGCGAGGCCGGGCCGGCTCGGGTCGGCCCCCTCCAGCCGGAGCACGACCGTCGAGCGGCCCGGCTCGCTCTCGAAGAGCTCGGCCTCGAGGCCCACCTCGGCCAGTTCGGTGAGGACGTACTCGGCCGCCGCGCGCTCCCCCGGGCCGCTCCCGTCGCCGTAGTTGGACGAGTCGATCCGGATGAGGTCGGAGCAGATCCGGACGACTTCGTCCTCGGGTGCGAGGGTGGCCTGGGCGTCGGGTGGCGTCATGTCGGACAGGGTATGCCGCCTGTCGGAGGCCCGCTCGGCGGTCCGTCTCGCCTCGGTTCGTGATCTGACGAGGGGTCGTGCTAACGTTTCACCTCGCCGCAGGGAGCTCCCCACGAGAGCCCTGCACATCACCTTGTCGGGGTGGCGGAATGGCAGACGCGCTAGCTTGAGGTGCTAGTGCCCTTAACGGGCGTGGGGGTTCAAGTCCCCCCCTCGACACCACTGTTCGGGCGGAGGCCCCCATCGGGGGCCTTCGCCCGACGCGTTTGTCCGGTGAGAACCGCCCCGCCCCGCTCCGGCCGGGTGGTCCACGGTGCAGTGGCACGAGCTGCCCGACCGGGTCGCCGCAAGGGCCGCCGTGCTGGACGTCCGCACTCCGACGGAGTACGCCTCGGGACACATTCCCGGCGCGGTGAACATCGAGCTGGACACCCTGCGCCACCGGCTCGACGACCTGCTGGAGGGGCCGAGTTGAAATCGGTGACCAACCGGATCAAGCGCGCCCGCGGGCAGCTCGACGGAGTGGTCCGGATGCTGGAGGAGGGACGGGACTGCGAAGACGTCGTCACCCAGTTGCCCGCCGTCTCTGTGCGCTGGACCGCGCCGGCTTCGCGATCGTCGCGACCGGCCCGCAGCACTGCCTGGCCGACGGCGGCGATGCTGGCTATGCGGATGTGAAGAAGATGGAGAAGCTGTTTCTCTCGCTGGCGTGAGGCTCGCCCGGTCAGGTAGACGCGCCTGCGGTCGAACCACGGCTCGGCTGCCGGGCGCCATACGAGCAGGGCTCTCCGTCCGTGAAGTCGGTGCCCGAGAACGTGTTCAGCGCGGCCGTCTCGAAAGCCGCCCTGGGCCTGGTCCTTCGTGCACGCGAACCCGCCGCTCAGTAGTCGACGTCCTTCAGGGGGACCGTGAGCGGGGCCAGGCGCTCCTGCCAGCTCGCATCCTGCAGGATGGTTGCGACGTCCGCCTTGAACCGGTCGACGCCTTCGGCGAGGGCGAGCAGCATGACGTGCAGGGACGGCACCGGGTTGGTCCACTTCAGTAGCGGCCCCGAGGCAAGCGCGCCCCGCATCAGCGTCACGTGCCGGAACCCGACCCGCTCGCCGAGCCAGGTTCCGCCCTGCACCATCCAGACGCCGCAGGCGCCGAACAGTTCGCAGGCGTCGGTGATCGCGGAGTCGCTGAGCCCGGTGGGGTCAAGGTGAACCCGGAGCCGGTATCCGCCCTGCTCCTGAAGGGAGGCCAGCCGCTGCACCGCCGCGACGAAGCTGGCCCGACGGTCCTGGCCGAGCCGCTCGAGATTGGCGATCACGCCCGCTCGATCGCGTACTGGCAGCCGGCGCGCAGCGCCTGCAAGGTCGATGCCCGGAAGATGCAGCCGGTGCTCCAGCGATCGAGCGATCTCAGCAAGCGTCACGCCACGCCGACCACGGGCGTCAAGCTGGGGCTTGTTCCCATGGTCAGCCGTGCTCATGATCCACCTCCCCTTCCATGCCCGATAGGTCACCCGCTGCCAGTGGCTGTGCGGCACCTTGCTGGCCCGCAAGACCCGGCACAACGGGCACAAGACCGATGTCAAAGGGGGCAAACCATCCTATTTCTACCCTGATAGCTCCGTTTGCCGGCACTGATACTCCAGCCTCACGCCCGGCCCAGATGTCGAGTCCGGAGCGAGCGTCACTTTCGTCATCGCGGCAGGTAGCCTCCGCAAAGAACGAGCGCCGGCCGCGTCTCGGCCAGGCGAACGAGGCGAGATCTCCCGCATGCTCCCGCGCGTGGGGGGCAATAGTGCCTCGCGGGCGAAGCCTCCGACTCCAACAGCGCGGGTCGAGGGGCGGGCCGCGCCCCGACTCCCGTCGGGACGCGGACTGTTCGCTGGCGCCGGTCCGGCTGAGGGGCCGAGTCGCCTCGGGCGCGGCAACCTGGCGCTTGTCGGTCCACGATGCCGCCTCTAATTTTGTCCCCATGGAGGAGAATCAGCCCGACGGCGATTCCGAGTTGCAGCGTCAGATCGACGACCTGCGGGCGCGGGTCGACCGCAACCGGGCCGACATCGACGCGCTCGAGTCCCGCGCCGACGATGCCCACCAGCGGGCAGACGCGAGTGATGGCCGCGCCGACGAGGCCCACCAGCGGGCGGACGCGAGTGATGCCCGCGCAGATGAGGCGAACCGCCGTGCGGACGCCAGTGAGAACCGGTCCGCCGACGACCGCCTTAAGATCGCCGACCTCGAGGCCCGACTCGACATCAACGAGAAGATCCTCTCCGAACTGCAAATAGAGGGGCTGATCGACCGCGATCACGCCGTGCACCTGCAGGAGGCGCTGCGCACCTCGCGAATGATCGGGGCCGCGATCGGCATCGTCATGGCAAGCCGAAAGGTCAGCGAGGTCGAAGCGTTCGCCATCATCAGCCGGGCCAGTCAGAACACCAACCGCAAGGTCCGTGTCCTGGCGGACGAAGTTGTGAACACTGGTGACGTCAGTGGCTTGCCTACCGCCGGGGATGGGCACGGGCCGGGCGGCCCGTCCTGAGTAGGACTGGCTGCGACGCAGCTGGTCGGTTCGCCGGCCCAATCAGCGTGCGCCCTCTCGAACGCTCTCCTGGTTCCGCTGTGCGGCAAACCGAGGCTCACGGCTCCGACGGCGCGCCGTCCACCGCCCCGTCAACGCCCTGTTGCAGCTGAACAGTCGTGGCGACATCGCCGAACCACCCGAGGTATGACTGAAGCCTTCGAGAAGGGGCTGCCGATTGCACATCGGTTGGTAGAACACTGCCGAGGCATGATCGACATTTGGGCGCCTTGACTCTTCGGGCTGCAGAAGCACAGCCGCCCCTTTTCCCGCTCATTCCGCGCCGCGTGAAGTGTCCGATGTGCGAGCCGCATCCTCTGTTTCGCTATACAGCTGCGGCCGCGATGGCGGCATGTGCCCGCCGCTCGCCGTCCCGAGGCCGCTGAAGCCGCTCCAGCTCGATGAAGCCTGACTCGGCCAGTCGGCGCGCGATCTCGTCCGCGGGCCACCGATGTGCGGTGATGACTTTGTGCTCGAATGGCTCGCAGCGCGGCCCTTCGAAGAAGCCCACGACCAGGACCCCTCCAGGCGCCATGATTCGTCGGATCTCGGCTAGCGCATGGTTCAACTGGTTGGGTTCGAAATGGATGAGCGAGTACCAAGCCAGCGCGCCAGCCACTGAGCCGTCCGCACGTGCCGGGCGGGCTATCGAGCCGAGTTCGAATTTGGCGGTCGGGTGAGCTTGGCGGGCGTGGGCAATGAACTCAGGCACCATGTCAATCCCCGTGACATCCGTGTCCCTGGAGCGCAGGTAGCCCGTCAGGTGCCCTGGACCGCAGCCGAGGTCGAGGACAGGACCGGTCACATGCCCGAGGTGCTGGTCGATCAATCGCAGGTCGTCAGGGTGCTCATGCTGCCCGGAGCCGAAGAGGTCGATGTACACGTGAGAGAGCGAGGAGTACGCCTGCTGAACATCGCTCGTCTTCATCGGGCCGATCTTAGGAGGATGCGCGACCCGCAACCGCAGCCGAAGACAGCGTGTCAACCGGCACGCGCGACGACCCCATCTGCCCCCCGGCGGGCGACCGCCTCATCGTGCCGCGAGCCGGTCGAGCGGACACCGGTCTTGGGACGCGACTCGTCCATGAGCACCGCGCACTCTTGAACGCCATACCCCCGGGACCCAGAGACAGCAGCCACCCTCGCGCTGAAGCACGTCAAGGTCAACCGGGAAATCGCCCTCCGGCTCCTCTTCACAGACGCGGTCCAGGTTGACGGCGTTCCCCGCTTCTACGTGGTCTTCATGAGCACCCGCGTCCGGTCATTCCCGGACGTGCAACGGGAAGCCCCGTGCTCACCTCGCACGAGGATCCGACGCGTTACGCCGACAACGACCCCTTCGTGCGTGCTGGGCTCATCGAGAACTGGCACATCCGCGAGTGGGCGAACATCTTCGGCTGACCCTCCGCTCGACAGCGCGGGAAACCGCGGGAACAGCGGCCTACGCTGAGCCGGGTGACCTTCCTCCGCGCCCTCGTGTCGCTGATGCGGCTGCGCGGTTTTCGCCGGCTCTTCGCCTCCCGGGTCACCTCCCAGGGCAGCGACGGGATCTTCCAGGTCGCCCTCGCCAGACACGTCATCTTCAACCCTGAGCAGGCCGCGAACCCGAGCGCGATCGCCGCGGCCTTCGCCGTCGTCCTGCTGCCGTACAGCGCCCTCGGCCCGTTCGTCGGGGTGCTGCTCGACCGCTGGCCGCGGCGCAGAACCCTCGTCATCAGCCAGCTGCTCCGGGCGTGCTGCATGGCGGTGGTCGCGGCCTTCGTGACCGGCGCGAGCCTCAGCCCGGTCTTCTTCCTCCTCGTCCTGATCGTCTTCTCCCTCAACCGCTTCGTGCTCGCCGGCTTCTCCGCCGCGCTCCCCCACGTCGTGCGCCGTGAGGAGCTCGTCGAGGCCAACTCCATCGCCCCGACTCTCGGCTCGCTCGCGTACGCGGCCGGTGGCGCGGTCGGAGCTGGCATGCACGCGATGGGCTCGGACGTCGTCGTGGTCCTCGTCGCTGCGGCCAGCACCCTGACCGCCTCGTGGGTCGTCTCGCGGCTGCCGTTCATCGGCCCGACGCACGAGGCGGCCGGGCCGCGGCTGGGGCAGATCGTCGTGTCCGTGGTGCGCGGCTTCGTCGAGATGGTCCGGACGCTGCCGGTGCGCGGCTGGCTCGTCCTCGCCCTCGTGTTCCTCACGCGGCTGCCCTTCGGGATCGTCCTGCTCCAGGCATTGCTCCTGTCCCGCGGCCCGCTCGCGCACGGCGGGACCGGGTTCCTCCGCTTCGGGCTCGCGGCCGGTGCCTCCGCCCTCGGCTTCGCCCTCGCCGCCTTCGTGACGCCCTGGCTCGCGGGTCGCTGGTCGCCGGTCCCGTATGCCGCAGCCTCGCTCGCGGTCGCCGGCGCCGCCGCGCTCGGGCTCGGCTGGTGGCTCACCCTCTGGAGCACCGCAGCGCTCTCGGCCCTCGTCTCCTTCGGCTCGCAGTCCGTCAAGATCTGCTGCGACACACTCATGCAGCAGCACGTGCCGGACTCCCTTCTGGGCCGGGCGTTCTCCGCCTACGACCTGGTCTACAACGGCGGCCTCGTGTCCGCCGTGGCGATCGGTGCGGCGCTGCTCCCGCAGAGCGGGCTGCTCGCATGGCCGGTCACCATCACCGGCGCCGTCTACGTCGTCCTCGCGACCCGGCTCCAGCCCGCGTGGCGCGCCGCGGACCGGGCCGACGCCCGTCGTGCGGCCTGAGCAGGCGAACGCCGTGGCACGGGCACCTCTGACACACCACTAGGCTCCGGTGTCATGGCATCACCGGCGTTGCCCGTGTCCCTCGACGACGTCCTCTCGGCCCAGCGGCTGCTGGAGGGCGTGGTCCGTCCCACCCCACTCGAGTACAGCCGTGGCCTCAGCGAACGGATCGGCGCCGAGACCCACCTCAAGTGCGAGAACCTCCAGCGCGCCGGGTCGTTCAAGATCCGCGGTGCCTACAACCGGATGGCGCGCCTCAGCGAGGAGGAGAAGGCCCGTGGGGTCGTGTGCGCGAGCGCCGGCAACCACGCCCAGGGCGTCGCGCTGGCCGCCCAGCTGCTCGGGCTCAAGGCGACCGTCTTCATGCCCCTCGGCGCTCCGCTGCCGAAGCTGCTGGCGACCCGCGGCTACGGCGCCGACGTCGAGCAGTTCGGCACGACGATCGACGAGTGCCTGGTGCAGGCGAAGAAGTTCGAGGACCGGACCGGTGCCGTCCTCATCCACCCCTTCGACCACCCCGACATCGTCGCGGGCGCCGGCACGTGCGGGCTCGAGATCCTCGAGCAGTGCCCGGATGTCCGGACGATCATCGTCGGGACCGGCGGCGGCGGCCTGCTCGCCGGCATCACGACCGCGGTCAAGGCCCGCAAGCCGGACGTGACCGTCATCGGGGTGCAGGCCGAGAAGGCCGCGGCCTATCCCCCGTCCCTCGCCCAGGGGCGCCCGGTGCCACTGGCCGAGATGGCGACGATGGCGGACGGGATCGCCGTCGGGTGCCCGGGCGAGGTGCCCTACTCGATCGTCAGGGCGCTCGTCGACGAGATCCGCACCGTCAGCGAGGAGGAGCTCTCCCGCGCCGTCCTCTACCTGCTCGAGCGGGCCAAGCTCGTCGTCGAGCCCGCCGGTGCGGCTGCCGCGGCGGCGCTCCTCGACGCGGGCCGCGGTGCCGTGGAGGGTCCGGTCGTCGCCGTCCTGTCCGGGGGCAACATCGACCCGCTGCTGCTGCTGCGCATCATCCGGCACGGCCTGTCGGCCGGCGGACGCTACCTGCAGTTCAGGGTGCGCGTACCTGACCGCCCGGGCTCGCTCGCCTCGCTGCTCGACCACCTCGCGCGGGCCGAGGCGAACGTCCTCGAGATCGAACACGTGCGCACCGCCGTGCCGCTGGGCATCGACGAGGTGGAGATCGGCGTGCGGGTCGAGACGAAGGGCGCCGACCACGCCGCCACAGTGATCGCCGACCTGCAGGCGAACGGCTTCCATCCGATGGTCGACTGAGACTGTGCTCCCCGAGATCAGCGCGACCCGCTACGTCACGCCCCTCAAGGAGGGCGGGTCACTGCCCGGCATCGTCGAGGCGAGCGACTGCGGCACCTACGTGCTGAAGTTCCGCGGGGCGGGGCAGGGCCTCAAAGTGCTCGTCGCCGAGGTCATCGTGGCCGGGCTGGCCCGGCTCATCGACGTGCCGGTCCCGGACCTCGCCGTCGTCGACCTCGACGAGCGCATTGCCAAGTACGAGGCGGACGAGGAGGTGCAGGACCTGCTCACCGCCTCCGTCGGGACGAACCTGGGCGTCGACTTCCTGCCGGGAGCCCTCGGCTACGACGGGGCCCGGCCGCCCTCGGCCGACCTCGCCGAGCGGATCATCTGGCTCGATGCCCTGACCGCCAACGTGGACCGCACCTGGTCCAACCCCAACCTGCTCGTCTGGCACCGCCAGACGTACGCCATCGACCACGGCGCGGCCCTCTACTTCCACCACTCGTGGCCGGGCAAGCGCCCCGACCCGGATCGCTTCGCGGCCCAGCCCTTCGACGCCAGCCGTCACGTGCTGCGCGACGTGGCCGGCGACGTGGCCGCGCGACAGGACGAGCTGTCGGCGCGGCTCACTCCCGAGGCCGTGACCGAAGTCGTCGCAGACGTCCCGGACGAGTGGCTCGAGCCGACGCCCTGGCTGCCGGACGCACCTGCCGCCCGAGCGGCATACGTGGCGATGCTCACCGCACGCGTGGGCAGGCCGGACGCCTGGCTGCCGGCGGGAGGCGAGCGGTGAACGCCTACCAGTACGTCGTCCTGCGCCTCGTCCCGCGCGTCGACCGGGAGGAGTTCCTCAACGTCGGCGTCGTCGTCTACAGCCAGGACGCCGACTTCCTTGATGCCGCCTGGGAGATCGACGAGGACCGTGCCCGCTGCTTCGCGCCCGGCTGCGACCTCGACGGTGCCCGCGCCGCGCTCGACCGGGTCCAGGCGCTGTGCCGGGGCGAGAGCGGCCGCGGGTTGCCCAGCATCGACAAACCGGGCCAACGCTTCGGCTGGATCATCGCCCCCCGGTCCACCATGGTCCAGCCGGGCCCCGTCCACGGCGGGCTGACCGAGGATCCTCGGCAGGAGATCGAGCGGCTCCTCGACGCCTACGTCCGTCCCTGACCTCACTGACGCACCCGGCTCTCGGCCCAGTTCAGCGTCATACGATCTACAGGAGGCAGGTGGAGGTGGGCCATGGGCGATGACAACGAGCCTCCCACCGGTCAGGACCGACTGACGGGTGAGCAGTTCGCCATGCTCTTCACGTTTCGCCGGGCGATGCTGCAGTTCATGAAGTGGAGCGAGCAGCGAGTCCGCAAGGCGGGGCTCACCCCGCAGCAGTACCTCCTGCTGCTCGCCGTCCGCGCGCGCGTCGGCGACGCGCCGCCCAGCGTCGGTGACGTCGCCTCGGAGCTGCTGATCCGGCCCAACAGCGCCATCGAGCTCGTCAACCGCGCCGAGTCCTTGGGCCTCGTCGCCCGACGACGCGACCCGCACGACCAGCGCGTCGTCCGCGTCCTCCTCACGGACAAGGCGAACGAGCTGCTCGACGGGCTCGCCACGGCCCACCTCGCCGAGCTCGAGCGGGCGGCCGAGACCCTCAGCATCTCGGAGGAGTTCCTCGCCACGCTCTCGGCCAAGTTCCTCGGCACCGATACCCGAACTGTCCCGTGATCTGAACGGCCCGACGGGTATACCCTCGAATTGGATCGCATCCCGATGTAATGGCCATGACCCTCCACGGTGCCGTGACCGGAGCGAAGGCACGATGTCCATTCTGGAGACAATTCGAAGCCCGGAAGACCTCGAGGACCTCGGCCCCGAGGGCTTGGCGTGCCTGGCACAGGAGATCCGCCAGGTCCTGGTCGACTCGGTCTGCGCGAACGGCGGCCACCTCGGTCCGAACCTCGGCGTCGTCGAGCTCACGATCGCACTGCACCGCGTCTTCGACTCCCCGAGGACGCCCATCGTCTTCGACACCGGTCACCAGGCCTATGTCCACAAGCTGCTGACCGGGCGCCTCGCCGGGTTCTCCTCCCTCCGCAAGGCCGGGGGCCTGTCCGGCTACCCGAAACGCCACGAGTCGGAGCACGATCTCGTCGAGAACTCGCACGCGTCGACGGCACTGGCCTACGCCGACGGACTCAGCCGGGCCCTGACGAGCCGAGGCTCGAACGAGCCGGTCGTCGCCGTGGTCGGTGACGGGGCAATGACGGGCGGTCTCGCCTGGGAGGGGCTCAACAACGTCGGCGCGTCGGGCCGGCGCATCATCGTCGTGCTCAACGACAACGAACGCTCCTACGCCCCGACAGTCGGCGGACTCCCCCGGCACCTCGGCCGCCTCGCGGACCGGGCCGGCTATCCGGGAGTCGTGACCCGGCTCGGGGACGGAGCCGCGGCCACCCCACCGACAGGCGCGCCGGACGAGTCAGCACGCGGGGTGAGCCTCTTCGAGTCGATGGGACTCGCCTACATCGGGCCGGTCGACGGACACGACATCGCCGCCGTCGAGAGCGCCCTCCGCCGAGCCCGCCAGCAGGCGCACCCGGTCGTGGTGCACGTCCGCACCGAGAAGGGGCACGGCTACGTCCCTGCCGTCCGCGACGAGGCGGACCACCTGCACTCAGTCGGGGTCATCGAGGCCCTCACAGGTGCTCCGAGCCGCCCGCCCGCGCGCACGTGGACCGACGTCTTCGGCGACGCGCTCGTCGGGGTCGCCGAGCGGCGCCCCGACGTCGTGGCGGTGAGCGCCGCCATGATCGGTCCGACGGGGCTGCAGGCCCTCGCCGCCCGGCACCCCGAGCGCTGCATCGACGTGGGCATCGCCGAGCAGCAGGCCCTCGTCAGCGCGAGCGGCATGGCCATGGGCGGCCTGCACCCGGTCGTCGCCATCTACTCCACCTTCATGCACCGGGCCTTCGACCAGACGCTGCTCGACGCGGGCCTGCACCACCTGCCCGTGACCCTCGTCCTGGACCGTGCCGGGATCACCGGACCGGACGGTCCCAGTCATCACGGGCTCTGGGACCTCACCCTGCTCGCGGCCGTCCCGGGGATGCGGGTCGCCGCGCCGCGTGACCCCTCCACGCTCGTCGACGAGCTGGACGAGGCGGTCGGCCACCAGGGGCCGACGGCCCTGCGCTTCCCCAAGGCCACCGCTGCCGGAGCCTTGCCCGCCCTCGACCGGGTCGCCGGCATGGACGTGCTCCGCCGCCCGCCCAACCCGCACGTCCTGCTCCTCCCGGTCGGCGCCCTCGCCGGCGCGACGGTCGAGGCGGCCGAGCGGCTCCTCCCAGAGGGGATCCGCTGCGCCGTCGTCGACCCGCGCTGGGTGCTGCCCGTCAACCCTGCCCTGCCGGACCTCGCCGCCGAGCACGACCTCGTGGTGACCGTCGAGGACGGCGTGCGCGCCTCCGGAGTGGGAGCGCACGTCGCTCGCCTCCTCGCCGACGCCGGAGTGGACACCCCGGTCCACGCGCTGGGGCTGCCCACGCAGTTCATCGCCCACGGCGACCGGACTGCGATCCTGCGCGAGCACGGCCTCGACGGGGCCGGCATCGCGCACGCCGTCGCGACCCAGCTGTCCGGACGGACCGGGGTGAGCGGCATACGCGACCGTGCCGAGCACGACGACCGCCTCCGGAGACTCGCCTGAGGGCCGCCATGGGTCCCTCCACCCGCTCCGCGGAGGCCGGCGAGAACTTCCCCGTCGCGCTCCGGGTCCTGCCTACCCGGGTCCGGGCCGAGCTCCACGCAACGTACCGGTACGCGCGGTACGTCGACGACCTCGGCGACGAGTTCGCCGGCGACCGGGTCGCGGCCCTCGAGCAGGTCGCCGACCAGGTGCGCCGGCTCTACGCGGGCCGGCCGGTGACGGACCCGGTCGTCGCCGGGCTGGCCGACCTCACGACCCGGGCGGGCGTGCCGGCCGACTGCCTGCTGCGCCTCGTCGAGGCGAACCTGCGCGACCAGGACCGGACCCGGTGCCCGAGCTTCGGCGAGCTCGTCGACCACTGCCGGCTGTCGGCGAACCCGGTCGGCGAGATCGTCCTCGCCATCTTCGGCGTGGCGACCCCGGACCGCGTTGAGCTGTCCGACCGCGTCTGCACGGCCCTGCAGCTGCTCGAGCACTGGCAGGACATCGGCGAGGACCACGCCCGCGGGCGCATCTACCTCCCGAAGGAGGATCTCGACCGCTTCGGCGTCACCGAGGTGGACCTCGCGGCCACCCGGGCCGGGACCGCGCTGCGCCGGCTCGTGGCGTTCGAAACCGAACGGGCCGCGGCATGGCTGGGGGCGGGGGCGCCGCTGGTCTCGACGCTGCACGGCTGGGCCAGGGTCGCCGTCTCGGGCTACATCGCGGGGGGCCGAGCCGCCGCCGACCGGATCCGGCGGGCGGGCTACGACACCCTGTCCGGCGAGGTGAAGCCGACCCGGTCGGACATCGCCGCCGCCTGGGTGCACGGCGTCGTGAGGCGGACGGGATGAACGTCGCGGCGGCCTACGAGCGGTGTGAGCAGATCACCCGGACGGAGGCACGCAACTTCTCCTACGGCATCCGGCTCCTCGCGCCGCTGCAGCGACAGGCCCTCTCCGCCGTCTACGCGACCGCCCGCCGGATCGACGACATCGGCGACGGCGACGGGTCGACGGCCGACCGGGTGGAGGCCCTGGAGGCGGTCCGGAGCCGCCTCGAGGCCCTCGAGGGCCGACGGTCACGGCCTCGGATCGGTCCCAACGGCTCGACCTCGCCGGCCCCCACGATTCATAGGAGACCGGTTGTCACGTCGCTCGTCGATGGCCCGGGTCAGCCCGACGACGAGGACCTCGTGCTTGTCGCGCTCGCCGACGCGGCCGCGCGGCTGCCGATCCCGCTCGACGCCTTCGACGACCTCATCGACGGCTGCGAGGCAGACGCGGTGGGATGCCGCTACGAGACCTTTGACGACGTCGTCGACTACTGCCGCCACGTCGCCGGGTCCGTCGGCCGTCTCTCCGTCGGTGTCTACAACCCGCCCCTGCTCGCCGATGCGGAGCCGCTGGCCGACGACCTCGGGGTCGCGCTCCAGCTGACGAACATCCTCCGGGACCTGCGCGAGGACCGCCTGATGGGCCGCGTCTACCTCCCGCAGGAGGATCTCGACCGCTTCGGGTGCACCCTCGACCTCGGACCGGACGGCACGATCGCCGACCCGCCGCGCCACTTCGACGCGCTCGTCAGGTTCGAGGCGCGTCGCGCCGAGGCGTGGTACGTCCGCGGCCTCACCCTCCTGCCCCTCCTCGATCGACGCAGCGCCGTCTGCACCGCGGCCATGGCCGGCATCTACCGGCGGCTCCTCCGCCGGATCGCCGCGGAGCCCAGTGTCGTTCGGAGCCAGCGACTGTCGCTGTCGACCTCCGCGAAGGTCTCCGTCGCCGTCCACGCGATCGTCCGGGGTGCCGCATGAGCGAGCGACCGATCATCGTCGTCGGCGGTGGCCTCGCCGGAGTCACCGCCGCCATGGACCTTGCCGGGGCGGGTCGCCAGGTCCTGCTGCTCGAGGCGCGCCCGCGCCTCGGCGGCAGGGCCGCCTCCGGCCGCCGGGACGGGCGACCCGTCGACACGGGCGTCCACGTGATCCTCCGCTGCTACGAGCAGTACCGGTCGCTGCTCGGGCGGCTGGGCGTGGCCCGTCTCGTGCCGGTGCAGGACCGCCTCGACATCACCGTTCTGCTCCCCCACGGGGCCGCTCACCTGACCCGGGCGCGCCGCGGGCCGCCACCCCTGCACCTCCTGCCCGGCCTGCTCCGGTACGGAGCGCTGCCGCTGCCGGCACGGCTCTCGGCCGTCCGGGCCGCGGGCGCGCTGCGGCACGTCGACCCCGACGGCGGCGACAGCGACCTGCAGTCCTTCGGGCAGTGGCTGGTGGGGCAGGGCCAGGCCGGATCGTCGATGGACCGGCTCTGGGGTCTCGTCACGACGGCCGCCCTCAACCTCCCACCCGACGAGGCCTCCCTCGCGCTGGCCGCCCGGGTCTTCCGGACCGGCCTCCTCGACCAGGTCGACGCCGGCGACCTCGGGATCCCCGCAGTCCCGCTGGACGCGCTCCACGCGGAGCCCGCACGGCACGCCCTCCTCGAGGCCGGCGCCCGGATCCGGCTCGGCTGCAAGGCCCTGCGGATCGCGCGCGAGCCGTCCGGCCTCGTCGTCGAGGTGCGCGACCGCGCACACCCCATAGCCCGGCTGCGAGCCCAGGCGGTCGTCCTCGCGGTCCCGCACGACCAGGCCGCGAGCCTAGTCCCCGACGGGGCGGCCGACGCCCCAGCGCGGTGGCGCCTCCTCGGCCACTCCGCCATCGTCAACGTGCACCTCGTCCTCGACCGCCCCGTGCTGCCCGTGCCGTTCGCCGCACTCCCGGACAGCGCGATCCAGTGGGTCTTCGACCGCACCGAGGCGAGCGGACGGGACGGTGGCGGCCAGTACCTCGTGTCCTCCGTGTCCGCCGCGGACAACGCCGTCCACACCCGCGCCGAGGACCTCGTCGGGCTGCACCTGGCCGAGCTGCGCCGCCACCTGCCGGCGGCGAGCCGCGCCGAGGTTGTCGACGCCTTCGTCACGCGGGAACCACAGGCGACCTTCCGGCAACGACCCGGCACCGCGGCGGTACGACCGGGACCGGCCACGCGCTGGCCCGACCTCGCCCTCGCCGGCGCGTGGACCGTGCCCGGCTGGCCGGACACCCTCGAGGCCGCCGTCCGCAGCGGCCGGGCCGCGGCCGCCCACCTGCTCGCCGCGTCCCAGTCCCCCGCCGTGGCCGGGCCGCCGCGCGACCTCGCGGGCCCACCGGCCCCCCGACCCCAGATGGAGGTGACCTCATGACGAGCGTCCTCACCGACAACCTGAGCCTTGCCCGAGCCACCACCCACGACGCCCTGCGGTCCTCCATCGAGCGGCTCGACCCGGAGACTCGGCACGTCTGCGGCTACCACCTCGGCTTCTGGGACCGTGACGCCACGCCGACCCGGCTGCCGGGCAAGGGGATCCGCCCCGAGCTGGTCCTCCTCACCACGGGCGCGGCCGGCCGTGACCCGCTCACCGTCATCCCGGCCGCGGTGGCCGTCGAGCTGGTCCACAACTTCTCCCTCGTCCACGACGACGTCATGGACGGCGACGAACGGCGACGCCACCGGCCGACCGTCTGGGCCACCTTCGGGCTGTCGGCCGCGATCCTCGCCGGCGACGCAATGCTCGCCCTCGCCGGTGAGGTCCTCGCCGAGGCACCTTCCCCCACCGTCGGATTCGCGGTCCAGGCCCTCGCGGCCACGACCCGGCGCCTCATCGCGGGACAGGCCGCCGACCTCGCCTTCGAGTCCCGCGAGGACGTCACCCCCGAGGAGTGCCTCCGTATGGAGGCCGACAAGACCGGCGCGCTGCTCGCGTGTTCCTGCTCGATCGGGCCGATGCTCGCCGACGCACCGGCACGCTACGCGGCCGCGCTCGCCGAGTTCGGAGAACGGGTCGGCCTCGCCTTCCAGCTCGACGATGACCTGCTCGGCATCTGGGGCGCCCCCGAACGCACCGGCAAGCCGGTCCTGTCCGACCTTCGCTCCCGGAAGAAGACGGCGCCCGTCGTCGCCGCGCTCGCCTCCGACACGACGGCCGGTGCCGCCCTCCGGGCGCTCTACCGGCGGGAGGCCTCTCTCGACGAGGACGAGCTCGCAAAGGCGGCCACCCTCGTCGAGGAGGCCGGGGGGCGCCGCTGGGCCGAACACCGGGCCGCTGCCGAGCTCGACATCGCGCTCGGCGTCCTCGCCGACGTCTTCCCGGACGCCCGCCGGGCGGCGCCCCTGTCCGCCATGGCGACCCGGCTCGCCGGCAGGGACCACTGAGGCGGCCGCCCATGACGATGCAAGCCGACCGGGACGCGACAACGGAGCTGTGGGAGCCGACGCCCGCTGCGCTCGCCCTCGACCGCGCCGTGGCCCGGCTGCGCGCCCTGCAGCACGCCGACGGCTGGTGGAAGGGTGAGCTCGAGACGAACGTCACGATCGACGCCGAGGACCTCCTGATGCGCCAGTTCCTCGGCATCCGGACCGCGCGCGAGACCGAGTGGACCGCCCGGTGGATCCGCACGAAGCAGCGGCCGGACGGCTCGTGGGCGACGTTCCACGAGGGCCCGCCGGACCTCTCGACCACCGTCGAGGCCTACCTCGCGCTCCGCCTCGCCGGGGACAGTCCCGCCGCACCGCACCTCGTGCGGGCGCGCGCCGTGATCCTCGCCCTCGGCGGAGTCGAACGGACCCGGGTCTTCACCCACCTCTGGCTCGCCCTCTTCGGCCTCTGGCCCTGGGACGAGCTCCCCGTCGTCCCGGTCGAGCAGATCCTCCTGCCCACGTGGCTCCCGCTGTCCGTCCACGACTTCGCATGCTGGGCGCGGCAGACGATCGTCCCGATCGCGGTGCTCATGGCGCTGCGGCCGCAGTCCGACCTCGGCTTCGAGATCGCCGAGCTGTATGGCGGCGGGCCGGCCCAGCAGGGAGGGGCACCTCCCGACGCGGCGAGCCCAGCGGCATACCCGCTCGTGACCCGGGCTGGTCGGCGGGCGCTGCTCGGTGGCGGCCTCGACAAGGTCCTGCACATCCTCGAGCGGCACCACCCCCGGCGGCTGCGGGAGCACGCGCTGCGGCGGGCGGAGGGGTGGATCGTCGAGCGCCAGGAGGCCGACGGCTCGTGGGGCGGCATCCAGCCGCCGTGGGTCTACTCGCTCATGGCGCTGCACGCCCTCGGGCGACCGGTCGACGAGCCGGTCATGCGGCTCGGCCTCGCAGGGTGGCAGCGGTTCACCGTGGAGGAGCCGGGGCCGGACGGGCCGGTGCGGCGGATGGAGGCCTGCCAGTCACCGGTCTGGGACACGGCGCTCGCGCTCGTCGCGCTCGGCGACGCGGGGGTCGGCAGCGACGACCCGATGGTCGCGCGGGCCGTCGACTGGATCGTCGGCGAGGAGATCGGTGCGCGCGGTGACTGGAGGGTGCGCCGACCCGGCCTCGCGCCCGGGGGCTGGGCCTTCGAGTTCGACAACGACTTCTATCCCGACGTCGACGACACAGCCGAGGTGGTCCTCGGGCTGGAGCGCGTCGGCGCGGGCGGCACCGCCGCGGCCGAGCGTGGGGTGAACTGGGTCGTCGGCATGCAGTGCCGAGACGGCGGTTGGGCCGCCTTCGATGCCGAGAACACCAGCACGCTGCCGCTGGCCCTGCCCTTCTGCGACTTCGGCGCCGTGACGGACCCGCCCAGCGCAGATGTCACCGCGCACGTCGTCGAGATGCTCGCGCTGACCGGACGCGGGCAGACGTCGGCTGCCCGCGCCGGGCTCGCGTGGCTGCTGCGCGAACAGGAGCCGGACGGGTCCTGGTTCGGCCGCTGGGGAGCCAACCACGTCTACGGCACGGGGGCCGCGCTCCCCGCCCTGGTCGCGGTCGGTGTCCATCCCGCGGAGACCCCCGTGCGGCGCGGCGTCGCCTGGCTCGAGGAGGTCCAGAACCCGGACGGCGGCTGGGGCGAGGACCTGCGCTCCTACCGGGAGCCGTCGGCCCGGGGCCGGGGCACCTCCACGGCATCACAGACCGCCTGGGCCCTGCTCGGCCTCCTCGCCGCCGGCGAGGCCGGGTCGCCTGCCGTACGGCGTGGGATCGAGTGGTTGGTGGAGCACCAGGAGGACGACGGCGGGTGGGACGAGCCGGAGTACACGGGCACCGGTTTCCCCGGCGACTTCTACATCAACTACCACCTCTACCGCCTCGTGTTCCCCGTCAGCGCCCTGGCCCGCTACGTCCGGAGCGCGCCATGAGCACCCTGCTCGTCTGCACGCCCTCCGCCAGGGAGGCGGCTGCGCTGCGCCGGGCTCCGCTCGTTCCCCAGGTGGCGCGAACCGGTGTCGGGCCGAAGTCTGCCGCGCGTGCGGCGGCCAGCCCACGGGTGCGGCACGCCGACGCCGTCGCGGTCGTGGGGATCGGGGCCGGGGTGGCTCCCGACCTCGTGCCCGGTGACGTCGTCGTCGCGACGGAGGTGCGCCCCCCGCACGGCGCCGCCCTGCCGTGCCCGAGCGCGCCGCTGCTCGCCCGCGCGCTGCGCCAGCATGGCCTGCCGGTCCAGGCCGGCCCCATCGCGAGCGTCTCCCATGTCGTGACGAACCGCGAGCGCAGGTCCCTCGCGGCCGACGGCGTGCTCGCCGCCGACATGGAGTCGGTGTGGCTCCTCCGACCGGCCCGAGGGGCGGCGCGGGCCGTCATCCGTGTCGTGGCCGATCCAGCGGGCGAGCCGCTCCTGCGGCCGGCGACCCTGCGCCGCGTCCGGACGGCGCTGCGGGCCATTCCGGAGCTCGCGGGCCCGCTCACGGCCTGGGGCGACGCCATCGGCCCCCGTCGGGTCCTGCTCGCCGCGCCGCGCTCGTTCTGCGCAGGCGTGGTGCGGGCCATCGAGGTGGTCGACCGGGCACTGGACCAGCGCGGGGCACCGGTCTACGTGCGGCGGCAGATCGTCCACAACAGCCACGTGGTGCGCCGCCTCGAGGCGCGGGGCGCGATCTTCGTCGACGAGCTCGGCGAGGTCCCGCAAGGCGCGACGGTGGTGTTCTCGGCCCACGGCGTCGCACCGGAGGTCCGGGCCGAGGCCCGACGCCGAGGGCTGGACGTCATCGACGCGACGTGCCCGCTCGTGGCGAAGGTGCACGCGGAGGC
>NZ_JBQCCV010000213.1:0-21614 GCF_051961875.1 Intrasporangium sp. | reverse complement strand
TGGCACACGACGAGGGGCATGACCCGGCGCTTGCGGAGGAAGAAGAACCCGAGGATCAGGCCCATCGCGATGTTGCCGATGAAGCCGCCGAACCCCTGGTAGAGGTGGTAGCTGCCCCGGATCACCGCCGACCCGATCAGGACCGCCGGCCAGGACCAGCCGATCTGGCGCCAGCGGGTGAAGAGGTAGCCGACCATGACGACCTCCTCGAGGAGGGCGTTCTGGATGGCGGCGAGGGCCAGCACCGGCCCAGACCACCAGACCGCCGCGAGGTTGGCGGCGGCGACGTTCGTGTTGACGCCGAGCTGCCGGGCGAGCAGGTAGAGGCCGAGCCCCGGGATGCCGATGACGGCGGCGAGGCCGAGGCCCCAGGCGAGGTCCTTGCCGGGGCGGGTCCGGTCGAGGCCGAGGAACCGGGTCGGGCGGACGCCGGGGGCGGGGCGGAGGACCCGGCCGAGGAGATAGACGGCGAGCAGGACCGGGACGAGCGCGAGGGCGATGCCGACGAGCTGGTAGGTCAGGTCGAGCCACGGACGGTCGGGGGTGACCGACGAGTTCATCGTCGTGGTCTGCGCCCGGAGCGGGACGTTGCGCGTCAGCTTGTCGATGATCTGCAGGACCGACCAGATCGCCGAGGCGCCGAGGCTGAGACCGAGGACGATGATGGTCTCGCGCAGGATGCCGCGCCGCTCGGTGCCCGCCACAGCGGCCGGGTCACGGACAGGCGAGCCCAGCTCTGCGGCATACGACATGCAGTTCACTCTAGGCTGCGGGACATGTCGGCACTCTCGGTCTGGGACCGGGGGCGCCACGTGTCGGAGGGGCGGGCGTTCGACGTCTACCGCCGGGGCGCGGGGCCCGGCGTCGTCGTCATCCATGAGAGCCCGGGGCTGACGCCCGAGGTCGTCGCGTTCGGGGACGAGCTCGTCGACGCGGGCTTCAGCGTCGCGCTGCCGCACCTGTTCGGCTCGGCCGGCGTCGCGCCGCGCCCGGGGGAGGCGGCTGCGGTCGTCGCGCGGCTCTGCGTCTCGCGGGAGTTCGCGCTGCTCGCGACCCGGCGCACGAGCCCGCTCGCGGGGTGGCTGCGCAGCCTGGCGCGGTCGTTGCACGAGGCGGCAGGCGGCCCGGGCGTCGGCGTCGTCGGGATGTGCGTCACCGGTGGGTTCGCCCTCGCGATGATGGTCGATCCGGTGGTCGTCGCGCCCGTGCTCGCGCAGCCCGCGACCCCGTTGCCGCTCGGTGCGCGGCGGACCGCGGACCTGGGGCTCGCGCCGGCCGACGTGGAGCGCGTCGCCGAGCGGGTCGCGTCCGGCTGTCCGGTGCTGGGGGTGCGTTACCGGTCCGACTGGTCCACGGGGACGCGGTTCGAGACGTTGCGCGACCTGCTCGGTGACGGCTTCATCGCCGTCGAGCTCGACGGCCGCGGGCACGCGACGCTCACTGCCGAGCGTCACCCGGCGGCCGTCGCAGCCGTGCGCGAGTTCCTCACCGACCGGCTGTCGCCCTGACTCGAGAGCCCGATCGCGACGATCGCGTGCGATCTCCGCCCTAGCTCGTCAGGCATTCACGCCTGGACGCCACGGCTTGAGCCAAGGTGTCTCGGGCCACCCCTCGCGCCCCGCCACCAGCTCGTACATCGTCGCTCCGTCGATCGACTCTCGGACGATGTCGGCGTGGCCGGCGTGCCGGGCCAGCTCCTCGATGAGGTGCAGCACGACCCACCGGACGGACCAAGCCTCGAGGTCCTTCGGGAACCAGGGCGCGTCGCGGGGGACCGGCACCGGCGCGTCGAGGTCGGCCGTGCGGAGGATCTCGCGGGTCCGGTCACCGACGGCTGCAAGCTGGGCGAGCAGGCCGTCGAGGGTGTCGTCGTCCGTGACGAGGAAGTCGCTCCCGTATGCCGCGGCGCGGGCTTCCACGGAGCGGGCGTCCGGGCTGGGTGGGTTGGGGGCGGCCTCGATCCGCTCGACCCAGCTCTGCTCGCACGTCGCGACGTGCTTGAGCAGGCCGCCCATCGTCAGGCTGCCGGCGGTCGGGGCGAGCCGGATCTGCTCCTCGGTCAGGCCGTAGGCGGCGGAGGCGAAGGCGTCGCGCTGCTGGTCGAGGTAGGTGATGAGGCCGTCGCGCTCATCGATGACGGGTCGGACGCTTCCGGGCATGGTGGGCTCTCCTTCGGTGGGTTTCTCGATGTTTCTGTCGGGCTGTCGATCGGAACAACTGCTCGCTCGATCGGAACTACTGCACGCTCGATCTCTTCATCGATCGAGAGTGCACTTTTCCGGATCGAGAGTGCACTTTTCTGGATCGAGAGTGCAGTTCTCCGGATCGAGGGTGCACTGGCTGTCAGTCGGTGCGGTGCCCCCAGAGGTCGCGGAGGAGGGCGACCTCGGCGCCGTGGTGGATGACCTCGCGGTTGATGTGCAGGACGAGGCCGGCCCGGGGGATCTCGTGCCACGGTCCCTCCGCCGGGCCGGACGGCTCGAGGAGGTCCTCGTCGCTCCAGGTGCGCACCCCGGCGAGCCAGGCGGCATACATCTCGTCGAGCTGGCTGAGCGCGCCGTCCGCTGTCCCGGCGTAGTCGAAGCCGAGGTAGTCGACCTCCGGGCCACCGAAGTGGCCGTGCACCCGGGCGCCGAGGACACCCACGACGAGGTGGGCGAGCCGCCACGCGATGGTCGTCACCGGTGTGGGCGTCGGCGCGGGGTGGGCGAAGTCGACCGTGAACTCGCCCGAACCGCCCTGGAGCTCGGTCCTGCCCTGTCCCCGCGGGTGGACGTTCCAGCATCCGGGTGCGGGCTCCCAGAAGTACTCGTCGTCGGTGAGGCCGTCGAACCGGGGCCGGAGCTGCTGCGTCCAGTGCCAGTCGAGCTGCTCGAGCAACGTCTCGCGGATGGTCGTCGCGCACGTGACCGTGTCTGTCGTCGTCATGGGACCAGCGTGGCACCCATATAGGACAGGAACGGTCCGCAGCGTGCGGCATGCTGGTACCCATGGCGGCACCCACCCTCGGGCCCACGGCGCGGATCCTGCGCCTGCTCGACCTCCTGCAGTCCCGGCCCACGTGGAGCGGGACCGAGCTCGCCGAGCGGCTCGGGGTGACGACCCGGAGCGTGCGGCGCGATGTCGAGCGGCTCCGGGAGCTCGGCTATCCCGTGCGCGCGGAGCACGGTGCGGGAGGCGGCTACCAGCTCGGGACCGGCCGGCGCCTTCCACCGCTCCTGCTCGACGACGACGAGGCGGTCGCCGTCGCGGTGTGTCTGCGCCTCGCGGCCGGTGGGACGGTGGTCGGACTGGGCGAGGCCGCGGTCCGCACCCTCGCCAAGCTCGACCAGGTCCTGCCCGCCCGCCTGCGCTCGCAGGTCGAGGCGATCCACCGCTCGACCGTGACCCTTGACGGTCCCACGCCCAGCGTCGACGGCACGACACTGCTCACCATCGCCCGCGCCATCCGAGGCAACGAGCGGATCACCTTCTCCTACAACGCTCCTCGCGGCCCCAGCGAGCGTCGCGTCGAGCCCTACCGTCTCGTGGCGACCGGGCGGCGCTGGTACCTGCTCGCCTTCGACCTCGACCGGGACGACTGGCGCACCTTCCGGCTGGACCGGATGGAAGAGGTCGAGTCGCGCGGTTGGCGCTTCCGGCCGCGAGAGGCGCCGGACGCCGCCGAGTACGTGCGGCGAGCCATCAGCCAGGCGCCATACGACCACGTGGCGCGCGTGCGGATCGCCGCGCCCAAGGATGCGGTGGAGCGCGTCGTGCCCGCGTCCGTCGGGACGGTGGCCGCCGACGGCCCGCGGCACGCCATCTTGGAGGCGGGTGGGAGTGACCTGCGGTGGATGGCCCTGCACCTCGGTGCGCTGCCATGGGACATCGAGGTCCTCGACCCGCCCGAGCTGCTCGACGTCATGCGCGGGATGGCCGCCCGCCTGACCCGGGCCGCCTCCGCTGCAGCCGGACCCGAGGGCTGAGCTCTCGATCGGGAGAAGTGCACGCGGACGGTGCTATCGAGGGTGGGGGAATGTGCTCTCGGGCGGGGACAGGGGAGGATGTCGGGCATGAGCGGAGTCCTCGTCCTGGCGGCCACCCCCATCGGCGACCCCCGGGACGCGGCGCCGCGGCTGGGCGACGAGCTGGCCAGCGCCGATGTCATCGCCGCCGAGGACACCCGGCGCCTCAAGCGGCTGCTCGCTGACCTCGGCGTCACGCCGACCGGGACCGTGCTGAGCTACCACGAGCACAACGAGGCATCCCGCACGCCGGAGCTCGTGGACCGGCTGCTGGCCGGCGATCGGGTGGTCGTCGTGACCGACGCCGGTATGCCGTCGGTGTCCGACCCCGGCTACCGCCTCGTCGCCTCGGCGATCGAGCACGACCTCCGGGTCACCTGCGTCCCCGGCCCGAGCGCCGTGCTCATGGCGCTCGCCGTCTCGGGGCTGCCGGTCGACCGCTTCTGCTTCGAGGGCTTCCTGCCCCGCAAGGCCGGCGAGCGCGGCCGGGCTCTCGCCGAGCTGGCCGACGAGCGCCGCACGCTGGTCTTCTTCGAGGCGCCGCACCGGCTGGCCGAGACGCTGGCGGCGATGCGCGACGCCTTCGGGGCCGACCGGGCCGCCGCCGTCTGCCGCGAGCTGACGAAGACCTACGAGGAGGTCCGCCGCGGCCCGCTTGCCGAGCTCGTGCCGTGGGCGGCCGAGGGGGTCAGGGGCGAGATCACGGTCGTCGTCGCCGGCGCGACACCCGTGGCGCCTGACCTCGAGAGCCAACTGCCCGGCATACGGCAGCGTGTTGCGGCGGGGGAGCGGCTCAAGGACGTCTGCGCGGACGTGGCCGCTCGGACCGGGCTGTCGAAGAAGGCGCTCTACGACGCCGCCCTTGTGAGACCGACCGAGGTGGGGTAAGGGTGGAAGCGGCCGGCCGCTCCGGCCGGTCGTTCGACGAACCGAGGAGTGACGATGGCAACCACCCGCACGGCGTCCGCCCACTGGGAAGGCACCCTCTTCGAAGGCAGCGGCACGGCGAAGCTCGAGACGTCCGGAGCCGGCCAGTTCGACGTCAGCTGGGTTGCACGGGCAGAGCAGGCGGGTGGCAAGACGAGCCCCGAGGAGCTCATCGCCGCGGCGCACGCGACCTGCTACGCGATGCAGCTGTCCAACATGCTCGCCCAGGCCGGCCACCCCGCCGAGACTCTCGACACGACCGCGTCCGTCGACTTCGCGCCGCCGAGCATCACGGGAATCACCTTGACGGTCAAGGGAAACGTCCCCGGCATGAGCGCCGACGACTTCAAGAAGACGGCGGAGGGCGCCAAGGAGCAGTGCCCGGTCAGCAAGGCGCTCAAGGCCGTCCCGATCAAGCTGGAGGTCCAGAGCTGAGTCGCCCGGAGCGGGCGGGGTGATGATGGGGGCGTGAGCACCCCGCTCGCCTACTGGGTCGCGGTCGCGGCCGGCGCGGCCATCACCGTCGCGCTGGGCCTGGCGTGCCGGCGTCGCCCCGGGCCATGGGTCCGGTGGGCCGGGCGCGCGATCGCGGCGACCCTCGCCGCGGACGCCATCGTGTTCGTGGCGCGGCCCATGGTCGAGGGCGGCTGGTCCGTCGAGGACTCCCTGCCGCTGGCCCTGTGCGACGTCGCGCTCGTCGTCGCGGCGGCGGCGTGCTGGTTCCCGGGGCAGGCGCTGCTCGTCGAGCTCACCTACTTCTGGGGGCTCACCGGCACCCTCCAGGCGGTCCTCACGCCGGACCTCGCTGTCGGCTTCCCGCACCTCGAGTTCTTCGAGTTCGTGGTCGGTCACGTCGGCATCGTGGTCGCGGCCTGCTACCTCGTCGTCGGGCTGCGGATCGTCCCGCGGCCTGGCTCCGTGACGCGCGTGTTCACGATCACGGTCGCCTATGCCGGGTTCCTCGGCGCATTCGACTGGCTGACCGGCGCGAACTACATGTTCCTCGCGGCGCCTCCCCGGAGCGCCTCGCTGCTCTCCGTGCTCGGCCCCTGGCCCTGGTACATCGTCAGTGCGTCAGGCGTCGCGCTGGTCATGCTCGTGCTGCTGGACGCGCCGTTCCGTCGGTCCCGCCGGCTCGAGCCTCCGCAGGGGCCTGAGCGGTACGGCGCTGCGCTGAGCCCCGACGTCAGCCCAGGTCGGCGTACGCGGCCGGGGTGAAGCCGCCGGCCCGGGCGACCAAGCTGGTCGGCACCCGCTGCACGCGCTCGTTGTAGCGCTCGACATTGGAGGCGTGGATGCGGCGGGCCGCGGCGAGCCGGTCCTCGGTCTCCGCCAGCTGATGCTGGAGTGCCAGGAAGTTGTCGGCGGTGCGCAGCTGCGGTGACCGCTCGGCCACGAGCGCCAGGGGTCCCGAGAGGGGCACCTGCTCGGCCCTCAGGGTGGCGATGAGGGCCCGCTCGTGCCCGGCCGCGGCCCGCACCACCTCGACCAGACGGGGCACCAGGTCGTGGCGCCGCTTCAGCTCGACGTCGACGTCGCGCTGGGACTCGGAGATGTGCTGCCGCAGGTGCACGAGCCGGTTGTGGGTCGTGAACCAGAACAGCACGAGCACGACGAGTGAGCCCCCGGCAGCGGCGAGGACCACGGCGAGGGACTCGCTCACCGCATCCCCCGGGAGAGCACGAGCGGTTTGCCGCCGCGGTCCTGCCAGACGAAGTCCGGGATGCCGGTCAGGACGGTGAGCATGACGTCGAACGGCTCGGTGCCCTGCTCGACCGGCAGCGTCGGGTCTCCCGGACCCCAGACCTGCGGCTCGCTGCTCCGGCGGCGGTCGCGCCACATGAGGGCGTCGCCGCCGGTGAAGTCGAAGGAGACCGGATGCCGCGACAGGACGTACTCCATCGTGCGTGCGCTGAACACGTCCATGGCGAACTTCCGGTCGGCGCAGTGCAGCCGGAAGGCCCGGTTGAACGCGTCGCTCTCCAGGTCGATGTCCCGCCGGGTGAGCCCGTCGACGAGCCGCGACATGACCCCCTCGGGTGACAGGTGCAGGTCGGGGATCGGCGCCCCGATCCGCAGCACGGCCACGTCGAAGTGGTGCCAGTGCCGGGTCGTCTGGGTGTTGCCGTTGGCGTCACGGGTCGTGCTCTCGGTGTAGTACTCGTAGGTGAAGGACAGGAACGGCACCTGCCGGTACTCGCCGGCCACACACTCCTTGACCCGGCGGCCGTCGCCGCGGCCGAACGGTGTCACGCGCCAGGCGTCGACCCACCGGTTGTCGTCCCCCAGCCACGTCCAGCCGTTGCTCGCGACGAGCTCCTGCAGCGCGGCGATCCGGCGCTGGTTGGCCCGATAGACGAGGACGCCCACGACCACCACGCCGACGAGCAGGACCGGGAAGAGGAGGACGACCGGGCCGAAGCCGGTGCCGCCCGGGTCGAACTGCTCGAGCGGATTCATGCTGGCACCCCCGGTTCGGGCGCCGGTCCATCCGGCGCTCCCCATGGACGTGAGGATAGGGGCCACGGGTTCCCGCGGGTGGGAGCTGCGCGGCATACCCACCCGTATGCCGCTGCGCCCGCCGGGGACGGTGACGTGACCTGCGCTCGCCGCCCGGAACGCGAATGAGCCGACCGCCGGTGCGGCCCTAGGATCGGGGGCCATGAGCAAAGTCCTGTCTGCTGTCGCCTGGCCGTACACCAACGGCCCGCGCCACATCGGCCACGTGGCCGGATTCGGCGTGCCCTCCGACGTCTTCAGTCGGTACATGCGGATGGCGGGCCACGACGTGCTCATGGTGTCCGGCACCGACGAGCACGGCACCCCGATCCTCGTCCTCGCGGACAAGGAGGGCCTCACGCCGATGGAGCTCGCCGACAAGTACAACCGCGTCATCGCGACCGACCTGACCGACCTCGGCCTGTCCTACGACCTGTTCACCCGCACGACGACGGCCAACCACTACGCGGTCGCGCAGGAGCTGTTCACGGGCGACTGGCGCAACGGCTACATGGTCGAGGAGACGACCCGCGGCGCGATCAGCCCGTCGACGGGCCGCACCCTGCCGGACCGCTACATCGAGGGGACGTGCCCGATCTGCGGCTTCCCCGAGGCGCGCGGCGACCAGTGCGACAACTGCGGCAACCAGCTCGACCCGACCGACCTGATCGACCCACGGAGCAAGATCAACGGCGAGACGCCCGAGTTCGTCGAGACGCAGCACTTCTTCCTCGACCTGCCGGCGCTCGCCGACGCGCTCCGCGAGTGGCTCGACGACCGCGAGGCGTCGGGGACCTGGCGGCCCAACGTCATCAAGTTCGCGAAGAACCTCCTCGAGGACGTCCGGCCGCGCGCCATGACGCGTGACCTCGACTGGGGCATCCCGGTGCCGATCGAGGGGTGGCGCGACCAGCCGCACAAGCGGTTCTACGTCTGGTTCGACGCGGTCGTCGGCTACCTCTCGGCCTCGATCGAGTGGGCCCGACGGATCGGCGACCCGGAGCGGTGGCGGGAGTGGTGGAACGACCCGGAGGCGGTGTCGTACTACTTCCAGGGCAAGGACAACATCACCTTCCACGCGCAGATCTGGCCGGCCGAGCTGCTCGCGTATGCCGGTCGCGGGGCCAAGGGCGGCGAGCCGGGGGAGTACGGCGTGCTGAACCTGCCGACCGAGGTCGTCGCGTCGGAGTTCATGACGATGGAGGGCAAGCAGTTCTCGACATCGCGCGGCCACGTCATCTACGTCCGTGACGTGCTCGACCGGTATGGCGCCGACCCGCTGCGCTACTTCATCTGCGCCGCCGGGCCCGAGAACCAGGACAGCGACTTCACGTGGGCCGAGTTCGTGCAGCGCAACAACTCGGAGCTCGTCGCGGGCTGGGGCAACCTGGTCAACCGGACGGCGTCGATGATCGCGAAGAGCTTCGGCGAGATCCCGCCGGCCGGCCCGTTCGAGCCGGTCGACGAGGCCCTCCTCGCGAGCGTGCGCGGCGGCTTCGAGACGGTCGGCCGCCTCATCGAGCGGCAGCGGTTCAAGCAGGGCATCGGCGAGGTCATGCGGATCGTCGGCGAGGCGAACAAGTACGTCGCCGACACGGAGCCCTTCAAGCTCAAGGGGGAGGACGAGCGTGAGCGGCTCGGCACGGTGCTGCACGTCCTCGCCCAGGCGGTCACCGACCTCAACACGATGACGGCGCCGTTCCTGCCGCACGGGGCGAACCGCGTCCACCGCGTCATGGGCGGTGAGGGGGACTTCACCCCGATGCCGCGGCTCGACGAGGTGACCGACCTCGACAACGGCAAGCCCTACCCCGTCATCACCGGTGACTACTCCGGCACCCCCGCGTGGGAGTCCCGTCCGGTCGTCGTGGGGACCCCCATCGCCAAGCCGACGCCGGTCTTCACCAAGTTCGACCCGTCGGTCGTCCAGGAGGAGATCGAGCGGATGCGCCGCGAGGACTCCGCGGGCGAGGACTCCACAGGCGAGGAGGCGTGAGCTCACAGTCCTCCTCGGGGCGCCGGGGGCTGCCGGATCCCCCCGAGCCCCTGCCCATCGACGTCGTCGACAACCATGCCCACCTCGACATCACCCGGGAGGGCGACGCCCCGTTCCCCGTCGAGGACGCCCTGACCCAGGCGAAGTCGGTCGGCGTGACCAGGCTCGTCCAGGTCGGCTGCGACCTCGACGGGATCGAGTTCACGATGGACGTCGTCGACCGGTTCCCGGAGATCCTCGGGGCAATCGCCTTGCACCCCAACGAAGTCCCGAAGCTCGCGGACGCTGGGAGGCTGGCAGCGGCGTACGAGACGATGGAGCGGCACGCGGCGCATCCCCGGATCCGCGCCATCGGGGAGACGGGCCTCGACTACTACTGGACCGGGCCGGAGGGGCGGGCCGTCCAGCAGGACGGGTTCCGCTGGCACATCGACCTCGCGAAGCGCACCGGCAAGGCGCTGCAGATCCACGACCGGGACGCGCACGAGGACGTCCTGCGGATCCTCGCCGAGGAGGGCGCGCCGGACCGGACCGTGCTCCACTGCTTCTCCGGAGACCTCGAGATGGCGCGGGAGTGCGTCGCTAGGGGCTACTACCTCTCCTTTGCGGGAACCGTCACATTCAAGAACGCCCGCGGTCTGCGGGACGCCCTCAGCGTCACGCCCCTCGAGCAGGTCCTCGTCGAGACCGACGCGCCGTACCTCACGCCCATGCCGCATCGCGGCGCGACGAACGCAAGTTACTTGGTGCCGTTGACGATTCGCGCCATGGCTGGTGTCCTCGGGGTCGACGTACCGCGGCTCTGCAGCGCCGTCTCGGACAACTCCGAACGGGTCTACGGCCCCTGGAGCTGAGGCGGTTCGACGCGGTCGACCGGGCGGGTTCCGTCGTTACCGGAACTTGACCATTTGACGAATGGCCTGCTTCTCTGGATGACCGTTGGCCGGTTGCCCACCCCGCATCGGCCGCTCATCGAGGGTCGCCGGCAACGCTGCCGGGGGGCCTCCGAGCGGTGACCCGAGAGCGCGTGCGCAGCTGGGGAGCACGACGTTCGGAGAGTTTTGATCTCACGCAAGACGCAGGTCATCGCGGCCGCTGGCGCCGCCGTCCTCCTCACCGCCGGTGGGGTCGGTGCGGCGCAGCTCGACAAGTCCGTCACCCTCACGATCGACGGCAAGGCCGCCCCGGCCCACGTCTTCGGCAGCACTGTCGGCGACCTGCTCGACTCGGAGGGCATCACCCTCGCGAGCGCCGACGTCGTCTCGCCGGCCGAGGGCGCTCAGCTGCACGACGGCGACGTCGTCAACGTGAGCTACTCCCGGCCGGTCACCATCACGATCGACGGCCGCACCCAGCAGATCCAGACCACCGAGACGACGGTCGACGGCGTGCTCGAGGCGCTCGGCGTCCGCTCGCCGGGCGCCAAGCTGTCCGTCTCGCGGTCGCAGAGCATCGGCCGAGATGGACTCGCCCTGTCGATCACGACGCCGAAGGACGTCACCGTCGTCGCGGACGGCAGGACGACGAAACGCACGGTCACGGCCGCGACCGTCTCCGACGCCCTCGCCCAGCTCGGGGTCGCACTCGGCGAGAAGGACCAGGTGGCTCCCGCGGTGGCCACCGTCCTCACGAACGGCGCCAAGATCGTCGTCAAGCGCGTCACGACCAAGCGGACGACGACGACCGAGCCGGTCGCCTACAAGACGATCCGCACCGAGACGAACGACCTCTTCACCGACCAGACGAAGGTCAAGACCGCGGGCCGCGCAGGGGAGCGGACCCTTACGGTCGAGCAGACCCTCGTCGACGGCAAGGTGACCTCGACGAAGGAGGTCTCATCCGCGATCACGAGGTCCGCCGTCAACCGAATCCTGCTCATCGGGACCAAGTCGCGCCCGGCCCCGTCGACGGCCGCGACGCCGAGCTCGGGCGGGTCGAGCTCCGGCGGCGGCCTCGACCTGTCCCGGGCCGCGATGTGGGACCGTGTGGCCGCCTGCGAGTCCGGCGGCAACTGGCACATCAACACCGGCAACGGCTACTACGGCGGCCTGCAGTTCTCGACGGGCACCTGGAGCGCCTACGGCGGCGGTGACTTCGCGTCCCGCGCCGACCTCGCCAGCCGCGAGCAGCAGATCACGGTCGCGAACCGCGTCTACGCGGACAACGGCCTGGCCCAGTGGGGCTGCAAGGGCTGATCACCCGCTCTCCCTTTGCCGCGAACGGACCGTTCGAGGGCGAACTGGATGGTCCACCGACCCGCTCGACCCCGAGCGGGCCGTTCGGGGAGGGGCGTGGACGGCAATAGGGTGGGGGCATGACCTCCGCCCCGGACTCCGCGCTGCTCGGCCCGGCGGAGATCCGACGGCTGGCGGCTCGGCTCGAGATCCGGCCGACGAAGCAGTGGGGTCAGAACTTCGTCGTCGACCCCAACACGGTCCGCAAGATCGTCCGCGTCGCCGGCGTCGGACCCGATGACGTCGTCGTCGAGATCGGCCCCGGGCTCGGCTCCCTGACGCTCGCACTGCTGCCCGTCGTCCGGCACGTCACCGCCATCGAGGTCGACCCGCGCCTCGCCGAGGCGCTCGAGGGAACCGTCGCCCAGCTGCAGCCCCAGCACCTCGACCGGCTGCGCCTCGTCGCGGCCGACGCGCTGACCGTCACGTCGCTGCCCAAGCCGAAGCCGACGGCCCTCGTGGCGAACCTGCCCTACAACATCTCCGTGCCGGTGGTGCTGTCCTTCCTCGCGCACTTCCCGAGCATCGAGCGGGTCCTCGTCATGGTCCAGCTCGAGGTCGCGGAGCGCCTCGCCGCAAAGCCGGGAAGCCGGATCTACGGGGTGCCGAGCCTCAAGGCCGCGTGGTACGCCGACGTCGAGCTGGCCGGGCGGATCGGGCGCAACGTGTTCTGGCCGGCGCCGAACGTCGACTCCGGCCTCGTCTCCCTCGTCCGGCACGAGCCGCCGGCGACGAGCGCCTCCCGCGAGGAGGTCTTCCGATGCATCGACGCGGCCTTCCTTCAGCGGCGCAAGTCGCTGCGCAAGGCCCTCGCCCCGTGGGCCGGCTCCGCCGAGGCGGCCGAGGCGGCCCTCGTCGCGGCCGGTGTGGACCCCAAGGCGCGCGGCGAGCAGCTCGACATCAGCGCCTTCGCCCGCATCGCCGAGGCCCATGCCTCGGCGGTGACTCCCGAGGCGCGCATAAGGTAACGGCATGACGACCGTCTCGACGCTCCCCGAGGTCGTGACCGTGCGCGCGCCCGCCAAGGTCAACCTCGAGCTGCGCGTCGGGCCACGCCGCCCCGACGGCTACCACGGCCTCGCCACCGTCTTCCAGGCCGTCTCCCTCCACGATGAGGTGAGCGTGTCCCGGTCCGACGAGTGGCAGGTCGTGGCGGCCGGGCACTACGCCGACCTCATCCCGACCGGCGCCGACAACATCGCTGTCCGCGCCGCCCAGCTCGTCGCCGAGCGGGCCAACATCGCCGAGGCGCTGACGATCCGCATCGACAAGGACATTCCCGTCGCCGGAGGTATGGCGGGTGGCTCCGCGGACGCAGCCGCGACGCTCCTCGCCTGTGACCAGCTGTGGGGGCTCGCCCTCGAGCGCGACGAGCTGAGCGAGCTGGCCGCCGAGCTTGGCAGCGACGTCCCCTTCCCGCTGACGGGCGGCAACCTCATGGGATCGGGTCGCGGAGAGCAGCTGACGCCGGTCCTCGCCCGGGGCAGCTTCAACTGGGTCTTCGCGGTCAGCGGCACCGGCCTGTCGACGCCCGAGGTCTATTCGGAGCTCGACCGGCTCCGCGCCGGCTCCGCGGTGCCAGAGCCCCGGGTGAGCGCCCGGCTCATGGCGGCGCTGCGTCGGGGAGACCCGGAGGCGCTCGGCTCAGCGCTCGCCAACGACCTCGAGGAGGCGGCGTTCTCTCTCCGGCCGGAGCTGCGCGAGCTGTGCGAGGCGGGCATCGACTTCGGGGCGCTCGGGGCCATCGTGTCCGGGTCGGGGCCGACCGTCGCCTTCCTCACGGCCAGCCACGAGGCGGCGCTCGACCTGTCCGTCTCGCTGTCGGCCGCGGCTCTCTGCCGCGACATCCGCCGCGCGAGGGGCCCCGTGCACGGCGCCCACGTCGTCCCGGCCCCGCGCACGCCGGTATGAGGTAGCGCGGCAGCCGAGACGACCACCCACCCCAATACCTCGAACCAGCGGAGGAGCGCCCCCAACTCTCCCGGGTTCGAGGTAATTCGATCAGCGAAACGACCACCCCAATACCTCCACCCAGGACTGACACCCCACCGCATGGCGAACCTCATCACCCTCGACAAGGTTTCCCTCGTCTTCGGCACGACCCATGTGCTCGACGAGGTCAGCATCGGCGTCCTCACGGGCGACCGGATCGGCATCGTCGGCGTCAACGGCGGCGGCAAGTCGACCCTGCTCCGGGTCATGGCGGGGCTGCAGGAGGCTGACGAAGGGCGCGTCGCCAAGCAGGGCGGCGAGGGCGGCATCCGGGTCGGCATGCTCGCCCAGGACGACGCCCTGGACCCGACCTGGACCGTCCGCGAGGCGGTCCTCGGCGACCGCCCGGAGCACGTCTGGGCCGGGGACCCCCGCATCCGCGACATCCTGGCGGGCCTGCTCGGCGGTGTCGAGGGCCAGGGCATCGGCGGTCTCGACAGCGTCATCGGACCGAAGTCCGGTGGTGAGCGGCGACGCGTCGCCCTCGCCCGCCTGCTCGTCGAGGACCCGGAGCTGCTGCTACTCGACGAGCCGACCAACCAACTCGACGTCGAAGGGGTCGCCTGGCTCGCCGACCACCTGACGACGCAGCGGCCCCGCCCCGGCAACGCAACCGTTGCCATCACCCACGACCGGTGGTTCCTCGACGCGTACGCCAGCCTGACCTGGGAGGTCGAGGGGGGCCACGTCAACGTCTTCGAGGGTGGCTACGCGGCATACGTCCTGGCGAAGGCCGAGCGTGACCGGATGGCCGGTGTCGTCGCCGACCGGCGCGCCAACCTGATGCGCAAGGAGCTCGCCTGGCTGCGTCGGGGAGCCCCGGCCCGCACGAGCAAGCCGAAGTTCCGGATCGAGGCGGCGAACGTCCTCATCGCGGACGAGCCGGCGCCACGCAACACCGTGGAGCTGACTGCTTTCGCGACGACCCGGCTCGGCAAGGACGTCATCGACCTCGAGGACGCGACGGTGGTGCTCGGCGAGCCGCCGGAGCAGCGCACGATCCTCGACCGGGTCACCTGGCGCCTGGCCCCCGGAGAGCGGGTCGGGCTCGTCGGCGTCAACGGCGCCGGCAAGTCGACCCTGCTGCGTGCCCTGACCGGCGAGCAACCATTGCAGAGCGGCCGGCGCAAGGTCGGCAAGACGGTGCAGATCGCCCACCTGACCCAGGAGGTCCGCGAGCTCGAGCGCTTCACCGACTGGCGGGTGATCGAGGCGATCGAGGACGTCCGTCAGTGGACCACCCTGGGCGGCAAGGAGATCAGCGCCTCGCAGCTGGCCACCCGCCTCGGCTTCCCCGGCGGCCGGCAGCAGGCCCGCGTCGGCGACCTCTCCGGTGGGGAGCGTCGCCGCCTGCAGCTGACGCGGCTGCTCCTCGCCGAGCCGAACGTCCTCATCCTCGACGAGCCCACCAACGACCTCGACATCGAGACCCTCACCTCGCTGGAGGACGTCCTCGACGGCTGGGCCGGCACCCTCGTCGTCGTCAGCCACGACCGCTACCTGCTCGAGCGGGTCTGCGACCACGAGCTGGCGCTCCTCGGCGACGGCAAGCTGCGCGACCTGCCCGGCGGGGTCGACGAGTACCTGCGCCTTCGCCACGCGGCCACCAGCGCGATCGAGCGTATGCCTGTCGGCCAGGCGAACGGCATACCGTCTTCGGTCGGTGCGGCCGGGGCGGCCAGCGCGGCCGAGCAGCGGGAGGCGCGCAAGGTGATGGCGCGGATCGAGAAGCAGCTGAGCCGGCTGTCGGAGCGGGAGGAGCGGCTGCACGCGGACATGGCCCAGAAGGCGACGGACCCCGAGGCGCTGGCCGACCTCAGCGCGCGGCTGCAGGACGTCGTCGCCGAGCGGGACCAGCTCGAGGCGGAGTGGCTCGAGGCGGCGGAGGTCGTCGGCTGAACCCTTGAAAGTATCTTGATATCAAGATACTTTTGAGCCATGGAGATGTTTCTGCACCACGTCCAGGTCTCCGGTCCGGCGGGCTGCGAGGACCGGATGCGCGAGTTTTACGTCGGGGTGCTCGGGATGACCGAGGTCGACAAGCCCGAGCTGCTCCGGGCCCGCGGCGGAGCGTGGTTCCGGGCCGGCGGCGCCGAGATCCACGTCGGGATCGAGGACGACTTCCGGCCGGCGCGCAAGGCGCACCCGGGCCTCGCGGTCGCCGACGTCGAGTCGCTGGCGGGCGCCGTGGAGGCGGCCGGGGTGAGCGTGACGTGGGACGACAGGATCCCCGGGCTGCGCCGGTTCCACACGAGCGACCCGGTCGGCAACCGACTCGAGTTCCAGCAGGCCGCGCGCTGAGCATGGCCCGGCCCCGACGCACCGAGCAGCAGGGAACTTCGGCGGTTGCCACCGTCGACCCTGGCCGGTTCTCGGGGTGGTGCGGGGGAGGGAAGCGCCCAACCCGGCTCGAGCAGGCCGGGCCGCCGACGGGTCAGGCGTCGCGGGCCTCGAGCGGGGCGAGCATGCGCCGTAGCAGCCCGGCGAGCAGCCGCTGGTCAGTGGTGGAGAGGTGGCTCAGCATCGACTTCTCCTGGGTGATGAGCTCGGCCATCGCCCGGTCGACGACCTCGCGGCCCGTGTCGGTGAGCCGGACGTGCACGCCGCGCCGGTCGCCCGGGTCGGGGCGGCGCTCGACGAGGCCGCGTCGCTCGAGCCGGTCGACCCGGTTCGTCATCGTGCCGCTCGTGACAAGGGTCTGCTGGACGAGCTGTCCCGGGGAGAGCTCGTACGGGTCGCCAGCGCGTCGCAGCGCCGACAGGACGTCGAACGCCCATCCCTCGAGGCCCTGCTCGGAGAAGGCCGAGCCCCGGGCCAGGTCGAGCCGGCGGGCCAGCCGTGAGACCCGGGAGAGGACCTCGAGTGGTGAGACGTCGAGGTCGGGGCGCTCGCGGCGCCAGGCGGCGAGGATCTCGTCGACGTCGTCGCGCTCGCGGCTCATGAACCCACTCTAGTGCCGTCAAGAGTCTTGACATCGAAAGAAAGGACCGACATGTCGCAGAGCGCCGATGCCCGGTGGAGCCCGGAGCAGTACCAGCAGTTCTCCGACCACCGCGGCCGACCCATGCGGGACCTGCTCGCCCGGGTCACGGCCGCAGACCCGCAGGTCGTCGTCGACCTCGGCTGCGGGCCGGGCGATCAGACGCTGACGTTGGCCGACCGGTGGCCGGAGGCGCGGGTGATCGGCATCGACAGCTCGCCGGAGATGCTCACGAGGGCGCGGTCGCTGGACTCGGAGGGGCGGGTCGAGTGGGTCGAGGCGAGCGCCGAGGAGTGGGACCCGGGCTCGTGCGGCGAAGCCGTCGACGTGCTCGTCACGAACGCCACCCTCCAGTGGGTCCCGTCGCACCTGCGCCTCGTGCCGGAGTGGGTGGCAGCCCTCGCACCCGGTGGGACCTTCGCGCTGCAGGTGCCGTCGAACTTCGGCGCGCCCTCACACCGGCTCATGCGTGAGGTCGCGGCCCGCCAGCCGCGGGCGGACGAGCTGCGGCCTGGGCTCGACCGGGCGGCCGCCGTCGCCCTCCCCGAGACCTATGCCGCGCTCCTCCTCGGCCTCACTCCCGACGTCGACGTGTGGGAGACGACCTACCAGCAGGTGCTGCCCTCAGCGGAGGGTGACCCGCACCCGGTGCTGGAGTGGGTCAAGGGGACGGGACTGCGCCCCGTGCTCGGTGTCCTCGAGGAGGGCCCTGAGCGGGACGCCTTCCTCGACGCGTATGCCGCTGAGCTGGAGCGCGCCTATCCGCGCCGGCCGTTCGGCGTGCTCTTCCCGTTCTCACGGATCTTCGCCGTGGCCCGAAAAGTCTCGCGCTGAGGCGGCCGACAAGAATTTTCCCGAAAGTCCCAAAAAGCCCGTCATGATCCGTCGGCGGGCCCGTCATACACAGTGACGGACACGGTCGCCCCCATCGTCAGGGGAGGGGCACCAGCGGGCTCGCGACAAGCCCGTGGCCGTCCCGAGACTCGGTCTTCCGGGTGGTTTCGTGGAGGGGACCACTCGGAAGACCGAGCCGTAATTGTGGGCGAAATGCCCAAATGTCGACTCTGCCGCGCCACCCTTGGCACACTGGTGACCTCTACTTACCGCTGGTTGCCTGCCGGAGGGATGCGCGCGTGTCGGTCGACGTGACCCTGTGGTCGAGCGATTCCTGGTCGTCCGCCGCAGACCTCGAGCTGCTCGGGGAGGCGCGTTCGGGGTCGGCCGAGGCCTTCGGCGAGCTGTGGCGGCGGCACCTCCCAGCGGCCTATGCCGTGGCCTCCCGATACCGGGGTCGTTCGTCAGCGGAGGACATCGTGGCCGAGGCGAGCGCCAGGGTCTTGTCGCTGATCCAGGATGGGAAGGGGCCCGAGGAACACTTCCGGTCCTACTTCCTCTCGGCCGTGCGGACGGTCGCGGTCGACAATGCCCGGCGGGACCTGCGCGTCGTGCCTGCCGAAAGCGACGATCTCGAGGCGCTGACCGACCCGGTGCTCGAGGACTTCCCGGGCGACGGGATCGACGCGGACCTGGTGCGCGAGGCGTTCGCCGGCCTGTCCGAGCGGGACCAGCGCGTCCTCTGGCACACCACCGTGGAGGGGGAGGCGCCACGGACCCTCGCCCCGGTGCTGGGCATGACCGCCAATGCGGTGTCGGCCAGCGCGGTCCGCGCGCGTGAGGCGTTGCGGGCGCATTACCTCGACGCCCACGCGAGCCGACGGGCTGCGTCTGCCGACAGCGACGAGTGCCGCTGGACGATGAACCACCTGGGCGCCCACGTGCGGGGCCGACTGCCGAAGCGGCAGGGCCAGCGGGTCCGCCAGCACCTGGAGCAGTGTCCGCACGCCGCGACGGTGGCCGCCGAGCTGACCGAGATCAACGCGGGCTTCCCGGCGCTGCTCGTGCCGCTCATCCTGCTCGCCGGTGTCTCGACGCCGGGCTTCGTCTCGGCCGGGGCACTGGCCGGGCTCAGCGTCGGTGGGGTCGCCGGCGCCTCAGGCGCGTCGGCCGACCCGGCGGGGTGGTCAGCGATCAGACCGGAGGGCTCCTCCGCGGCCGGGTCGTCAGCGAGCCAGGTGGTCGTCGTGGGGCAGCAGGTCGCGGCGGTTGCCTCGTCCGTGGCCGCCGCAATCGTCATCGGCGCCGGCGTCGTCGGGGCGTCTCCCGGCGCGGCACACGCTCCTGCCACTGTCGCCAGCGACGTCGTCGGCACCCCGACCCAGGGCAGCGGCAGCGCGGGGGCCGCCCCCACCAAGGGTGGACCTGCCACCCGGGCGGTCCCCGGGACGCCACGAGGCGCGTCCGTCTCGGGGTCGCCCGGGCTCTCGCCCTCGGCCGGCGGCGGAGCTGGGGCAGGCACTCCGTCGGCTCCGGGCGCGGGCGGCGGTTCCGCTCCGAGTGGTGCCGGCACGGGCACGAGCACAGGCTCTGCGGGGGTCGCGCCGACGTCCGGTACTGGAACGCCCGGTTCGACCTGGACCGCGGCAGCGCCACCAGCGAGTCCAGCCGGCGGCTCGGGCCCCACCACCCCGACGGGAGGACCGACGTCTGCTTCGTCCTCGCCGCCCACCTCGCGGCCGAGCAGCCCGCCCTCCGCGCCATCCCAGCCGGGCACCCCGTCATCCACGAGCCCGCCGCCGAGCACCCCGCCGACGAGCCCGACACCAGCGCCGGCTCGGCAGCTCACGGTGCTGGGTCGCGTGAGCGCAGACGGGGAGGCGTGGGTGCAGATCCCCGCCGCAACGCCCGGGCTGCGTGTCACGCTGACCAGCCGATTCGGAGTCGGCACCCTGACCGCGGAGAACCGCGCCTGGCAGTGTGACGGTAGCGGGACCGCGACGCTCAGCTGCACGGTCAAGAGCGGTGGCCAGTTCAAGGCGGCCCAGCGAGGCGTGTCCCGCGCCGAGCCGATCGTCGTCGGCTTCCCGGGGATCCTCGGCCTCACGGTCGTCCTCCCCGTGGGCCGCTGACTCATCCCTGGCCGGAAAGGGTCTCGAGGGTCGGCTTCGGGTCGAGACCGGCCAGGCCATTCCAGGCCAGGTTGACGAGATGCGCCGCGACCTCCGTCTTCTTGTACTTGCGCCGCTCGAGCCACCACTGCCCGGTCAGGGCGACCATCCCGACGAGCATGTGGGCGTGGATCGGCGCCGACTTCGGGTCTAGCCCGCGGGCCTTGAACTCGACCGCGAGAAGGTGCTCGACGTGCGCCGCGACGTCGCCGAGGAGGCTCGCGAACGAGCCGGTCGACTGGCCGGGCGGGGAGTCGCGCACGAGGATCCGGAAGCCCTCGGTGCTGCTCTCGATGTAGTCGAGCAACGCCATCGTCGCCCGCTCCAGCAGGTTGCGGGCGCTCGTGCCCTCGTCGAGGGCGGTGGTGATCCGCCCGAGGAGGGACTGGATCTCGCGGTCGACGACGACGGCATACAGGCCCTCCTTGCCGCCGAAGTGCTCGTACACGACGGGCTTGGAGACCTTCGCTCGGGACGCGACCTCCTCGACGGTCGTCGCCTCGAACCCCTTGTCGGCGAAGAGGGCCCGGCCGACGTCGACGAGCTGCTCGCGGCGCTGGGGCCCGGTCATGCGGGCGCGCCGGCCGCGGTCGGGTCGAGGTCGGTCGGAGCTCACGCGCTCATTGTGCCGGTCGCTGGTTCCGGTCAGGCTCCGCCGCTGCACTACCCTGTGGCACGTCCGGCCTGGCCGGGCGTTCCCCGGTTGGTCTGCTGGCAGGGCCCGCCTGACTTTGAATCAGGATTAGCGACGTAGGTTCGATTCCTACCCGGGGAGCCATCCTCCCGATCGAGAGCGCACGCTCGATCGGGAATGCGGCACGCTCGATCGCCGGGAGTGCCCTCTCGATCGCGGCGATTCGGCCCTCCATCGGTGAGGCGGCCGCGAGCTCGCTCGGTGTCGGGCTCTCGCTGGGCGCTAGTAGCATGGCTCCGGCGCCGGGGGCCCCACCCCGCTGAGCGGCGTCACCAACCCAGGAGGAGCAGCGACCCGTGAGCGATCTACGGCCTGCCGCCGTGATCGTCCTCGCCGCAGGCGAGGGCACACGCATGAAGTCCAAGACCCCCAAAGTGCTTCACACGATCGGCGGCCGCAGCCTCGTGGCTCACGCGATCAGCGCGGCTCGCGGGACCGAGCCGGAGCACCTCGCGGTCGTCATCCGCCACCAGCGCGACCGCGTCGAGGCCCACGTCCAGCAGGTCGACCCCGACGCGACGATCGTCGAGCAGGACGAGACGCCGGGCACAGGCCGGGCGGTCGAGTGCGCACTCCTCGCGCTTCCCGAGGGCCTCACCGGGACCGTCCTCGTGACGTACGGCGACGTCCCGCTCCTCACCGCAGGGACCCTGCAGGACCTGCTCGCGGACCACGAGCAGTCGCGCAGCGCGGTGACCCTCATCACGGCCACCCTCGAAGACCCGACCGGCTACGGGCGGGTCTTGCGCGACCTCGAGGGAGGCGTCGCGGGCATCGTCGAACAGAAGGACGCCACGCCGGAGCAGCGCGCGATCCGCGAGGTCAACTCCGGCATCTACGCCTTCGACGTTGCTGTCCTCCGGGAGGCGCTGACGCAGGTCGGCACCGACAACGCCCAGGGCGAGAAGTACCTCACCGACGTCGTCGGGATCGCGCGCGGGCGCGGCCTGCGGGTGACGCCATACCTCGTCGAGGACCTCTGGCAGACCGAGGGCGTCAATGACAAGGTCCAGCTCGCTCGGCTCGGGGTCGAGCTCAACCGCCGCATCGTCGAGCAGGCCATGCGTGACGGGGCCATCGTCATCGACCCGGCGACGACCTGGATCGACACGGACGTCACGATCGGGCGGGACACGGTCGTCCAGCCGAACACCCAGCTGCTCGGAGCGACGACGATCGGTGCCGAGTGCACGATCGGGCCCGACACGACCCTCAAGGACACCGAGGTCGCGGACGGCGCGAGCGTCGTCCGGACGCAGGCGGAGCTCGCCGAGATCGGC
>NZ_JBQCCV010000212.1:0-2974 GCF_051961875.1 Intrasporangium sp. | reverse complement strand
GAGCCGCCGCCGGCCACGATGCCCTCCTCGAGGGCCGCGCGGGTCGAGGACACGGCGTCCTCGATGCGGTGCTTCTTCTCCTTGAGCTCGACCTCGGTGGCCGCGCCGACCTTGATCACGCCGATGCCGCCGGCGAGCTTGGCGAGGCGCTCCTGGAGCTTCTCGCGGTCCCAGTCGGAGTCCGTGCGGGCGAGCTCGGCGCGCAGCTGCGCGACGCGGGCCTGCACGTCCTCGGCCGTGCCGGCGCCGTCGACGAGGGTCGTGTTGTCCTTCGTGACGGTGATGCGGCGCGCGGTGCCGAGCTGCTCGAGGCCCACCTGGTCCAGGGACAGGCCGACCTCCGGGGAGACGACCTGCGCGCCCGTGAGGGTCGCGATGTCCTGGAGCATGGCCTTGCGGCGGTCGCCGAAGCCCGGGGCCTTGACGGCCACGACGCTCAGGGTGCCGCGGAGGCGGTTGACGATGAGCGTCGAGAGGGCCTCGCCGTCCACGTCCTCGGCGATGACGAACAGCGGCTTCGAGGCAGAGAGGACCTTCTCGAGCAGCGGCAGGAAGTCCTGCAGCGAGGAGATCTTGCCCTGGTGGATGAGGATGAGCGCGTCCTCGAGGACGGCCTCCTGGCGCTCCGCGTCCGTGACGAAGTACGGCGAGAGGTAGCCCTTGTCGAACTGCATGCCCTCGGTGAGCACGAGCTCGGTCTGGGTGGTGGAGGCTTCCTCGATGGTGATGACGCCGTCCTGGCCCACCTTGTCGAAGGCCTCGGCGAGCAGGTCGCCGATCTCCTCGGACTGGGCCGAGATCGCCGCGACGTTCGCGACGTGGCGGCCGGAGACCTCGCGGGCGTTCTCCTTCAGGCGGGCGGCGACGGCCTCGACGGCCACCTCGATGCCGCGCTTGACCTCACCCGGGGCCGCGCCGGCGGCCACGTTGCGCAGGCCCTCCTTGACGAGGGCCTGGGCGAGGACGGTCGCCGTCGTCGTGCCGTCGCCGGCGACGTCGTTGGTCTTGGTGGCGACCTCCTTGGCGAGCTGGGCGCCGAGGTTCTCGTACGGGTCGTCGAGCTCGACCTCACGGGCGATCGTCACGCCGTCGTTCGTGATGGTGGGGGCGCCCCACTTCTTGTCGAGGACCACGTTGCGGCCGCGCGGGCCGAGGGTCACCTTGACGGTGTCGGCGAGCTTGTCGACGCCCGTCTCGAGGGCCTTGCGCGCGGCGTCGCTGAATGCGAGCTGCTTAGCCATTCGCTACTCCTGTGTGTCTGGATCAAGCACGACACCCCGGCCGCAGGGAGCGGCCGGGGCGCAGCGCGGGAGCGTTACTTGACGACGATCGCCAGGACATCGCGGGCCGAGAGCACGAGGTACTCGGCACCGCCCGTCTTGACCTCGGTGCCGCCGTACTTGGAGTAGAGGACGACGTCGCCGACAGTGACGTCCACCGGCACGCGGTTGCCGTTGTCATCGACGCGGCCGGGGCCGACAGCGACGACCTCGCCCTCCTGCGGCTTCTCCTTCGCGGTGTCCGGGATCACGAGGCCGGACGCGGTGGTCTGCTCGGCCTCGAGCGGCTTGACGACAATGCGATCCTCGAGGGGCTTGATGGAGACCGACACGGATCTCTCCTTTACATCAACGGGTCACGGATGGTGAGCCGGGCAAGCAACCGTCGTCGCGGGTGCCGGGAGCGTGCCTGACAGGGTTAGCACTCGGCACCGCCGAGTGCTACTGGCGACTCTAGTGAGCGCGCTGGCACTCGGTCAAGGCGAGTGCCAACTGGTGTCGGGAGGGGCCGGAACCTACTCGCCCGCGAGCTCGTCGTAGCCGAGGTCGTCGCCCTCGTCGTCGGCGTCGAGGCCGCGCGTGGCGTACATGACGGCGATCGAGGCTATGAGCGCGAGTCCGCCCACGACCAGGCCGATGATCGCGCCGATCTTGACCCCGAGGAACTGGTCCCGCAGCGACTGGGCCTCGTCGGTGGCGTCACTGATGTTCTTGCCGCCCACCGAGTAGACGGTGGCGTTGAAGGCGTCCAGACCCATCACCACGACGAGCAGCACCGCAGCGACCACCGTGATGACGATGCCCGCGATGAGCACGGGGCGCGCATAGGGCCTCAGCCGCGGGAGGAGGCCTGCCGGCTCCGGTCGAGCTGGAACGGGATCGACGCTGGGGCTGGTCTCCATGCCCCCCAGCCTAGCCAATGAGGCCCGGGCACGCGGCGCACTACGCTGGATGGCATGCCCGACGACAGACACGCCCCGGACCAGCTGGCACCTCTGCTGACGCCCGAGGGGTGGGCGCTGCTCAACTCGCTCGGCCCCTACCGCGAGGAGGACGCGCTGGCGATCAGCGGCCGGCTCCGCAAGGCGGGCCACTCCCCCGAGCTCGTCTCGGCCGTCCTCTCCCAGGCCCGGCTGCGGGCCCGGGCCGCCGCGAAGTTCGGCGAGTTCGCCTCGAGCATGCTCTTCACCCGGGCCGGGCTCGAGCAGGCCACCCGGCTCTCGGTCGCAGCCCGCCACGCCCGGCGGTTCGTCGATGCCGGCGTCCGGCGTGTCGCGGACCTCGGGTGCGGCCTCGGCGCGGACGCCATGGCGATGGCGTCACTTGACCTCGAGGTCACGGCGGTGGAGCTCGACGAGACCACCGCCGCGTGCGCCACGATGAACCTCATGCCGTTCCCACAGGCCCGGGTCGTGCATGCCGACGCCCAGTCCGTCGACCTCGCAGGGGTCGACGGGGTCTGGCTCGACCCCGCCCGGCGGTCGACGTCGACCTCCGGCACCACCCGCCTGTGGGACCCGGAGGAGTTCTCGCCCCCGCTGAGTTTCGTCGAGGGGCTCGCCGGCCGCGGCCTGCCCGTGGGAGTCAAGCTGGGCCCTGGCCTGCCGCACGGGTCCGTGCCCGCCGGCTGCGAGGCCCAGTGGGTCTCGGTGCAGGGGGATGTCGCGGAGGTCGGCCTCTACTTCAACGCGCTG
>NZ_JBQCCV010000211.1:0-10316 GCF_051961875.1 Intrasporangium sp. | reverse complement strand
GCATACGCCTCGTTTGTCCCTTTGTGGGGAGTCAGACTCCGTCGGCCACCAGCAGGTGGAGGGCCGCCCCTTCCGAGAGCACCGCCTCGTCGTAGACGACGTCGTCCGCGTGGTTGAAGGACGTGTTCTCCGGTCCCTGCGCGCCGAGGTACACCATGCCCCCGGGCCACCGGTGCAGGAAGTAGGCGAAGTCCTCGATGACCATGGAGGGTTCCGGCATGGAGGTGACCTGCCCGGCAAGCTCCGTCTGACGGACCCGACGCTCGAACCGTTCCATGAAGTCGGCGTGGTTGACCACCGCCGGATAGCCCTCGTGGATCGTCAGCTCTGCCGTCAGCCCGTGCCTGTCGGCGACCTGGGCGACCAGCTGCTGCATTCCCTCGATCAGGGCTTGCCGCTTGCCGGCGCTCAGCGTCCGGATGGTCCCCCTGATCCGGCCCGAGGCCGGAATCACGTTGACCGTGTTGCCGATCAGGCTCTCGGTCGGTGTCGCAACCACGTGCTCGCCCACGCCGATCTCGGCGGCCAGCTGCGGCAGCGCCGTGGCGATCGCTGCGCCGGCCTCGACCGGGTTGCCGACCAGGTGCGGCTGGCTCGCGTGACCGCCGGGGCCGTGCAGCTCGACCGTGAACCAGTCGCCGAAGGACATGAAGACGCCCGGGCGGCACAGGATGGCGCCCGGCTGCGCGAGGGCGTGCACGTGCACGGCAAAAGCGGTCGCATCACCCTCGAACTTGAGGTTGTCGTGCTCGAGGACAGCGAGTGCTCCCCGGTCCGACTCCTCCCCGGGCTGGAAGGCCAGGATGGTGTCGCGCCGGGGCGGGGAGTCGGCGAACACCTTGGCGGCGCCCAGGAGCATCGCCATGTGCAGGTCGTGCCCGCACGCGTGCATGGCGCCCTGCTCGAGGGACCGGAAGGGCAGGTCGGTTCGCTCCGTCACGGGAAGAGCATCCATGTCCGCCCGGAGAACGGACCCGATGCCGTCGGGGGCGACCCCGGGGACGCGGACGGTCAACCCGGCACCGCGGTGGACCTCGACCTCGTAGCCGAGCTCGGAGAGGACCTCCTCCACGTAGCGGTGCGTCCACGGCAGCTCGAGACCGACCTCCGGGTGCTGGTGCAGCTCGCGTCGCCGTGCCACCATCCAGTCCTGGGCGGCTCGGGCTTGTTCGACTCGACCCGTCATGAGCCGTCCGCGACGACGTCGGCGAGCGGAGCCTGCGACGGCTGTGCACCGCGGTGCAGCGTGCTGCGACCTGCGACCTCGATCGCCCGGCGGACGGCGTCATTGAGCTCGCGTCCTTCGGCGATACCGACTGCCAGGGCCCCACAGAATGCGTCACCCGCGCCGGTGGTGTCGACGGGATCGACAGCCAGGGCCGGGTGATGGGTCGGCTCACCACCGGCCTCCCGCACGACGGCGCCGTCGGCTCCCAACGTGACGACGACGGTCCCGTCGAACGACAGGGCGCCGAGGCATGCCTGCACCTCTGCGATCGTCTCCGGTTCGGCCGTCCGCGCCAGCTGTCCCAGCTCCTTGCGGTTGGGCACGAGGACGTCGACGCGCTGCAGCAGCTTCGTGAGGTCATCCGGGTCGGCCTGCATCGGTGCCGGGTTGAGCACGAACGTCACGCCGGCGGCGAGCGACGCGGCCAGGCTCTCGAGGACCGGGACCGGGACCTCGAGCTGTGCGAGCACGACGGCCGGCTCGGCGGCCCGGACGTGCCCCTCGACCCAACCGGGCTCGAGCGCCGAGTTCGCACCAGGGTCGACCACGATGAGGTTCTCTCCCGAGTCGTCCACGAGGATGATCGCGGTGCCGGTGTCCACGTCCGGGACGACCGCGACGCCGCTCACGTCGACGCCGTGACGACGCAGATGCGAGAGGTAGCTCTCCCCCGCGTCGTCAGCACCGACCGCGCCGACGAAGCCGACGTCGGCCCCGAGGACCGCCACCGTGATGGCCTGGTTGCCACCCTTGCCGCCGAAGGCCCGGCTCCGGTCCCCCGCAAGGACCGTCTCACCGGGCACGGGCAGAGCCCTGACGCGGTAGCCGAGGTCGACGTTGAGGGAGCCGACCACGCTGATCCTGCTCATCGGGTCCGCCCGACGTGGTCGACCGCCTCGATGACCAGATCCCAGTAGCCCTTCGCGTCGAGGGTCATCGCGACCTGGGCGTTCGGTTCCTGCTCCGGGTAACGCCGGTGGAGGTCGACGACGGTGGTGCCCCGGGTCCACTTCCCGTCGAGCTCGACGGCCACGAACGCCTCGCGCCACTCGATGAGGTCCGGCCGGATGATCGCGGCGATCGTGCAGGGGTCGTGGACCGGCGGCGCCGCGAACTCCCAGACGCGGTTGTAGGACGCGCCGAAGAACCCCATCCAGGCGGCACAGGTCCGCCCGACCACGTGGTCCATCGCAGCCATCCGCTCGACGACCTCCGGGTTGGCCAGCGCCTGATGCGTCAGGTTGAGGCCCACCATCCGGATGGGCAGCCCGCTGCCGAGCACGACGTCGAGCGCCTCCGGGTCGGCATAGGTGTTGAACTCCGCCGTCGGGGTGTGGTTCCCGCGCTCGGTGGATCCGCCCATGAAGATGACCTCGCGGATCCCGTCCTTGACTCCCGGGTGGGTCAGCAGGAGCTGGGCGACATTGGTGATCGGTCCCGTCGCGGCGATCGTGACCTTCTCGTCGCTCGACTCGATGACCCGCCGCAGCAGCTCGACCGCATCGCCTCCGGTCACCTCGAAGCCCGGCTCCGGCATGGGGGGTCCGTCCAGCCCGCTGGCTCCGTGCACGTAGTTGCCCAGGGTCGACAGGCCGTCCAGGGATCCCGCGGCCCCGCGAGCCACCGGCACGTCCGTCGTGCCCGCGAGCGTGAGGATCTGCACGGCGTTGCGGGTGGCATCCTCGACCGAACAGTTGCCGAAGGTGGTCGTGACCGCCTTGAGGTCGACAGCCTCGGAACCGACCGCGAGGAGCAGGGCGACCGCGTCGTCATGCCCCGGGTCGCAGTCGATGACGATGGGCAGGCCGGCCATCAGGAAGCCCGCTCGGCGCCGAGCCACTCCAGCATGGCCCCGACCAGGGGCGCGAACCCGTCCCACTCGAGGAACTCCGTGGGGCACCAGTGCGGCCCGATGTCGGAGGTCCAGACGAGGGAGCGTCCGGCGCCGACCTCGCGGGTCGCGATGAGGACGTCCTCGTCCACCGTGGCGACGACCTGGGCATCGGCCTTCGGCGTCACGACGTTGTAGCCGAGCAGCTGCGGCGCCGCGCCGGTCCACGCCTTGGCGATCTCGTGGTCGTCGGCGACGAGCTTGCATACCGCACCCTGCGGCGCCTCGGCACGGTCGTCACTCGTCAGCAGGTCCACGGGGAGCACGTCCTCGATGGGGCTCCTCGCGAAGTTGGCCCGGGCCTGGAAGCCCTGGAAGCTGAGGTAGCCGCCGGCCATCATGAGGCCACCACCGGCCCGGGTCCACTCGGCCAGGGCGACCAGCGGGTTGTCGGTGCGCTGGCCACGCAGCCAGACCTCATTGGGCAGCACGAAGGAGTTGTAGCCGATGTCCGACAGGATCACGACGTCATACGCCGACAGCGCCTCGAGGGTGCGCGGGAACTTGCCCGGCACGTCGTGCGCATACATCTGCTCGATCTCGATGCCCTGTGAGGCGGCGGCGGCGATGAAGTGGTCGGCCCCGGTCTCGAAGGTCGTCGACGAGAAGCTGTCAAAGCCCTTGTAGTGGGTGGACTGCGAAATCCAGCTCTCGCCAGCGAGCAGCACGCGCGCCATGTCAGTTCTCCTTCTGTGTGGTGTCGAAGAGGGTGCGGGGGTTGGTGGTCAACAGGTGGTGGACGTCGGCCTCGGTCATTCCGAGGCGACGCAGTCGGGGCACGAAGTACTGCAGGATGTGGCCGTAGCCCGGTCCGCCATAGCGGCGCAGCAGCGACTTGACGAAGATGTCCTGAGAGATGAGCAGCCGGCCCAGGTGCCCTCGCTCGGCGAGGCGGCAGAGCCGGGTGGCGTTCTCCTCGTCGGAGGGGCACTGGACGTCCTGGTCGGCGTAGAAGACCTCCATGCCGATCATGTCGTACTGGACCCAGGCGCCGCGGCGCAGCAACCCTTCCTGGTAGTCGAGGTCGGCGCCGGAGGGGCCCATGTGGCAGAGGACGATGTGCGCCGGATCGACGCCGTGCTGTTCGGCCAGGTCGAGGACCTCGTTCGCGCGACGGAACCAGCCCGGCAGGTGGACCTCGACGGGCAGGTGGACCTCGCGCTGGGCGATGAGCGCTCCCTCGAGGCTGGCCCGTTCTGCGGGCGTGAAGTCGGCGCTGACGCCGATCTCACCGATGATCCCCGGCCGGATGCCGTCCTCGCCGGACTCGACGTCCCGGACGATGATCTCCGCGATCTGCTCGGGCGCAAGGCCCTTCACGTCCTCCGGCTGCGCCCCGTCGAGGTAGAAACCGGTGCCCGCGATGATCTGGACGCCGGCCTGCCGACTGACCCGCTGGAGGCGAGCAAGGTCACGGCCCAGTCCCAGACCGGTCGCATCGATGATCGTCGTGCCACCGAGGGAGGCGTACCGGCCGACCTCTTCCACGGCGAGGGGTTCGTCGTCGAGCCGGAGGTTGGGGCGGTTGCCGAAGGGGTCGTGCTTGAGGTCCCAGAGGATGTCCATGGTGACCGGGTGCGCGGCGAAGTCCTCCGGGTCCCAGCCGTGCGAATGGGTCTCGGTCCACCATGAGCTGACGTCGTTGAAGATGTGCTCGTGGGTGAGCGTCGTACCGAGGTCCCCGGAGTCGACGGGCCCGGTGACGGTCATGACGGTCGTCATCGACGCGACCTCACCAGCCTGCCGAACAGCTTGCTGTTCAGGAAGATCGCGACGATGAGGATGATGCCCTGGACGATCGGCACCCAGTAGACGTCGACGCGCAGCAGGACGAGGCCGTTGCTGATGATGCCCAGCGTGAGGGCGCCGATGGCCGAGCCGAGGATCGACCCGCGGCCGCCCATGAGGCTCGTGCCGCCGAGCACCACCGCGGTGATGACCTCGAGCTCGAACATGGTCCCCGAGTTCGAGGAACCGCTCGCCAGGCGGGTCGCCGTGATGATGCCGGCGCCGGCCGCGAGCACACCGGTGATGATGAGCACAGCCATCTGGATGCGCCGGATGTCGACGCCCGAGCGCCTCAAGGATTCCGCGTTCGAGCCCACCGCCGTCACGTAGCGACCGAAGCGGGTGCGCGTGAAGACGTACCAGGCGATGACGACGATCGCGATCGCCATCCAGGTCGGCGTGTATAGGCCGAGAAGCTTGCCGTTGCCAAGGGGCAGCAGGAAGGACGACTCGATGGGCGTGCTGTAGCCCTGCGTGATGAGAAGGGCGACACCACGGATCGCCGTCAGCGCGGCGAGCGTCACGATGAAGGACTGCAGACGGCCGTATGCCGTGAGCGCACCGTTGATGGCACCGATCGCGGCGCCTATGAGCAGCGTCAGGACCAAGGCGAGGACGGGGTTGCCCGTCTTGGCGAGGATCGCCAGCGCGGAGGCTGTGAGGCCGACGATGGACCCGACGGAGAGGTCGATCGCACCGGTCGTGATGACGTAGGTCATGCCCATCGCGACGACCACCGTGGGGGCGATCTGCCGGGCAACGTTGACCAGGTTCTCGGCGGTGAGGAAGGCGTCGGCCCTGGCGCTGAAGAAGATGAAGAGGGCGGCGAACACCACGCTGATGGACAGCACGCCGAAGTGTCGGCCGATGAACTCGCTGCGGGCGCCCCGCGAGAGGCGGAGGGGTTTGCTCATGGTGGTCAAGGTCGTCTCACTTCCCCATCATCGCGGTGACGAGTCCGCTCAGATCGGTCTTGGCTGGCTCGAGTTCCTGGTGGATCGTCCCCTCGTAGAGGACGACGAAGCGGTCGGCCACTTCAAAGAGGTCCTGGAGGCGGTGCGTGATGAGCACGACCGAGACGCCCCGGGCGGAGACGTCCTTGATGAGCTGGAGAACCATCTCCACCTCCTTCGCGGCGAGGGCCGCGGTGGGCTCGTCGAGGACGAGCACCTTGGGGTCGAACGTCACGGCGCGCGCGATGGCGATGGCCTGCCGCTGGCCGCCCGACATGTTCCCCACCTCTTGGCGGGTGTTGGTGATGCGGATGTGCAGCTTGCGCAGCTCCTCGGCGGCCTCGTCGTGCATCCGTTCGGTGTCCAGCCGGCGCGTGAGCGAGTTGAACTTCTCGCGTCCGAGGAAGAGGTTCGCGGTCACGTCGAGGTGGTCGCACAGGGCCAGGTCCTGGTAGACCATCTCGATGCCGTGCGCGCGGGCCGCACGCGGGCCGGACCCCGTCATGGGCTCGCCGTCCACGAGGATCTCGCCGCGGTCCGGGGTCTCCGCGCCGGCGAGCATCTTCATGAGCGTCGACTTGCCGGCCCCGTTGTCCCCGACGAGGCCGATGACCTCGCCGGGGGCAATCGTCAGGTCGACCCCCCTGAGCACGTCCAGAGCGCCATACGACTTGCGGATGGCGCGCATCTCCACGCGGGGTGGCGACTCTGCGATCGTCGCTGCGGCTGCCTGGGTGCTCGTGCTCATGGGGGACCGTCCTTGGTCAGGGTGCGGGGTGGAGGGTGTGGATCAGGGGAAGATCTTGCGGTAGGGGTCGACGTTCTCCTTGGTGACGATCGTGATCGGCACGTCGATGAAGCCCTTGGGGGCAGCCCCACCGAGGACGGCCTTGAGCTCCTTGACGGCGTCGACGCCCTCCTGCTTCGGGTCCTGCTGGATGACGGCCGTGACGGCACCGCTGTCGATGCCCCCGATGACCTCGCGGGTCAGGTCCCAGCCGACGATCTTCGTCTTTCCGCTGCCACCGATCGCGCTGACCGCGCCGACCGTGGCCGGCTCGCCGGTGGTGTAGATGAAGTCGAGGTCGGGCTGCGCGGTCACGAGGTTCTGGGCAGCGGTCGCGCCCTTCTCCTGGACGTTGTCGCCGCTGACGCTCTGCGTGTAAACCGCGCCGGCCGCGTCGATCGCCTTGCGGAAGCTGTCCTCCCGCTGGTTCTGGATGAAGGAGTTCTTCGCGTCGACGACGCCGTACTTCTTGCCCTTGACGAGGCCCTTGTCGACCATCCACTTCGCGGCCTCGGCGCCCGCCTTCTCGTTGTCGACGCCGACGAACGTGTCGATGGAGCCCTCTTCGAGCTTCGCGTCGATGGCGGCGACCTTGATGCCCTTCTGCCGGGCCGCCTTGACCGCGGGAAGGACGCCGTTGACGTCGATCGCGACGACGATGAGGCCGGTGACGCCCTGCGTCACGAAGTTCTCGATGTCGCTGTTCTGCTTGGCGGAGTCGTTGTTGGCGTTGGCGATGGTGAGCTCGCAGCCCGCCTCCTTGGCCGCCTCCTGCGCACCTTCGTTCATCTGGGTGAAGAAGGCCGCGGTCTGGTTGATCTGCGTCATGCCGATGATGCACTTGCCGGCGGCGTTCGAGGCACCGCCGCCTCCGGCAGCGGGTGCCGGCTCGTTACCCGTGCTACATGCAGAGGTCGCGGCAAGGGCCGCGGCGGTGGCGATGCCGAGCAGGGCACGGCCACGGAATCGAGACGTGTTGGACATGTCAGGCCTCCTCATTGAGCCTCGGCAATCGATTTCCGAGTTGCGAGTAAGGTACAGGGACTCCCCCGGGACGTCCATCACGTTCCGATAACGAGCACGAAGAGGTGCGGACATGACCAAGGCGGTCCACAACGTGACACCACCGCGTGCCGTCACCATGGCCGATGTCGCCGCTCGCGCCGGTGTCTCCGTCGCCACCGTGTCCCGAGTGATCAGCCAGTCCAGGCCCGTCGCACAGTCCCTGAGGGATGCCGTGATGGGAGCGGCGACGGAGCTGGGCTACCAGGTCAACCTCGTGGGCCGGGCGCTGCGCAAGGGCCGCACCGCGACCGTCGGGCTCCTGGTGCCGGATCTCGACAACCCCTTCTTCTCATCCGTGGCGCAACATCTGTCCACGGCGTTCGAGGGGTCGGCGACCGATGTGCTGATCTTCAGCACCTGCGGGGACCTGCACGTCGAACGCCGAGGCGTGGAGTCCTTTCTCGGCCGGCAGGTCGACGCCATCGTGATGATCCCCTGCCATGAGGTCGAGAGCGCGGCCTCGGTGCAACGGGCCGCTCAGGCGACGCTGACGATCCAGCTGGACCGGCAGGTCGTCGACGCCGACGTCCACTTCGTTGGCTGCGACAACGACGCCGGCATGAGCCTCATCACGCAGCACATCGAGGAGCACGTCGACGCGGAGGCCCAGCCGGTTCTGTATGTCGGGGCCCGCGCGCGATCGTCGTCGGGCCACGAGCGTTTCAAGCACTTCCGCCAAGACTTTCCCGACCGCCCCTCGTATCTGGGCGAATTCGACTTCGGCTGGGGGCAGGAGGCGGTCGATAGCCTCCTCGCGGACGGACACACGAGGGGAACCATCGTCGCGGCGGCCGACATCATCGCGCTCGGGGTCATCGCCCGGCTCCATGTGCGGGGCTACCGGGTCCCGAGCGACTTCCGGGTCATCGGATTCGACGGGGTCGGTGTGGCGCGCTTCGCCCACCCCACGCTGGCCACCGTCCGGCAGCCGGTCGAGGAGATCGGTCGGACGGTCCTCGACCTGATCTCCACCGAGGAGTCGGAGCCGTCTCGAGCCCTCCGCATCGCCCCTGCCTTCCTCCCCGGGGAGTCCAGTCCCAACTGAGACCGCCCGGGGCGCAGTCAGTTTCTTGGGCTGCGTCCCGGATGCTACTGGCCCAGGAAACCCGCGTTTGCGTTCATAGACGTGCTCTCACCGCGTCTTCGCCTGTTTTGCCCCCGGCCACCGGGATGCGGTCCTAAGGTGGCGGCAAAACAGGGGGTAACCGTGTCCGATGGGGGCTCCGCACGCAGGCGCGCGGACGAATTGCTCGCCCAGGCGGCCGCCGCCCGCGCTCAAGCGGATGCCCTGGAGCATGAGGCAGGCGCCTGGCAGGCGGGAGCAGACGGCGAGCGTCGAGTCGCCACCGAACTGGCGAAGCTACCCGCCTCCTGGCAGGTGCTGCACGACCGCCTTCTTCGGCCAGGTCAGTCACTCACGAACATCGACCACATCGTCATTGGTCCGAGCGGGCTCTACCTGATCGACAGCAAGAACTGGGCGGGTGCCGTCTCTGTCTACAACGGCACCCTCTGGCAGCACAACGGCGCGTCTCGATGCCGGACAGACGCACTGAAACAGGTGCTCCATGCGGGAGCAGAGGTGGAGAGCGCCATTGGATTGCCTGTCACGCCAATGATCGTCCTGGCTGGAGCGTCGTCCGCAAAGTTTCTGCCATGTCGAGTCGAAGGGGTCGAGGTCGTTCCCGCGCGAAAGCTGCGCTCCTGGCTCAATGCCCAGAGAAGAGACCAGTTCGTCAAAGACCCTGAGAACCTGGCGCGCACCATCGCTCTGACGTTCCCGCCCGCCTCCCCGGAGCGGGGAAGTGGGCGCACTGACGGCGACAACGGCGGCTGGGCGAATCACAGCACGTCAAACAGTCGATCACCTCGGACTCGAGTCCCCTCCGGCCGAAAGCCCAAGCCCGGCTCAAGGAGGAGCGGATCCAGCATCGGAACGGCCTTCTTCAAGCTGGCGCTTCTTGTCACGGCCCTGACCTTGGTCACCCAGGTCGTTCTTCCGTTTCTCAGCAACCGCGCGAGCCAGGTGGCTCAAACAATGATCCCCAAGCCCTCCTCGAGCCCCCTTTGCGATCGGGTGACGAACGCGATGATCAAACAGAGCTTGGGGGACGTTTCGGCGACGCCCCAACAGACATTTGAACGCAACACGTGCCGATGGACACTCACGCGGAGAGCAACGCCGGGCACGTTCCCACTTTCGTGGAAATTCGGAGAGGCGGCCAAACTCGATGTCGACGTGATCGGCCGGGGAAAGCCCGCTGCTGGAGCGCAGAACGGTATCGCGATCGCGCGGGTCTCGGCGGGCCAGTCGCTGGAAGCCTGGTCGCAACCGCGACCCAAGTCCCCTGAGCCTTTCGGCGTGGACATGCGCTATCCGCTTCCGACATCCGGGAAGGCGAGCGACGTGGAGAAGAGGAACGCTCAGGCGGCCAGTCTCAAGAGCGGGCTATGAATCGCTCGTCACCTCGCAGATGCGGTCCCGACTCAGCGCCATCGCGGATCTCCATATCGAAGAGACTCGTTGACACGGCTGACGAACCCGAGGTGCTAGCCCGCCACGTCCGACATCCACTACTGCGATCTGCTGTCCGAGGGACCCAC
>NZ_JBQCCV010000210.1:0-4406 GCF_051961875.1 Intrasporangium sp. | reverse complement strand
GTTTTGTTGTCTATCCTTTCATATTTTTTGTGGTTCGCCTTTTGCTTTCGGTTACTATGTAATTTATAAACCGGGGTCGCCCCCCACACTAAGGGGCGCCCCGCCCGCGCGGCGTGGGGGCCGGGGGGGGCGCGGCTCCGCGACGGTCTCGTACGACCCCGTGCGTGGCGCTCAGTCGGCCTTGACAGCGAGGACGGGGCAGCTCGCGTCCAGCAGGATGCGCTGTGCGTTGGAGCCGAGGATCAGCTTGCCGACCGGGCTGCGGCGCCGGAGGCCGATGACGATGAAGTCGGCCTTCTCCTCCTCGGCGACCGAGATGAGGTCCTCGGCCGGGTCGTTGCCGCGGACCAGCTGCCGCACCTCGTGGTCGAGCCCCTTCTCCTCCAGCAGGTGCTGCACGCGGGAGAGCTCCGCCTCGAAGCGGGTAGCCTCCGTCGCGTCGAAGTCGCGCCCGCCGCGGTGCGAGCTGATGACGACGAGCTTCGTCTTGCGAAGGACACACTCCTCTGCGGCTCGCTTGAGCGCCGCTCGACCTTCCTTGGTGGCGACGTATCCCACGACAATGGCCACGGGGAGACCTCCTCATACGCATCGGTGAACTGTGCTGCGACGCTACCCGATTACCCCACGCGAGGAGGGCCGCAAGGCCCCGGTGTCGCCAACAACACGGTGGTATGGCGTGAGCGCGCTCCCGCTCGCCGGCGCGGCCTTGGGGGCGCTGGGTCAGCCGCCCGTCACCGTCCCCCACGCGCGAGGGCGCCCCGCACGATGCCGGCCACCTGGTCGGACTCGATGAGGAAGCCGTCGTGCCCGAAGGCCGAGTGGATCGACTCCCGCGTCGCCCGCGGGAGCAGCTCGGCCATCTCGTCGGACAGCCGGGGCGGGTAGAGCCGGTCGGTGTCGACGGAGGCGATGGTGCAGTCCGCCTCGACCCGGCCGAGCGCGTCGGCCAGGCCGCCGCGGCCACGCCCGACGTCGTGGGAGTTCATCGCCTCGGTGAGCACGACGTAGGAGTTGGCGTCGAACCGGCGGGTCAGCTTGCTCGCGTGGTGGTCGAGGTAGCTCTCGACCGCGAACCTGCCGCGCTCCGTGGAGCCCAGGGGGTCCTCCCCCGGCTGCGCCTCCCGGCCGAACCGGTCGTTGAGCTCGGTCTCGGTCCGGTACGTCACGTGGGCGATCCGCCGAGCGATGCCGAGGCCCGCATCGGGGGTGCGGCCCGTGTCGTAGTAGTCGCCGCCGGCGAAGTCGGGATCGGTGCGGATCGCGAGGAGTTGGGCCTGCGCCCAGGCGATCTGGTCGGCCGTCGCGTGGGCGGTACTCGCGAGGACGATGGCGCGCTCGACCCGCTCGCCGCCCATGACGGCCCACTCGATCGCCCGCATCCCGCCCATCGAGCCGCCGATGACCGCCGCGAGGCGGGTGACACCGAGCCGGTCGAGGAGCGCCTCCTCGACACGGACCTGGTCGCGGATGGTGACATAGGGGAACCGGCCGCCCCAGGCCCGCCCGTCGGGTGCCGCGCTCACGGGTCCGGTGGTGCCCTGGCACCCCCCGAGGACGTTCGTGCTGACGACGAAGAAGCGCTCGGTGTCGAGCGGCCGGCCGGGGCCGATGAGTCCGTCCCACCAGCCCGGTGTGGGGTGGCCGGGACCGGCCGGACCGACCACGTGGCTGTCACCGGTGAGAGCGTGCTCGACCAGGACGACGTTGTCCGCGTCGGCGTTGAGCCTGCCCCACGTCTCGTAGGCGACTCGGACCTCGGTCAGCACTCCGCCGCGTTCGAGGTGGATCTCGCCCAGGTCGAGGAACCGCCGGTCGCCGACCGGGTCGCCCTCCCGCCAGGTTCCGTCGTCGCGACGGCGCACCGGTGTGCGCGTGGACGCCACGGGGCGCGGTGGCACCGGAGGGGGCGTGATCGACCGCCCGTGACGTGTCAAGGCCTCGTGTCGGTGGGTCACCGTCATCGACGCTCCTCGTCTCTCGCGCTTGCTCGCACCGGATCGTGCGGCCTGGTCCTCACCCGGGGCACCCCACCGCGAAGGAGGGTTGCCGGCCAGCAAACCGGGGCTTTGCGCTGGCACTCATGACCTGGATGACACCCTACGCGACCTCGCGTCCCGGGTCCGACCGGACGTCCACACGCTGGACGCAGACCAGCTACGCAGCGGCGAGGCCGGGAGGCCGGATGCCCAGCTCGAGCAGGTGGGCGAGCAGGCGGGCGAGGACGTGCCCGGGCTCGACCTCGAGCGCGCGCTCGATGGCCACGCGCGCCGCGGCGCCGTCGCCGGCGTACCACGCCTGGGCGCCGGTCACGGTCAGGACGGGGGCCGCGTGAGCCTCCGGCGCCAGGCGGCACAGCCGCTCGAGCCGCGAGCGGATCACCCAGTGCGCGTCCTCGCCCTCGTCGCGCTCCTCGACGTCATCGATGACCGGCGCCACATGGGTCTCGAGCAGCTCGACGAGCCGGGGGTCGAGCGCGCCCCGCTCGAGGCTGCCAGGGCAGAGCAGCGCGATGATCCCATCGCGCAGGTCGCGGTAACGCAGGCTGCCGAGCAGCAGGCACAGCTCTCCCTCCGGGACGTCCCGACCGTCGAAGTGGCCGCCGAGGAGATCGGCCCATGCGGACAGGCAGTGGTCCGCCCACGTGATCTCAGACCACGCCCCGGCGGAGGCCGGCCAGCGGGGTTCGAAGAGCGCCCGGGGCTCGACGACCTCGGCGACCCAGGCGTCGATCGCCTCGCTCAGGCCGGACGGCGCCGGCTCGAGGGGCCGCACGACCGCGGCGAGCTCGTCGCGGGAGCGGAGCGCCGCCCGGCCCAACCCGACGTAGGTCGCCACCGCGGCGACCTCGTGCGGCGGCGGGACGGGCTCGTCCGGACAACAGGTGCACATCAGCCCGATCCACCGGTCGCCACGGACGACGATGCGGTCGACCAGGGTGATGTGCTCGAGGCCCAGACCGGTGGCGATCGCCTGGGACACGGGCTCGCTCTCCCCCGGCTCGTCCTCGTAGCCGATCACCATGACACCGTCGGGGGCCTCGCGCCGCAGGACGTGCAGGATCGACGCCGCCACCGCGGACGCCTCCGAGAGGTCAGCGACGACGTCGAGCCGGACGACGAGCCCCATCCGCTTGCCGTTCAGGCACACGACCACCACGCTGCGCGCCGGGTGGAAACCGAGGTGATAGGGAATGACGGCCAGCAGGTCTGGCGGTCCGGTCAGGGAGATCTTCTGCTGCTCCATGGCCCGAGCCTTGCGTCGCGGGGCGCGCCGTGACAGCCGTCATCCCGTCCCGGGCCCGGATCTGTGGACAACGGGACCAGGCGGCGGGGGCTGTGGACACCGACCTCGGCCTTCCACCCGGGAGCGAGGGACCCAGGTCAGTGCGCCCCGACCTCGAGCAGCCTCAACGCTCCAGGCGCTTGCGGAGCGACTCGAGCACGTAGTCGGTCGCCGCGGCCCGCACCGCACGTCCCCCGGTCCGGACGGGTCCGTCCGCTGCCGCGCCGGTCCGGTCCGCGCTCGGGTCCGGGTCGGCGGTCCGGCCGCGTCCGTGTAGCACGTCCCGGCGGATCACCGTCGGTCGTGCCCGCACGCCCTGGCCGAGCTCCCAGGCGAGGAAACGGTCGGTCTCGTCAAGGAAGACGCGGACCGCCCAGGAGATGACGAGTGCGTCGTCGGCGAGACCGACGACCGGCAGGACCAGCTCGGGCAGCAGGTCGACCGGCGATGCGACATACGCCACGGCGGCGCCGACGAGAGCGAGCCGGCCCCGCGTCACCCCCTGATACGTGCCGCCCATCGTCGCCCGGACGAGGCGCGGCACCGCGTTGACCCGCTCCGAGAGCGTCGGAGCCCCGGGCCGCGTCGTCGCACGCAGCAACGACGCCGCGGTGGCGGCGAGCTTGAGGGGGGAGGTGCGCTTCATGTCCCGACCAACGACGACTCGATCGCCCGGATTCCGGGGCACGACAGCCATGTCCGAAGCGTGACCACGGCTCAGGCGGCGAAGGGTGAGACCGGCGGGAACTCCTGCTCGGCCTGCTTCGCGATCTTGCCGAGCAGGTAGACGTCGATCCCTCCGCCCACCGCACCGCCGAGGAACGGCACCCCTCGCCCCAGCCTGCTGAGGGCCCCGTCACCGAGCTTGCCCAGCAGCCGGAACCCGACAGCCTTGTTGACGACCATGAGCGCGGGCGGCGGCAGCCGGTCGACGGCGAGGGCGGCGATCCTCCCGCCGGGGCCAACGAGGCCCGCCTTCTTGAGGATGTCGTCGGTGTCGGCGCCGGTGAGCGTGAGCAGGATCGCCGACCGGATCTCGGGCTGGTCGATGTCGTAGCCGCGCAGCTTCGCGATCGCGGCCGTCATCCGTGTGCCGAGGATGTAGAACTCGAGGACGTTGG
>NZ_JBQCCV010000209.1:0-5643 GCF_051961875.1 Intrasporangium sp. | reverse complement strand
AAAAAAAATTGATTAAAACACCAAACACCCCTTTTGTGTGTTGGCCTGTTCGCTGTTGTCTTTTCCTCTGGTTTGGGCCCGGGCTTTACAATGGGGGGCCCCCCCCCCCCCCCCCCCCGGCGGGGCGGCGCCGGGCCGGGGGGGCGGGCGGGCCGGGGTGGGCCGCGGCCGCCCCCCGGGGGTGCCCCACCCCCCCCCCCCCCGCGCGCCAGGCCCGGAGCCGCGGTTCGGCTCAACCGCCATGGGCTCCGGCTGGGTGGGGTCAGCCGCGCAGGTCGATGACCTGACCGACCTGCCGGGCGTCGGCCGCCCGTGCCACGGCGTCCCCGACGATGAGGTCGGCCAGGCCGGTGCCGAGGTTCTGGCAGACGATGCGTCCGTCCGGCCGGTCCCCGTCGAGCAGGGCGCCGTCCCACGCGATGGCGGCCGGGTAGTCGTCGCCGAGCTTGCCGGCCAGCCGCGACGCCTCGAACTGGTCGCGGTCGTCCGAGGCGAGCAGCGCGGTCGCCGCGATGTCGGGTCCGACCGAGCTGGCGTAGTCGATGGGCAGCAGCAGCGTGTCTCGGCCGATGTCGGCGGGGTCGAGCTGGGCACCGTCGATGCCGATGGACAGCCCGGTGATGACGACCCCCGCGCCACGCACGGCCGCGCCGGGTGTGTCCACGAGCCGCAGCTCGACCGAGGGGACGTGCGCGGCCGCCCAGGCCGCGAGCTCGTCGCGTGCCTCCGCCCGCCGGGCGTAGACGACCACGTCACGCCGGCCGAGCGCCTCGAGGACGCGCAGGTGCGAACGGGCTTGGGCCCCGGCGCCGGTGTAGGCCACGTGCCCCTCGGCGGGGGCGAGTGCCCGCAGGCATGCGCCGGTCACGGCGGCCGTCCGGCGGGCAGTCACCTCGCCGGCCGCGATGAGGTGCGTCGGCACGCCGGTCTCTCCGTCGTTGAGGACGAGCACGCCGGAGGCGGTCGGCAGCCCCAGAGCGGCGTTGGTCGGGAACAGGGTGATCCACTTGTTGCCGATCAGCCCGCGCTCGGGCCAGGTCGCCGACATGCCGTTGGCGAAGGAGTCCTGGGGCCCGGCGTGCACCGTGTGCTTCGGCGGCACGTCGCCCTCGCCGCGCGCCAGGGCGCGCAGGGCGTCGGCGACGAGGTCGATCGTCGTGAGGGTGTCGGGGGCAAGGGCGTCGACATCGGCATCGGTCAGGACTCGCATGGCGCACAACCTAGCCAGCGGCACCGCCCGGGCCGAGACCAGCCCGAGGCGCGGACTGGGATGATGGGCGCGTGCCCTCTGCCCTCCCCGATGGTGACCCCGCGCCCGCCGACGGCTTGCTGCCCGAATCCGCGCTCGCCACCCTCGGCACGACCCCGCTCAGCTTCTACGTCCACGTCCCGTTCTGCCGCGTCCGTTGCGGCTACTGCGACTTCAACACCTACACGATCCCCGAGCTCGGCCTGCACGGCGCGAGCATCGACACCTACGCCGACGCGGCCCTCGCCGAGCTCGACCTCGCGGCCACGGTCCTGGGTAGCGGGGCCCCCGCGGTCTCAACCGTGTTCGTCGGGGGCGGGACGCCGACGATGCTGAGGTCAGCCGACCTCGTGAAGGTCGTGAGCGGCATACGGGAGCGGTTCGGGCTCACCGACGACGCCGAGGTCACGACCGAGGCGAACCCGGACTCCGTGACACCCGGGTCCCTCGACGAGCTGGCTGCGGGTGGTTTCACCCGGGTGAGCCTCGGCATGCAGTCCGCCGTCCCGCACGTGCTGCGCACGCTCGAGCGGACCCACGACCCGGCAAACGTCGCGCGGGCGGTGGCCGCGACCAAGGCCGCGGGGATGCAGGTCAGCGTCGACCTCATCTACGGCACCCCGGGGGAGTCGGTCGGCGACTGGCGGCGCAGCCTCGAGGCGGCGATCGCCCTCGAGCCCGACCACATCTCCGCCTACGCCCTCGTGGTCGAGGAGGGCACGAAGCTCGCCGCTCAGGTCCGCCGCGGCGACGTCGCGGCTCCGGACGATGACGACGAGGCCGACAAGTACGAGCTCGCCGACGAGCTGCTGACCGCCGCCGGGTTCGGGTGGTACGAGGTCAGCAACTGGGCCCGTTCCCGTGCCGCCTGGTGTCGCCACAACGTCGCCTACTGGACCGGTGGCAACTGGTGGGGGATCGGGCCGGGCGCGCACAGCCACGTCGGGGGCGTGCGGTGGTGGAACGTCAAGCACCCCAACGCGTATGCCGCCCGGCTGGCTTCCGGCGCCTCGCCGGCTCACGCGCGAGAGACGCTCGACGAGGGGCAGCGCTACGACGAGCGGGTGCTGCTCGGCTCGCGGATCGTCGACGGGCTCCCGGTCGAGGACCTGGGCGCCCGCGGCCGGACCGCGGTGGCCGGGCTCGTCGCGGACGGCCTCGTCGAGGGGGTGGCGGCCGTGCGTGACCGTCGGCTCGTGCTCACCCGCCGCGGCCGGCTGCTCGCCGACACCGTCGTGCACCGGCTGCTCGCGTCCTGAACCCGCGCGCCGCCATGCAGCACAATGACGCCATGGCGACGGACATCCCCCGGCTGGTCGAGGACCTGAGAGCCACCTTCGATCGGGGCGCCACGAAGCCCTATGCCTGGCGGGTCACGCAGCTCGAGGCGATGCAGCGCCTGCTGGTCGACAACGAGGAGCTGCTCGCCGATGCGCTCGCCGAGGATCTCGGCAAGCACGCGGTCGAGTCCTGGGTGACGGAGATCGGCTTCCTGGGCAACGAGATCGAGCACCTTCTGCGCCATCTGCGGGAATGGCTCCGGCCGCGGCGGGTCGCCATCCCGCTCTACCTGCAGCCCGCGAGAGCGCGTCTCGTCCGGGAGCCGCTCGGCGTCGTGCTCGTCATCGCCCCCTGGAACTACCCCCTACAGCTGTCCCTGGCACCGATGGCGGGCGCGCTCGCCGCGGGCAACGCCGTCGTGCTCTCGCCCAGTGAGCACGCCCCTGCCACCTCGCGGGCCCTCGCGCAGCTGGTGCCCGCCTACCTCGACGTCGCGGCGGTCCAGGTCGTCGAGGGCGGCGTGCCGGAGACGACCGCGCTGCTCGAGCAGCGATGGGACCACATCTTCTTCACGGGCGGCGCCGCGGTCGGCCGGGTCGTGCTCGAGGCCGCGGCCAGGCACCTGACCCCGGTGACGCTCGAGCTCGGCGGCAAGTCGCCGACCTTCGTCGACGAGGACGCAGACCTGCAGATCGCTGCCCGGCGCATCGTGTGGTCGAAGTTCACCAATGCCGGGCAGACATGCGTCGCGCCCGACTACGTGCTGGCCAGCCGGCCAGTTCTGGATGAGCTCAAACCGTTGCTCGCCAAGGCGATCCGCGACTTCCACTCCGAGGACCCGGCCGCCTCCGAGACCTACGGGCGGATCATCAACGACCGGCACTTCGAGCGCATCACCGGACTCATCGATGCGGACCGTGTCGTCGCCGGCGGTCACAGCGACGCGGCCACCCGCTACATCGAGCCGACGATCGTCGACGGCGTCACGGCGGAGGATCGGGTCATGCAGGAAGAGATCTTCGGGCCGGTCCTGCCGCTCATCGAGGTGGCGGGGGTCGACGAGGCAATCGGCTTCATCACCGCTCGTGACAAGCCCCTTGCCCTCTACGTCTTCACCGGCAACGAGGAGACGAAGCGCCGGTTCCTCACCGGGACGTCGTCCGGCGCCATCGCCTTCAACCTGCCGATGGCGCATCTCGCCGTGCCGACCCTTCCCTTCGGGGGCGTTGGCCCGAGTGGCATGGGCAGCTACCACGGCGAGGCGTCCCTCGACGTCTTCTCGCACACCAAGCCGGTGCTCGACGCGCCGACACGTCCCGATCTCACCGCCGTCGTCTATCCGCCCTTCACGGCGCTGCGGCGGCAACTGATCCAGCGGATCGTCGCCCCGCGCCGTCGCCGGTGACCGGCCCCTGAGCACGCGAGTCACATCTGACACATGTGATTGGTGGAAAACGCCTTCACGTCGGCGCCAACTGACTTATCTTCGTCAAGGTTTGTTGTCAAGGCGCCACACGGGGAGAACGTCGATGAATGTCAGGGGTCAGAATCGTCGGCGGGTGGCTGCGCCCCGGATCGTGCTTGCCATCGCGGCACTCGTCGTGGGCCTGCTGGCCCATATGCCGACCGCGAAGAGCGCCGAGTGGATCGTCCTCTGCACTGGCTACGACGGCTGCGTGACCACGGGCTATCCCGAAGCAGGCTACAAGGCGGTCAGCTCGACGAGCTACTGGTCGCAGTATGTCGGCCACAACTGCACGAACTACGTCGCCTACCGGATGACCAAGAACGGCATGCCCGCGGCGAGGCCCGCGTCCCTGACCGGCAACGCCTCCAACTGGGGCCCGTCCTTCCCGATGGAGACGAACGAGAACCCGGCCGTCGGCTCGATCGCCTGGTGGGACACCTCCTTCTCCGCCTCGGGCCACGTCGCCTATGTCGAGAAGGTCGTCTCGTCCACCGAGATCATCATCTCGGAGGACAACTGGGCCGGGGACTTCCGGTGGCGCCGTATCACTCTCGGTGGCGGCCTCTGGCCGAAGGGCTTCATCCATCTGAAGGACCAGGGCCCGACGGTCGCTGTCCCGGCGCATACCTTCCAGCTGGCGAAGCCGGCCCGGATCCTCGACACCCGGACGGGTCTGGGAGCCGTCAAGGCCGTCGTGCCGGCCGGTGGCGCCGTGACGCTGCAGGTCGCTGGCCGGGCCGGCCTGCCCGGCACGGGCGTCGGCGCGGTCCTAGTCAACGTCAACGCCATGGCGCCGGCCGCGGCGGGCTACCTGACCGTCCACGCCTCCGGCACGCCGCAGCCGGGCTCCCGCGAGCTGTCGTACGGAGCCGGCGGGACCGTGACGAAGCTCGTCCTCGCCCGCGTCGGCACCGACGGCAAGATCCGGATCTACACCTCCGCCCGCACGGACCTGTCTGCGGACATCGTCGGCTGGTCGCCGGCCGGCGGCTACGTGTCGGGTGGGGCCCCCGTCCGGGTCCTCGACACCCGCACCGGGCTCGCCGTGCCCAAGGCGCGGCTCGCCGCGGGCGGCACGCTGAACCTCGTCGTCACCGGCAAGGCCGGCGTGCCGACGACCGGCGCCGGATCGGTCCTGCTCGACGTCTCCGCAGCGGGTGCGAGCGCGGGCGGCTGGCTGACCACGTGGGCCAAGGGCGCGGCCCGGCCCGGCACGCCGCAGGTCCGCTACGAGACGGGCGGGGCGAGCACCGGGCTCGTCCAGGCCAAGGTCGGCACCGGTGGCGCCGTGAGCCTCTTCTCGACAGCGCAGACCGACGTCATGGTCGACATCGTCGGCTGGCTTCCGGCAGAGGGAGACCAGGTCGCCGTGAGCCCCACCCGCATGCTCGACAGCGAGACGGGTCTCGGCATCGCGAAGGGCCGAGTTGCCACCGGTGCTGCGCCGCTCATCAAGGTGACCGGTCGCGCCGGAGTCCCGACGAGCGGGGTCAAGGCGGTCGTCGCCAGCGTCACGGCCGGGTCGCCCACGGCCGCCGGCTACCTCACCGCCTACCCGAGCGGTTCGACCGAGCCGGACTACGACTCCGTGAAGTACGCCTCGGGGCAGTCCGTCGTCAACACCGTCGTCATCCCGCTCGGCGCG
>NZ_JBQCCV010000208.1:0-6110 GCF_051961875.1 Intrasporangium sp. | reverse complement strand
GGTCGACACTGCGCAGCACGTCGCGATGCTGCATCGTCTCGGGGATCTCGGAGTGCCACCGGACTTCGGCGGCGAAGGATATGAAGGGCACTCGGTGAACTCGGACGAGAATCCCGCCTGTCCAGCCGTTCGGGCCAGGCTCGGTGCACGGATGATCGACGGGATCGAGTTCCTCGAGCCCGCCGGCCCAGGAATCGAGCACCAGCACGACGCCTACGACGGCCGGGAGGGAAGCCTGGCCGGGACCGAGATCCCCGTCTCGGCACGCATCGTCGCGGTGGCAGCCCGCTTCGAGGCGCTCGCTCGCGAGCTGTCGGACAACGATGAGGCGATGCGTCGGGTCAAGGCGGACTCGGGCGGCCGCTTCGACCCTGAAGTCGTCACCGCTCTGGACATCGCTCTCCAACGCCACCCCTGGCCACCTGCGGAGCAGGTCGAGGAGCAGGGGGCCCCAGCATGAGCCTGCACGACATCGTCGTGCTCGTGTGCTTCGGGGCAGCGATCCTGGTGGGCGAGTGGTTCCGCCTCTCAGCCCCCGGCTTCCGTGCCTGCGCCCCGATCGCCAGCGCCGCGGCACTCGGCCTCGCGTTCGCGACGGAGGTCCCGGCGGGGCACCTCGTGGGCTACTCGTGGGTCGTCATCCTCGTCGTCGGAGGAGTCGCGATGGGGGTCGGGGCCTTCGCCCGCTGGGTGGCCGGCGCTGACCTCGGTGCCCTCGAGCTGGCCGGGCGCTTCGGAGGTCTGGTCGCTGCGACGATCCTGTACCGCATCGCCCATCTGGGTGACGGCCTCGGAGAGGCAGTCGTGGCGGAGCCGCTCTCGCCCGCCCCTCGCGCAGGCCTCATGCTTGCCATCACGGCCGCTGCGCTCCTGGTCGACCTCCTCATCCACTCGAGCCGCAGCGCCGGTCGGGGCCTCGCCTCCTGGCGCCGCCGCTTCCTCGACGACCTGTCCTCCTCGGTCGCGCTGTCCTTCGCCGTCGCCGTGACTGGGGTGCTCATCCCCGTCGCCACGCCGCCACTGGGCCTCGCGGCCCTACCCCTCTTCCTCTTCCCGCTCGTGCTGTCCCTCTTCGCGTTCCGGCGCTACGTCGCGGTCCGCGCGACCTACCGGCAGGGCATCCGCACCCTCTCGCGGCTGACCGAGGTCGCCGGCTACACCCCGTCCGGTCATGCCGCGCGAGTGGCGGACCTCGCGGTCTCCATGGGCTCGGTGCTCGCCATCCCCGAACGCGAGCTGTTCGACCTCGAGTACGCAGCCCTCCTGCACGACATCGGCCAGGTCGCCCTCGTCGAGCCGATTCCCGGAGGAGCGACGGTCCACGCGGCCCCGGCGGACCAGCTGCGCATCGCCCACGACACGGTCCAGATCGTGCGTGAGACCGGGGTCCTCGACGACGTCGGTGCGGTCCTCGAGCGGCAGACCACGCCCTACCGTCAGCTGCTCGAGTTCGACGAGGAGATCCCGCTGACGAGCCGCATCCTCAAGGTCGCCAACGCCTACGACGACCTCACGGGCGGTGCCCAGTCCGACGAGCGGCGGGAGGCAGCCGTCGAGCGGATCTTCCTCGGTCTTGGCTACGAGTACGACCCACGGGTCGTCGACGCGCTCGTCCAGGTCGTTCGGTCGCCGGGCGGCACGGCCTGAGGTTCTCGTCACACGCCGAAGTCCCCGGGTGTCCTCGCGGACACGGCACCCCGCATGGCACACTGGTGCCTTCGCGGGAAACCCCCGTCGTGAGCAGTACCTGAGGCCAGACCCCCGGCTCGGAGATCCAGCAGGGCGTCGGCCCTTTTTCTTGTCTGGCGTCGCCACCGCCGCAGCGCGGGGGGCTGATGCCCGTCTCACGCGATCGAGGTGTTCCCACGGTGAGTGCACTGCCCGTCAGCCAGTCCTTCGACCCACAGGCCCCGGTGTTCCGAGCCCACGAGGGGGGCAAGCTCGCGGTACACGCGACGAGTCCCCTCGCGGGCGCGGACGACCTGTCGCTTCTCTACACCCCTGGGGTCGCCGACGTCTCACGGGCCATCGCCCATGACCCGGTCCTCGCGAACCACTACACGAGCCGGCGCAACACGATCGCCGTGGTGAGCGACGGGACCGCCGTACTCGGGCTCGGTGACGTCGGCCCGCTCGCGGCCATGCCCGTCATGGAGGGCAAGGCGGTCCTGTTCAAGCACTTCGCGGGCGTCGACGCCGTCCCGGTGTGCATGGAGACCGGCAGCGTCGAGGAGATCGTCGAGGCGGTGGCCCGGATCGCTCCCACGTATGGCGGCATCAACCTCGAGGACATCTCCGCGCCACGCTGCTTCGAGATCGAGGAGCAGCTGAAGGCCCGCCTCGACATCCCGGTCTTCCATGACGACCAGCACGGGACGGCCATCGTCGCGCTCGCCGCACTGATCAACGCCGCCCACGTCGTCGAGAAGGCGATCGAGGACCTCATAGTGGTCGTGTCCGGAGCCGGCGCGGCCGGAGTCGCCGTCGCGCGGATCCTCCTGCAGGCCGGCGTCGGTGACGTCGTCGTCGTCGACTCGAAGGGCATCATCGACGATTCCCGGCGCGACCTCGCAGCGCACAAGCGTTCGCTCGCCCAGATGACGAACCGAGGTCACCGCACGGGCACCATCGGCGACGCTCTCGAGTCGGCCGACGCCCTCGTCGGCGTCTCGGGAGGCACCATCGCGGAGAGGGACCTCATGCGCATGGCGTCGCGGGCGATCATCTTTGCCCTCGCCAACCCCGACCCCGAAGTGCACCCGAGCGTGGCGCACCGCTTCGCCGAGGTCGTCGCGACGGGCAGGTCGGACTTCCCGAACCAGATCAACAACGTCCTCGCCTTCCCGGGCATCTTCCGGGGTGCCCTCGACTCGGGGGCGAAGCGGATCACCGAGGAGATGAAGCTCGCAGCCGCCCACGCGATCGCGAAGCTCGTGCCGGAGCCGACGGCGGATCAGGTCGTGCCGAGCGTCTTCGACGAGCGCGTGGCACCAGCAGTGGCAGCCGCGGTGCGGCGGCTCGCCGTCCCCTGACCCCTCAACCTGGGGCTCCGTCGTTCGTGGACGGAGCCCCAGGGGGCGGTGGGTGTCCGCCGCCGCCCGGCAGCGCCTCGGTGCCGTCGACGGGGTCACCGAGGCCGCGGGCCGCGAGCGCCTCGCCGGTGGCCCGGGCATAGCCGACGGTGTGGATGACGACAGGTAGGACCAGCGCCCGCGGGTTGCGCTCCAACCCCCGCGCCCGCGCCGCCTCCCGCACCTCACCGAAGGCACCAGCGATCCACGGGATGCTCCGGAACATCACCGCGACGGCGATCCCGACCGACTCCGGATCGAGCCACCTGCGCACGGGTCGGGCGAGTGTGACGACCGCGTCGATGAGGGCGCCCGCGCTCGTCGTGCCGGTCACGATGCCCGCCGCCAGGTAGCAGGCGACGATGCCGAGCACGAGGCGACCCGCGATGGCGGCGTCCTGGCTCCACCACTGGAACCCGAAGAGGACGACCAGCACGGGCAGGACCGGACGCAGCGTCCGTAGCATCCGTCGGCCCCCGAGGCCGGCGAGGACGTGGCAGAGCAGGACGAGCGCGAGAAGCACGCAGGCAGCCCGCCAGTCGGGGAGCAGTGCGGTCGTGACGCCGACCCCGAGGAGCACGAGGAACTTGGCCGCCAGCGGGGCGCGGTGGACGACCGAGGTGCCCGTCACGTAGGAGCCGAAGAGGCCATCCCCGCGACTCACGCGCCGCTCCGACGCACGTAGTCGTCCACCGCCTGCGACGGCGGTCCGTCGAAGACGATGCGCCCAGCCTCGACGACGATCGTCCGGTCGGCGTCCCGGGCCAGGTCGAGGTCGTGCGTCGCTAGCACGACCATCTGGGGGAGCGTCGCCAGTCGTTCCCGCAGCACCTTCGTGTTCCGGAGGTCGAGCAGCGTCGAGGGCTCGTCGAGCACCAGGATCTGCGGGTCCGTCGCAAGGACCGCGGCGAGGGCCATGAGCTGTCGCTCCCCGCCGGACAGGTCGTACACGCTCTGGTCCGCCAGCCCATCCACCCCGAACCGCGCGAGGGCCGCCTCGGCCGCGGCGCGCCGGTCGTCCGCGCGGCGATGGCGCCGCCGCAGCGACAGCTCGACGTCCTCGCGGCCGGTCGGCATGACGAGCTGGGAGAGGGGGTCGGTGAACGCGAACGCGACGCGCCGACGCACCGCCCCACCCTCGCGGACCGAGTCGAGCCCGTCCACGGTGACCTGACCGCGGCTGGGGTGGACCAGGCCGTTGAGCAGGCGGAGCAGGGTCGACTTCCCGGAGCCGTTCGCCCCGATGACCGACGTCCGCTGCTCGGTGAGGGTCAGCTCGACCGGGCCGAGCAGGCGGCGCGTGTCCGAACCGGGGACCGGGACGTCGACCACGACGTCCCTCAGCTGGATCGTCGGCACCGGCCCTGGGGACGCTGTCCGGGTCAGCGGGGCCGACGCGCCAACAGGTCGGGGAACGCGCGGTGCACTGCGGCAGCGGCGCTCGCGGCGACCAGGTTCTTGATCACGTCACCGGGGTAGAACACCAGGTCCGCCTTGAAGGCATCGGCCAGGCTGAGGTCCGCGTTGACGACCATTCCGAGGATGCCGAGCCCGTGGACGAAGACGATCGAGGTGAGCATCGCCGAGACGAAGAAGAGCGGCGCCCAGGTCGCGGGGCGTCGGCGCGCGACGCGGCTCGCGGCGAACCCGACCACGACGGCGGCGACAAGGAAGGCGACGAGGTAGCCGGCGGACGGCCCGGCCAGCACACCGAGCCCCGACTGGCCCTTGCTGAAGACCGGGAAGCCGACGAAACCGACGACGAGGTAGAGCAGGACGGCGAGCCCGCCGCGGAGCGGGCCCAGGCAGAGGCCGGTCAGCATGACGGCAAGCGTCTGCAGGGTGATCGGCACCCCGAGGCTCCCGACGGGGATCCCGGGCACGATCGCGGCCGCGGTGATCAGGGCGGCGAACACCGCGACGAGGGCGATGGACCGGGGCCGGAGGGCAGGGGTGGCGTTGGTCACGCTGGGTGCGGCCGTGTCGGCCCTGTCCGTCATCACGGACGGACCATACCTGTTGTCGGCCCCCCTCCGTGGCTAGGGTTCACGACATGCTCGCCGCCTTCGCCGCCGCCCAGTCCGAGAGCGACCCCCTGTCCGGCCTCGTCGTCGGCGACCGCCCGGCACCGGAGCCCCCCGCTGGCTGGTCGGTCGTCAACGTCCGGACCGCCGGCCTCAACCACCACGACGTGTGGTCGCTCCGGGGAGTGGGCCTGCCGGCCGACCGGCTGCCGATGATCCTCGGCTGCGACGCGGCCGGGACCGACGCCGAGGGCAACGAGGTCATCGTGCACGCGGTCGTCCCCTCGGCTGGCTGGAGGGGCGACGAGACCCTCGACCCGAGGCGCACCCTGCTGTCCGAGCTGCACCAGGGCACGATGGCCGAGCAGGTCATGGTGCCGACCGCCAACCTCGTCCCCAAGCCCGCGGGGATGTCCTGGGAGACCGCGGCGTGCCTGTCCACAGCGTGGCTCACGGCATACCGGATGCTCTTCACGAACTCCGGCGTGCAGCCCGGGGGGACGGTGCTCGTCCAGGGTGCCGGTGGCGGTGTGGCCACCGCCCTCATCCAGCTCGGCCGGGCGGCCGGCCTGCGGATGTGGGCGACATCGAGAGACGCGGCACGGGCGGAGCGGGCCCTCGAGATCGGCGCCGACCGCGTGTTCGGCTCGGGGGAGCGGCTGCCGGAGAGGGTCGAGGCCGTCATGGAGACGGTCGGAGCGGCCACCTGGTCGCACTCGGTCAACTCGCTCAACCCGGGCGGGAGCATCGTCATCGCCGGCGCGACGTCGGGCTACGACCCCAAGAAGGGCGAGCTGAACAAGATCTTCTTCAAGCAGCTCAAGGTGATCGGGTCGACGATGGGCAGCCGCGACGAGCTCGCCCGGCTCGCGAGCTTCGTCGAGGGCGCCGGCATCGAGCCGGTCATCGACTCCGTCCTGCCGCTCGAGAAGGCGCGGGACGGCTTCGCGAAGATGGTCCACGGCGACGTCTTCGGAAAGGTCGTCTTCACGCTCCCGTGACGTGGGGCGTGGCG
>NZ_JBQCCV010000207.1:0-2225 GCF_051961875.1 Intrasporangium sp. | reverse complement strand
AGCCACGAGCTCCAGGCTGCACTGACCGACCAGCAGGCCTCCCCGGAGGCCCGGCGCACCCTCGCCCTCCGGCTCGTCCCGGAGGCGTCCGAGGAGGCCCGGCTGCTCATCGGCCAGGCGGTGTCCTCTCCGCGCGGCGTCAAGCCGACGGCGCGCGGGGAGAAGTTCGCGTCCCGCGCGGCGCCAAGCCGACGGCGCTCGTGGAGACGTTCGCATCCCTCGCCGCGGGCCGCCAGAAGCGCTGGATCGCCGACGTCGCCGTCGCGCGTCCTCTCAGCCAGGCGCAGATGCAGCGGCTCCAGGACGGGCTCAACTCCCTCTACGGGCGCGAGCTGAAGATCAACACGACCGTGGAACCGTCGCTGGTCGGCGGCCTCCGCGTGACGGTCGGCGACGAGGTGCTCGATGCCTCGACGGTGACGCGGCTCGGCGAGCTGCGCCGTCAGCTGGCCGCCCAGGCACGCTGAGGCCTCAGCACACTCCGTACAAGACAATCCGGTCATCGCAGCAGTACCGCTTTCGATGACCACGAGATCAAGAGAGCAGGACTGAAGATGGCCGAATTGACCATCAATGCCGACGACGTCCGCAGCGCGCTGAACGACTTCGCGGCTTCCTACCAGCCCGGCACGGCTGAGCGCGTCGAGGTCGGCCGCGTCACGACTGCCGGCGACGGCATCGCCCGGGTCGAGGGCCTTCCCTCGGTCATGGCGAACGAGCTCCTCCGGTTCGAGGACGGCACCCTGGGCCTGGCCCAGAACCTCGACGTCCGCGAGATCGGCGTCATCGTCCTCGGCGACTTCGGCGGCATCGAGGAGGGCCAGGAGGTGCACCGCACCGGCCAGATCCTCTCCGTGCCGGTCGGCGATGCCTTCCTCGGCCGCGTGGTGGACCCGCTCGGCGCGCCCATCGACGACCTGGGCCCGATCGCCGCGGAGGGTACCCGCGCGCTCGAGCTCCAGGCACCCGGCGTGACCCAGCGCAAGTCGGTCCACGAGCCGATGCAGACCGGCCTCAAGGCCATCGACGCGATGATCCCGATCGGGCGCGGCCAGCGCCAGCTCATCATCGGCGACCGCCAGACCGGCAAGACCGCCATCGCGGTGGACACGATCATCAACCAGAAGGCCAACTGGGCCTCGGGCGATGCCACCAAGCAGGTCCGCTGCATCTACGTCGCGATCGGCCAGAAGGCCTCCACGATCGCGGCCGTGCGCCAGACCCTCGAGGACCACGGCGCCCTCGAGTACACGACCATCGTGGCCTCCCCGGCATCCGACCCGGCGGGCTTCAAGTACCTCGCCCCCTACGCCGGCTCGGCCATCGGCCAGCACTGGATGTACGGCGGCAAGCACGTCCTCATCATCTTCGATGACCTCTCGAAGCAGGCCGAGGCGTACCGCGCCGTCTCCCTCCTCCTGCGCCGCCCGCCGGGCCGCGAGGCCTACCCGGGCGACGTGTTCTACCTGCACTCCCGCCTGCTCGAGCGCTGCGCGAAGCTCTCGGACGAGCTCGGCGCTGGCTCGATGACCGGCCTGCCGATCATCGAGACCAAGGCGAACGACGTCTCGGCGTACATCCCGACCAACGTCATCTCCATCACCGACGGGCAGATCTTCCTGCAGTCCGACCTCTTCAACGCCAACCAGCGCCCCGCGGTCGACGTCGGCATCTCGGTCTCCCGCGTGGGCGGCAACGCCCAGATCAAGGCCATGAAGTCGGTGGCCGGCACGCTCAAGCTCGACCTGGCCCAGTTCCGCGACCTCGAGGCGTTCGCCACCTTCGGGTCCGAGCTCGACGCCGTGTCGAAGGCCCAGCTCGAGCGCGGCTACCGCTTGGTCGAGCTGCTCAAGCAGCCGCAGTACTCCCCGTATTCCGTGGAGCGTCAGGTCGTGTCGATCTGGGCCGGCACCACCGGTCAGCTCGACGACGTGCCGGTCGCGGACATCCGCCGGTTCGAAGCGGAGTTCCTCGACTACGTAGGCCGTGAGCGCTCGGGCATCTACGAGGCGATCATCTCCTCGGGCAGGGTGCCCTTCTCCCGGATCTGGTCCAGCAGCTCGCTGTGGCGGCTGCGGAACTCCTCGAGCAGCTCGGCCTCGAAGCGGCGGACGTCGCCGGTGGGGAGGTCGTCGATGAAGCCACGGGTGCCGGCGAAAATCGACACCACCTGCTCTTCGACCGGCATCGGCGAGCGCAGGGGCTGCTTCAGCAGCTCCGTGAGG
>NZ_JBQCCV010000206.1:0-4373 GCF_051961875.1 Intrasporangium sp. | reverse complement strand
GTTTCGAAGGCGAAGTTCGGCCTCGAAATATTAGCAACCGAACAGCCCGTGCGACAATTCCCGCATGGCAACGAAGCGGAGGAGCGCGCGGGAGCAGCACCGGCAGGCGGTCGCGTCCTACGTCGCCGCGGGTGGTGAGGAGACCGTCCAGCGCGCCATCACCGCCCTGTATGCCGTGACCAAGCGGCTCGACCAGTGGTATACGCGGCAGCTCGCCGACGCGACGAGTGTCGCGCCGTCGTCGATGACGCACCGGCTCGACAAGATGGCCGCCCGCGGCCTCATCGAGCGCCGTCCCGACCCGGCGAACCGCACCCGCACCCTCGTCTCGCTCACCCACGACGGCTGGGAGCTGTTCAGCCACGCGATCCGTGAGTCGAACGTCGTGGAGAGCGACACCCTCCGCAACCTCGACGACAACGAACGGGTCGAGCTCGCCCGCCTGCTCGAGGTCGTCCTCACCGGGCTCGACGAGACGGGCGAGGGCACGACCACCCACCGGGTCGCGCCGACCTGATCGGCGGTATGCCGCTCACCCTCGTTACGCTCGCCGGGTGACCTTCCGCCGGCCGGTCCCCATGATCGGGGACGCCACCTCCGCCGCCGAACGGGCTCAGGCGCCCGACGCGTGGGCCATGCCGGACGAGATCGAACCGCTCGGCCGGGTGGTGTCGGCGCGGCGCGACATCCGCCGCTTCCGGCCCGACCCGGTCCCGGACGAGGTGCTCGAGGCGGTGCTGCTGGCCGGGCACCGGGGCCCGTCGGTCGGGCACTCGCAGCCGTGGCGGTTCATCGTCGTGACCGAGCAGGCGACCCGGGACGCGGCCGCCGTCATGGCCGACCGCGCCCGGCTGCGGCAGGCCGCGGGGATGGCCGAGGAGTCGGCGCGGGGCCTGCTCGACCTGCGCCTCGAGGGGATCCGCGAGGCGCCGCTCGGTGTCGTCGTCGCGTGCGACCGGCGCACCCCGGCCGCGGGCGTCCTCGGCCGCGCGACGTTCCCCGACACGGACCTGTGGTCGTGCGCCGCCGCGATCGAGAACATGTGGCTCACCGCCCGGGCGAACGGGCTCGGGATGGGGTGGGTGACGCTTTTCGAGCCGGCCGAGCTCGCCGAGCTGCTCGGGCTGCCGGACGGGGTCGAGACCCTCGGATGGCTCTGCCTCGGCTGGCCCGACGAGCGGCCGCCCGAGCCCGGCCTCGAGCGCGCCGGCTGGTCGAAGCGGCTGCCCCTCGAGCAGGTCGTCATGCGCGAACGGTGGACCGAGGCGGCGCCGCCCGTCTCGCACCTGCGCGGTCCCGGCCAGGCCGAGGTCGTCGGCGCCCGCGACGGGGCCGACGACCTGCTCACCGTGCCGGGCTCGCTCGGTGTCCTCGACACGGTGCTCGACCGGATCGGCGCGCTCCGCCTCGGGCACGGCCCGGGCACGCTCGTCATCGCGGCCGCGGACCATCCGGTGACGTCCTATGGGATCTCTGCCTTCGACCCGTCCGTCACCGCCGACATCGTGGCGGCCACCCGCGCCGGGACCTCGATGGGCGCGGTGGCCGCCCGGGGTGCCGGTCTCGTGGTCGACCTCGTCGATGCCGGCGTCGGGGACCTCCAAGGACGGGGGGACCTCGTCACCTCCGACGCGCTCGGCGCGGAGACGTATGCCGCGCACCTCGCTCGCGGGCGCCAGCGCGGCCACGCTGCGGCCGAGTCGGGTGTGGTCGCCCTTGGCGAGATCGGTATCGGCAACACGACTGTTGCCGCGGCCCTGGCCGCCGCCCTCCTGGACCTTCCGGCGACCGAGGTCGTGGGCCGCGGCTCGTCCGCCGACGCCGGCATGGTCGAGCGCAAGGTGGAGGTCGTCGAGCGCGCCCTGGCCCGCCTCCGGTCGAGCGTGCAGGTTGCGCCTGGGGGTGACGTCCACGAGGTGCTGCGTTGCCTGGGCGGAGGGGAGTTCGCCGTCCTGACCGGCGTCGTGCTCGGCGTCGCGGAGGCCGGTGGCGTCGTCGTGCTCGACGGCCTGGCGACCTCGGTGTGCGCGCTGGCCGCCGTCCGGCTCGAGCCTGCCGTCGCTGCTCATCTCGTCGCCGGGCAGCGCTCGCGCGAACGGGCCCACGCCCTCGTGCTCACCGAGCTCGGCCTCGAGCCGCTCCTCGACCTCCGGATCCGAGCGGGGGAGGGCGTCGGCGCTGCCCTCGCTGCGGGCGTGATCAAGGACGGCCTCGAGCTGCGCCGCTCCGTGGCCCGCACGGACCCCACCTAGGTCCCGGACGGCAGCGCCCATGGAAAGGTGAGTCCATGATCATTCCGCTCGGTGACCGCATCCCCCACGTCGACGCCTCGGCGTTCGTCGCCCCCACCGCACAGCTGGTGGGCGACGTGGAGCTGCAGGCGGGCTCGAGCGTCTGGTACACCGCGGTGCTGCGTGCGGAGTTCGAGCCGATCGTCCTCGGCGAGCGGAGCAACCTGCAGGACGGTGTCGTCGTCCATACCGACACCGGCAAGCCGGCGCGGATCGGCAACGGCGTGTCCGTCGGGCACCGCGCGGTCCTGCACGGCTGCACGATCGAGGACGACTGCCTCATCGGGATGGGCTCGGTGGTCCTGAACGGCGCCGTCATCGGGGAGGGCAGCCTCATCGCCGCAGGCGCCGTCGTCCAGGAGGGCGCCCTCATCCCGCCCCGATCGCTCGTCGCGGGGGTCCCGGGCAAGGTGCGTCGCGAGCTGACCGACGAGGAGGTGGGCAAGATCCGGCACAACGCCGAGATCTACGTCGACCTGTCCCGGCTGCACAGCGAGGCGACGAGCCAGCACTGATCCACCGGGCCGGCCCCGGGTTTGCTTCTCGGCACGGTCGGGCACGATCTGGTCATGAAGGCGTCTCGAATCTCGGCTGGCCTGTCCGTGCTCGGCATGGGCGGTGTCGCCGTCTATGACCTGCTGCAGAAGAAGCACTCCCTGTTGCGCAACTTCCCGGTCATCGGGCACGGCCGCTACTTGCTCGAGAAGGTCGGGCCGGAGCTGCGCCAGTACATCGTCACGAGCAACGACGAGGAACGGCCCTTCAGTCGCGACCAGCGGGCGTGGATCTATGCCTCGGCGAAGCTCGAGAACAACTACCGCGGCTTTGGCACCGACAACAACATCGAGTACACCGAGGGCTACCCGATCATCAAGCAGCGCACCTTCTCGGCTGCCGTCCCGCCAGGCGGCGCGCACTCGGGCGAGGAGGTGCGGATGCCGAGCGCCAAGCTGCTCGGCGGTCCGCGGGGCCGGGCCAAGGCATTCCGGCCCGAGTCGATCATCAATGTCTCGGCGATGAGCTTCGGCTCGCTGTCGGGGCCCGCGATCCAGGCCATGAACCGCGGGGTGGCGCTCGCGGGTGCAATGCACAACACCGGCGAGGGCGGGCTCTCGGACCACCATCGCCAGGGCGGTGACCTCATCTTCCAGATCGGCACCGCCTACTTCGGGTGCCGCGACGAGCAGGGCCGGTTCGACCTCGCGCGACTCGTCGACCTCGTCCAGTCCGCGCCGGTACGGGCGATCGAGGTGAAGCTGAGCCAGGGCGCGAAGCCCGGACTGGGTGGCGTCCTGCCGGCGGCGAAGATCACCCCCGAGATCGCTCGAATCCGGGGCATCAGCAGGGGTGCCGACTGCGTCAGCCCGTCACGGCACGCGGAGTTCAGCGACGTCGACTCGATGCTCGACTGGATCGAGAAGATCGCGGACGCGACGGGGCTGCCCGTCGGGATCAAGTCGGCGGTCGGGCACGGCGACTTCTGGGAGGACCTGGCCCGGCAGATGGCCGACGGGTCCCGGGGCGTCGACTTCATCACCATCGACGGAGGGGAGGGCGGCACCGGTGCGGCGCCCATGGTCTTCAGCGACATGGTCTCGCTGCCGTTCCGCGTCGCGTTCTCGCGGGTCTACCGGACCTTCGCCGAGGCCGGGCTGACGGACCGCGTCACCTTCATCGGGTCGGGCAAGCTGGGGCTCACCGAGAACGCGGTCGTCGCGTTCGCCCTCGGGGCCGACATGGTCAACGTCGCCCGGGAGGCGATGCTCGCCATCGGGTGCATCCAGGCCCAGAAGTGCCACACGGACCGCTGCCCGACCGGGGTGGCGACCCAGGACCCGTGGCTGGTGCGCGGCGTCGACCCCGCCCTGAAGTCGGTGCGGCTCGCGAACTACATCCGGACCTGGCGGCGTGACCTCTACAAGATCACGGAGGCGGCCGGTGTGCCGCACCCGGCGCTGCTCACGGTCGGGGACATCGAGATGCTCTACGGCCAGATGGACGCCCGCCCGATGGCAGAGGTGTTCGGCTACCAGCCCGGTTGGGGAGTGCCGTCGCAGCAGGAGATGGACGAGCTGGCCCAGG
>NZ_JBQCCV010000205.1:0-17103 GCF_051961875.1 Intrasporangium sp. | reverse complement strand
CGCTCCCTCGGCACGGCGGCCTGCCCGCCGTACCACCTCGCGATCGTCATCGGGGGCACGAGCGCGGAGTTCGCCCTCAAGACCGCGAAGTACGCCTCCGCGAAGTACCTCGACACCCTCCCCAAGCAGGGCTCGATGACGGCCCACGCGTTCCGTGACACCGAGCTCGAGGAGCGGGTGCTCGAGCTCACCCGCAACTTCGGGATCGGCGCCCAGTTCGGCGGCAAGTACTTCTGCCACGACGTCCGCGTCGTGCGCCTGCCCCGCCACGGCGCCTCGCTGCCGGTGGCCATCGCCGTCTCGTGCTCCGCCGACCGGCAGTGCCTCGGCAAGATCACGCCCGACGGCGTCTTCATCGAGCAGCTCGAGACGGACCCAGCCCGGTTCCTGCCGGAGCAGACCCACGAGGCGCTGAGCGGGCTCGGCGACGCAGCCGACGATGCGGTGGGGGTCTCCTCGATCAGCCGCAACGTGGTCGTCAAGATCGACCTCAACCGTCCCATGGACGAGATCCGCGCCGAGCTGAGCAAGCACCCGGTCAAGACCCGACTGTCGCTCACCGGTCCCCTCGTCGTCGCCCGCGACATCGCCCACGCGAAGATCAAGGAGCGGCTCGACGCGGGCGAGGAGATGCCGCAGTACCTCAAGGACCACCCCGTCTACTACGCGGGCCCGGCCAAGACGCCCGCAGGTATGGCGTCCGGGTCCTTCGGGCCCACGACGGCGGGCCGGATGGACTCCTACGTCGACCAGTTCCAGGCCGCCGGTGGCTCGCTGGTCATGCTCGCCAAGGGCAACCGGAGCCAGCAGGTGACCGACGCCTGCCGCACTCACGGCGGGTTCTACCTCGGCTCGATCGGCGGCCCGGCGGCGCGACTCGCGCAGGACTGCATCAAGCACGTCGAGGTCCTCGAGTACGAGGAGCTCGGCATGGAGGCGATCTGGAGGATCGAGGTCGAGGACTTCCCCGCCTTCATCGTCGTCGACGACAAGGGCAACGACTTCTTCGCCGAGGTGAGCAAGCCGGTCGCCCTGACCATCACCACCCGGGAAGGACTGCAGTGACGGACAAGATCGAGAACCCGACCGACTTCGAGGACCTGCTCGAGAACAACCGCCATTACGCCGAGAACTTCCACCTCGCCGGCTTCGACGGCATCGCCCAGTCGGGGGTCGCCATCGTCACCTGCATGGACTCGCGGATCGACCCCCTGGGCATCGTCGGCCTCGAGCCGGGCGACGCCAAGATCTTCCGCAACCCCGGTGGTCGCGTCACCGACCAGGCCCTCGAGGCGCTGGTCCTGTCGACCTACCTGCTCAACGTCAACCGCATCCTCGTCGTCCCCCACACGAAGTGCGCGATGGGCAAGAACTCCGAGAACGAGCTGCGCTCGAAGATCGGCGAGCTCGCCGGCAAGGACGCGTCGTGGATGAGCTTCAGCGTCGTCGACGACCAGGAGCAGAAGCTGCGTGAGGACCTCGCCAAGGTCCGTTCGCACCCGCTCATCGCCGAGTCGACCCTTGTCGGCGGGTTCATCTACGACGTCGACACGGGGCTGCTCCGCGAGGTCAAGTAGTCCCGAGCGGGGCCCGGCTCAGTCGAGTGCCCCTCAGTCGAGTGCCCCTCAGTCGAGCGATGCTCAGTCGAGCGCCGCGGCGGTCGGCTGGAGGGCCAGCTCGGCCTTGACCACGTCGACGAGACGGGCTGCGACGAGGCTCGCTTCGTCGCCGTCCTCGGCCTCGACCATGACGCGCACCACCGGCTCGGTCCCGGACTTGCGCAGCAGCACCCGGCCGCGCTCCCCCAGCTCGGCCTCGGCGAGGCGCACCGCTTCGGCAACCCGCTCGTTCGCGTCGAGAGCGGCCTTGTCCACGTCCTTGACGTTGATGAGCACCTGCGGGAAGTGCTTCATGACGCTCGCCAGGTCGGCGAGGGAGCGGCCCGTCTCGGCGACCCGCGAGGCCAGCATGAGGCCCGTCAGCTCCCCATCGCCCGTCGTGGCGTGGTCGAGCAGCACGACGTGGCCGGACTGCTCACCGCCGAGGGCATAACCCCCGGCCTTCATCGCCTCGAGGACGTAGCGGTCGCCCACCCCGGTCTGCACGACTGTGATGCCAGCAGCCTCGAGCGCCTGGACCATTCCGAGGTTCGACATGACCGTGGCGACCAGCGTGTCCCCGCGCAGCACCCCCCGCTCCTTCATCGCGAGGGCGAGGATCGCCATGATCTGGTCCCCGTCGACCAGTGCCCCCGTCGCGTCCACGGCGAGGCACCGGTCGGCGTCACCGTCGAAGGCGAGCCCGAGGTCGGCGCCCAGCTCGACGACCGCCTCCTGCAGGTGCTCGACGTGGGTCGAGCCGTAGTCGTCGTTGATGTTGAGCCCGTCGGGAGATCCGCCGATCTGGGTCACGCGGGCACCGGCTTCGGCGAAGACCCGGGGGGCCACGGCCGAGGCGGCCCCGTGCGCCGTGTCGAGGACGATGTGCAGCCCGTCGAGACGGTGGGGCAGCACGGACAGGAGGTGCTCGACATAACGGTCCGCGCCGTCGGGCATCGGCTGGATGCGGCCCACGTCGCGTCCGAGCGGCCGCTGCCAGTCCTCGCGCAGCCGGGCCTCGATCCGGTCCTCGAGATCGTCGGCGAGCTTCTGCCCGCCGCGGGCGAAGAACTTGATGCCGTTGTCAGGCATGGGGTTGTGCGACGCGGACAGCATCGCGCCGAGGTCCGCGCCCTGCTGGGCCACCAGGTAGGCGATGGCCGGCGTCGGCAGCACCCCGGCGTCCCTGACGTCCACCCCGGCCGACGCGAGACCGGCGCCCGTCGCGGCCGCGAGGAACTCCCCCGACGCGCGCGGGTCCCGGCCGACGACAGCGACCGGGCGATGACCGTTGAACTCTCCGACCTCGGCCAGCACGTGAGCCGCCGCGACCGACAGGTCGAGTGCGAGCTCCGCTGTGATGTCCTTGTTCGCCGTGCCGCGCACGCCGTCGGTGCCGAAGAGTCGAGCCACAGGTGTTGCCTTTCGTTGCTGGCGCGCGTGGAGGGGGTGCGCCGGAGCGCAGCACGCCAAGGAGAACTTACCCCCCAGCACGGCGAAAGGCCCCGAGGAGCCCTCGGGGCCTTTCGTCTGGGGGTGAGCTCAGCGGCATACCGGAGCATGCGGCCGAGCCACGCGCCGGGTCAGCGCTTGGAGTACTGCGGCGCCTTGCGGGCCTTCTTGAGACCGGCCTTCTTGCGCTCGGGGACGCGGGCGTCGCGGGTGAGGAAGCCGGCCTTCTTGAGGGCCGGACGGTTCAGCTCGCCGTCGACGTCGTTGAGCGAGCGGGCCACGCCGAGGCGGACCGCGCCGGCCTGCCCGGAGGGGCCACCGCCGTGGACGCGGACGAGCACGTCGTAGGAGCCCTCGAGGTCGAGGATGGTCAGCGGCTCGCGGACGATCTGCTGGTGCACCTTGTTCGGGAAGTAGTCCTCGAGGGTGCGGCCGTTGATCTTCCACTCGCCGGTGCCCGGGACGATCCGGACGCGGGCGATGGCCTGCTTGCGGCGGCCGGTGCCGGCGCCGGGGGTCGAGACCTGGCGGGCGGGGCGCGCCTCGCCGGCGACCGCAGTCTCCGACTCGGAGGTGTACTCGGTGAGCTGCGGCTCGTCGGTGTCGAGGACGTCCTCGTTCACAATGTCAGTCACTGGGTTCTCTTTCTACGCAGTCAGTGCTCGAGGCGGCGCTTACTGCGCGACCTGGGAGATCTCGAAGGGCACGGGCTTCTGGGCGCCGTGCGGGTGCTCGGCGCCGCGGTAGACCTTGAGCTTGGACAGCTGCTGGCGGGCCAGGCTGTTCTTGGGGAGCATCCCGCGGATCGCCTTCTCGACGGCCTTCTCGGGGTTCTTCGCGAGCAGGTCGGTGTAGCTCGTCGCCTTGAGGCCGCCCGGGAAGCCGGAGTGGCGGTAGGCCTTCTTCTGCTCCGCCTTGGCGCCGGTCAGGGCGACCTTGTCGGCGTTGATGATGATGACGAAGTCACCGGTGTCGACGTGCGGCGCGAACTGCGGCTTGTGCTTGCCCCGCAGCAGGACCGCGGCCTGGCTCGCGAGGCGTCCGAGCACGACGTCGGTCGCGTCGATGACGTGCCACGTGCGAGTGACCTCGCCGGGCTTCGGGGTGTAGGTGCGCAATGGAGTCTGCCTTTGCTTCGATGAGTGCCTGTATGCCGCTGAACTCGTTCCGCGCGAGCGCTCACCCTGTGGGTGGCGGGCTTCGCCGGCGCTCCGCAGCACAACCTCATCAATGGTACGGATGGCCGGGGCGCCTCCCAAATCGGCGGTGGAGCCGCCGAAAACGGGGCTTGACCTGCGGAAACGACTTTCGGACTGGGCCTGCAAGGACTGTTGTGCATACGAACTGTGCAAAGGTATTGTGCACGCATGGCGGCTGACGACACCCTGAGATCGCTCGCCCACCCCCTCAGGGGGCGCCTGGTTCAGCAGCTGCGCGTCGGCGGACCCGCCACCGCGACGGACCTCGCACGCGCACTGGGGACGAACTCGGGCGCCACGAGCTACCACCTGCGCCGGCTCGAGGCCGCGGGCCTCGTCGCGGACACGGGCGAGGGCACGGGCAAGCGGCGGGTCTGGCGTGCCGTGGAGCCGTCGCGGGACTGGTACCCGAGCGACGTCGCCGGAGACGAGGACTCCGAGAGCGCGCTCGGGTGGCTGGCTCGCGACTACGCGGCGCACTTCGCAGAGCAGTACGACAGGTGGCTCGGTGTCGCGGGCGCCTGGCCGGTCGCGTGGCAGGACGCGTGCACGCCGCGTGATGCGATGGTGCTGGTGACGACGGAGCAGCTCGACGCGATGACGGCCGAGATCACCGAGGTGGTCGAGCGGTACCGACGTGTCGGGCAGGGCAACCCGACAGCGCGACGGGTGGCGTTCTACGAGTTCACCTATCCGCTCGATCTCGACCGGCCGCCCGCCGGTTCGAGGTGATCCCCGGACACCACCGTCCGGTAAATACCTCGACCGAGGTGGCGGCGGGTCAGGCGGTGACGGCGTCGAGTGCGGCGAGGTCCTCGACGGTCGGCTCCCAGAGGCCGGCGCGGACGTTGTCGGCGACCTGCTCGGGCCGGGTCGCTCCGGCGATGACCGAGGCCACCGCGGGCTGCGCGGCGAGGCCACCGATCGCGACGTCGATGGGGCGCAGACCGCGCTCAGCGGCATACGCCTCGATCGCCTCGATGGTGTCCCAGTCCGCATCGGCGAGCCGGTCTGGCTGGCCGGCCATGCGCGTCCCCTGGGGCGCTGTCTCGCCGCGGCGGTACTTGCCGGTCAACAGCCCGGAGGCGAGCGGGAAGAAGGGGAGGATGCCGACCCCGACGTGCTCGCACGCGGGCACGAGCTCATCCTCGACGTCCCGCTCGAGCAGCGAGTACTCGTTCTGTGCGGAGACGAAGGGGGTGAGGCCCCCGGCGCGAGCGGCCCAGTCGGCCTCGATGACCTGCCACCCGGCGAAGTTGCTCGAGCCGATGTAGCGCACCTTGCCCTCGACGACGAGCTCGTGCAGCGCGGCGAGCGTCTCCTCGAGCGGCGTGACCGGGTCGGGCCGGTGGTACTGGTAGAGGTCGATCCAGTCGGTGCCGAGGCGCTGCAGGCTCGCCTCGACGGCCTTGCGGATGTAGCGCCGCGAGCCGCGGGCACCCCAGTCCGGTCCGTTCGAGCCCTGCATGTCCATACCGAACTTCGTTGCCACGACAACGTTCTCGCGCTCGCGCCCGAGGGCCCGACCGAGGAGCTCCTCGCTCGCGCCGAGGCCGTAGATGTCCGCCGTGTCGAAGAGCGTGATGCCGGCATCGAGGGCCGCGCCGACGACGGTGGCGGTCGCGTCGGCGTCGAGACGTCGTCCGAAGTTGTTGCAGCCCAGGCCGACCGTCGAGACCGTCAGGCCGCTGTCGCCGAGCTGTCGGTAGGTCATGGTTGGGGAGCTCGTCACTCCCCCACCGTAGTGGCGGGCCTCCGCGACCCTTGGAGCCGGGCCGGGCCGGGCCGCTCAGGAGTCGATGGTGAGGGCGATGACCTCGGCGCCGGGCAGCTTCGCGAGGTCGGCGCCGTCGAGGAGCAGCTTCGCCCCGCGGATTCCCGCGCCGATCACGACGCGTCCGGCCGCGGCCACGTGCTCGTCGACGAGGATCGGCCAGCCGTCGGGCAGGCCGACCGGGGTGATGCCGCCCTGCTGCATTCCGGTCAGCTCTTCGGCCTTAGCCTGGTCCGCGAAGGAGATCTTGCGAGCGCCGAGGTGCTTGCGGACGACGCGGTTGATGTCGGCCCGGTCCGTCGCGAGCACCATGACGGCCGCGAGGGTCGTCACCTCTCCACGGCGTGCCTCGACGACGACGCAGTTCGCGGATGCCTCGAGTGCGACATCGTACGCCTCGCAGAAGGCGGCGGTGTCGGCAAGACTCGCGTCGATCTCGGCGACACGCGTGTAGGGCACGAGCGCGAGGGCTGCGGACACCGGGGGCGCGACGAGCTCGGGGTGGTCGGCAGCGGGCAGCCAGGTGAGGTTTCCTTCAGCAGAGGCCATGCCAGCACTCTAGGCAGCCGCCCCGGCTCGTCGAACGCGCCCTCGCCGGTCCGAGCCAGCGTTAGGCCACCGAGCCCTGAGGGCGGACCCCGGGCGGACAGCTCAGAGGGAGGCCGCGAGGTCGCGCACGACGACGGCGGTGGGCACCGGACGCGCGTCCCGCCACCCGGTCCCGGCCCAGAGGGCGAACCATTGCGGGTCCTCGGCAGCCGCGGCCGCCCGCCGGAGGGGGCCGGCGACATGGTTCACCTCGGGATACGCGGCCGGGGCGTGCCCGTCGTGAGCGCGGACGAAGTCGTTGGTGAGCGACCGGGCGAGCCTGCCGGAGAACACGCGCGTCACTGCGGTCTCCGTGAACGCGGGGTCGCCGAGGGCGCGCCGGTGCACCAGGTGCGTCCCAGCCTCGGGCGTCAGCAGCAGGAGCGTGCCGACCTGTATGGCGTCGGCCCCCGCCAGGCGGACCTGCGCCGCCCGCTGCGGCTGGGACACGCCGCCCGCAGCGATGATCGGCAGGTCGACGGCGGCCCGCACCGCCTCGACGAGGCCGATGAGGTCGTCGGTCGAGGGATCCTTCGCCTCGTCGAGGGTGCCGCGGTGCCCGCCGGCCTCGGGGCCCTGGACGCACAGGCCATCCACCTCGTGGGTCGCCGCCGCGCGCGCCTCGTCGACGTCGGTCACCGTGACGAGGACCTCGGTGCCCGACCGCTGAATCTCATGGACCACCGCGGCGCTCGGCAGGCCGAACGTGAACGACACGACGGGGACACGCTCCTCGATCACGACGTCGATCTTGCGGTCCCAGTCGTCGGTGTCCTCGGGCCGCGCCTCCCCGAGCTCGGCCCCGAGGCGTGCCGCATCCGGCCCCAGGCGCTCCCGGTACTCCCCGACAGCCCGCGCGCGGTCCGGGCCGTCGAGCGGCCGGGGCTGAGCGGCATACACGTTGGCAGTCGCGGGGACGAACAGGTTGACGCCGAAGGGGCGCTCGGTGCGCGACCACACCTCCGCAATCTGCTCGTGCAGCTCTGGTGCGTCGAGCATTCCACCCGCGAGGAACCCGAGGCCCCCAGCGTCCGAGACCGCCGCGGCGAGCTCGGGGGTGCTCGGGCCGCCCGCCATCGGGGCGCCGACGATCGGGACGTCCAGTTCGGTCACGACCATGACGTGACGCTATCGTTTGCGGTCGCATGGGGCGAGCCTGAGGCAATTCGACTCGGGGACAGCGAATTACAGCGATGTGATTGCTTGTCACACCAGTCACTCCTGCAACACACTGGTGATCGCCGCCTCGGGACCTGGGAGCTTTCCATGCGCACAACGCCTCGTTATCTCGCGATGCTCGCTGCGGCCGCGCTCGTCGCGGCCGTTCCGGCATTCGCGGATGCCCCGACGGCGAACGCGGCGACGCTACCCGCGCCTGCGCCCGGGTCCGAGGTCTACCTCCGGCCGGCGGACCCGGTCTTCGACGTCGTCGGCGGCGGCTACGGGCACGGCATCGGCATGTCCCAGTATGGCGCACAGGGCGCGGCGACGAAGGGTCTCAAGCACAGCGAGATCCTGAGCTTCTACTACCCCGGCACGACGATCGCACAGACGACGCTGACCACGATCAAGATCGGGATCACCATCGACAACGACGGCGTCGTCCAGGTCGGGGCCCGTCCTGGGCTCGCGATGGCGACCGGGGGCGGCAAGGCGCTCGCGCTGCCTCCCGAGCCGACTCAGTGGAAGGTCACGGCGACGGGTAAGACCGCGACGACCTGCGTCGTCGAGTCCTACCAGAACTCGAAGTGGAGCGTTTACCAGAAGGACAAGACTCCGTGCCCGGTCACGTTCTCCAGCACGCAGGCCACTGAGTCGGTCGGGCAAGCCAAGAGCACCGTTGACCTGTTCCTGCCCGGCGGCGAGCGGCGGGTCTACCGCGGCACGATCACGGCGGAGCACACCGGCACGACGAAGCTCGCCACCGTCAACGCCCTACCGATGGAGGACTATCTCCGCGGCGTCGTCCCGTCGGAGATGCCGCCGTCATGGCAGCTGGAGGCTCTCAAGTCACAGGCGGTCGCGGCCCGGACATATGCCTCCACCCGGAGCAAGCACACGAGCTACTACGACACCTGCGACACAACGAGCTGCCAGGTCTACAAGGGCCGCGGCGCCCGCAAGCCCGACGGCACGATCACCTCCTACGAGTGGGGCTCGACGAACGCGGCCATCGACGCCACTCCGGGGGAAGTCCTCAACTTCAAGTTCCCCGACGGGGTCCGGCTGGCGACAACCATGTACTCCTCCTCGAACGGCGGACGTGCGGTCGCCGCCGGCGGGGACCACAAGTACCTCCCCGCTAAGGACGACCCCTATGACGGCGCCTACGCAGGCGGCCGTCCCCATGCCTGGAACGCCAAGTTGCCTGTCGCCGCGCTGGAGTCCTATTTCGGAATCGCTCGCGTCGAGCGCATCCAGATCCTCAAGCGAGACGGCAGCGGCGACTGGGGTGGCCGCGTCCAGTCCGTCCGCGTCGAGGGCTTCACCTCGACCGGTGCGTACGTCTCCAAGGACACGAGCGGCAACGGCAGCATGGGCGTCCGCCCGTGGCCGTCATACAGCGACGGCCTGTCGTCGAACTACTTCACGATCAACGCGAAGGCCGCGGACCCCGGCACCGTCAGCCCCGGCACCATCAGCCGCGTCGCCGGATCGGACCGCTTCTCGACGGCCGCGGAGGCCTCCCGCGCCTTCTCGCCGGGAGTCGATGTCGTCTACGTCGCCAGCGGGAGCGACTTCCCCGACGCCCACGCCGGGGCGGCCCGTGCGGCGTATTACGGCGGCCCGCTGCTGTTGACCCAGACGAACGCGGTCCCCACCGCGACGCGCGATGCGATGAACCGCCTACGGCCCACCCGTGTCGTCGTCCTCGGCGGCACCGGCGCCGTGTCCGACTCTGTCGCCAAGTCCCTTCAGGCCATGACGACCGGACGCGCCCTGCAGCGCGTCGGTGGCAGCAACCGCTACGACACTGCCGCGCTCATCGCGGGCTACTACCCGCCCCGCGGAAAGGTCGCCTACGTCGCGACCGGCGAGGACTTCCCGGACGCGCTCGCCGGCGCCGCCCTCGCCGGCCGTGACAAGGCGCCCGTCCTGCTGACGAAGCCCACGAGCGTGCCGGCGGCAACCGCCAAGGCGCTGTCGACCCTGCGGCCCGACCGCATCGTCGTCCTCGGCAGCACCGGCGCGGTCTCCGCCGGCGTCGCTTCGCAGCTCGCCCGCTACACGAGCACCGGGAGCGTCACCCGCCTCGCCGGCAGTGACCGCTACGGCACCGCCGCCGCGGTCGCCAAGCAGTTCTCCACGGCGACCTCGGTGTACGTTCCCTCCGGCGAGAACTTCCCGGACGCGCTCGCCGCCGCCGCGGTGGCCGGCTCCTTCGGGGCGCCCGTCCTCCTGACTCGAAGCGACCGGCTGCCGGACGCGATCCGCGACGAGCTGGTGCGCCTCAAGCCCCAGTCGGCCTACGTGCTCGGGGGCCCCACGGTCGTCTCGAACACCGTCGTCGCCAAGGTCCGCGACGCGATCAACTGACCCAGCCTTGTCCCCGCCGTGACGGGTGGGACCGAAGCGCTGACTCGACGAGCACCCACGAAGTCGAGTGAGCGACCCGCCTCAGGGGTCACAGCCCTGGTGTGACGGGTGGGACCAACCGCTCACTCGACGACAGACAGGGGTCTTCGGCGCGGACACCTCACCAGTCGAGTGAGCGACCCGCCTCAGGAGTCACAACCCCGGTGTGACGGGTGGGACCAACCGCTCACTCGACGAGTGGGTATGCCGCGGCCCCGCCCCGCACCAGCGCTCAGTGCCGAGCGTGGCGGGCTGAGCGGCCTACCCGGGGGTCAGCGGGGACGTACGACGCGGCGCTCGTCCCAGACGGGCTCGTCGGACTCGTACACCCGGCCGTCCTCCCCGAAGACGAGGAACCGGTCGAAGCCCCGCGCGAACCAGCGGTCGTGCGTCACCGCGACGACCGTCCCCTCGAAGCGGTCCAGGCCCTCCTCGAGCGCCTCGGCCGACTGCAGGTCGAGGTTGTCGGTCGGCTCGTCGAGAAGCAGGAGCGTGGCCCCGGAGAGCTCGAGCAGGAGGATCTGGAAACGCGCCTGCTGCCCACCGGACAGGGACTCGAAGGTCTGCTCCCCCGAGCGGGCGAGCTCGTAGCGGTCGAGCGCACGAGCGGCCTCCTCGCGCGGCTTGCCGGCCCGGTGCTCGTCGCCCCGGTGGAGGATCTCGAGCAGGGTGCGGCCCATCAGGGTCGGGTGCTCGTGGGTCTGGGCGAACCACCCCGGCCGGACCCGAGAGCCGAGCCGCGCCACCCCGGTGTGCTCCACGGGCTTCGGCAGCACGTCGCCGACGGGCCGGTGCTCCGGCTCGGGATCCGACCCGCCGCAGGCGAGCAGCCGCAGGAAGTGGGACTTGCCCGAGCCGTTCGAGCCGAGGACCGCGACCCGCTCGCCGAACCACACCTCGAGGTCGAACGGCTTCATCAGCCCGGTCAGCTCGAGGCCTTCGGCGATGACCGCCCGCTTGGCGGTGCGACCACCGGTGAGGCGCATCTTGACCTGCTGGCGCAGCGGCACGGCCTCGGGTGGCCCGGCGTCCTCGAACCGGCGCAGCCGGGTCTGGGCGGCCTGGTAGCGCGCGGCCATGTCGGAGTTGTAGGCGGCCTTCTGCTTGTACATCTGCACGAGCGCCTTGAGCTTCGCGTGCTCCTCGTCCCACCGCTTGCGCAGCTCCTCGAGCCTGGCGTTGCGGTCGGCGCGCGCCTCGGCGTACGTGCCGAACCCGCCGGGGTGCACCCAGAGCGTCGCCCCGGCCGCGCCCGGCTCGAGGGTCGCGATGCGCGTCGCGACGCGGTCGAGCAGCTCCCGGTCGTGGCTGATGAACAGGACCGTCTTCGGCGAGGCGACGAGTGCTTCCTCGAGCCAGCGCTTCGTCGGCACGTCGAGGTAGTTGTCCGGCTCGTCGAGGAGCAGCACCTCTTCGGGGCCGCGGAGCAGCGCCTCGAGGACGAGCCGCTTCTGCTCGCCGCCGGAGAGGGTCGTGACGCGCCGCCACTGGGCCTTCTCGTACGGCACGCCGAGCGCCGCCATGGTCACCTGGTCCCAGACGGTCTCCTGCTCGTAACCACCCGCCTCGCCCCACTCGACGAGCGCGTGGGCATAGGCCATCTGGTCGGCCTCGGTGTCCCGCTCCATCATGAGCATCTCGGTGCGGTCGATCTCCTTGGCGGCCGTGCGGATTCGCTCGGGCGCGACCGAGACGAGCAGGTCGCGCACGGTCGACTCGTCGCGCACGGACCCGATGAACTGCCGCATCACGCCGAGCCCGCCGGAGCGCGTGACTGCGCCCTCCTCCGCGGGCAGGTCGCCGGAGACGATGCGGGTGAGCGTCGTCTTGCCGGTGCCGTTCGGCCCGATGAGGGCGACCTTCGCGCCCTCGCCGACCCGGAACGAGACGTCGTTCAGCAGCGGCCGGCCGTCCGGCAGCGAGAAGGAGACGGAGTTGACGTCGATGTGGCCCACGAGGGTCCATCGTGACGTATGCCGCTCACCCCGTCACGCGGATATCGCCCCGCCCCCTCGGGTCCCTCGACGATCCGGGCTCAGGCCCATTGCCAGGTGGTGATGATCCGGTCGAGCTGGGCCATCGCGCCGTTGGCGCCCTCCTGCGAGGAGAGGGTCAGCAGGTAGACGCGGTCGTCGTGCCGCACCGCCCAGGACCACGCGATGCCGCCGCCGATGTCGTGCCCGCCGTCGGCCCGCCCGAGCCCTCGCTGCTGCACCCGGTCAGGACGAAGACGCAGGTCAACAGGGCGACGGAGACGACCCGGCGGGAAGGGGGCATGGTCTCGATCCAATCACAGGGCCGGTTCTACGCCCGGTGCGTCCCGACGCGCGCGGGCCTGCTCGGCCCGCTCCGCGAGCTGCTCGTCCGGCGGGTAGACGACCTCCTCGAGGCTGAGGCCGTGTGCCGGCATGACGAGGATCTCGCTCGCCCGTTGCCCCCTGCCCTGCAGCTGCTCGGGCCACTCGGCGCCGCGCCGGCCCTCCCCCACCGGCACGACGGACCCGACGAGCGAGCGCACCATCGAGTGGCAGAAGGCATCGGCGCGCACCGTCGCGGCGAGCACCCCGTCCGGCAGGCGCCGCCACGAGAAGTCGAGCAGGGTGCGGATCGTGGTCGCTCCCTCGCGCCGCTTGCAGAACGCCGCGAAGTCCTTCAGCCCGAGCAGTGTGCGCGATGCCGCGTTCATGGCGTCGACATCGAGGGGCCGCCGCCACCCCACTGTGTCGTGCCGCCGCAACGGGTCGTGCACGGCATACGGGTCGGCGATGCGGTAGAGGTAGCGCCGCTCCTGCGCCGCGAAGCGGGCGTCGAACCCCACGGGTGCTCGGCTGGCCTGCCGCACGACGACGTCGCCCGGGAGTATGCCGCTCAGCCGGCTCACGAGGGCCGCCTCAGGCGGTCGCGTGGACCGTCCCGGGAGCGCGGCGAACGCGGCGGCGTCGACGTCGACGTGTGCGACCTGACCGCGCGCGTGCACCCCCGCATCGGTCCGTCCGGCGACCGTGAGGCGTACCGGCTGCTGCGAGCGGAGCAACGTCGTCAGTGCCGACGACAGCACCGCCTCCACCGTGCGGCGGTCCGGTTGGGCCGCCCACCCCGAGAAGTCGGTGCCGTCATAGGCGAGGTCGAGGCGCAGCCGCACGGTCTCCTCCTCGCCCATGGCGGCGAGCCTATCCATGTCGTCACGAGGTCAACCCCCACGGGTCACGGGACGTCTTCTATCCATCAGTCGCGCCGGCACCCGGCCGGCCGGCTCCAACCAAGAGGGGGCCCGATCATGAAGACCAACACCCGTCGCCGCCTTTGCGCCATCGCGCTCGCCGCGGCCCTCGCCGCACCGGTCACCGCGGCTGCGACAACGAACACCGCATCGGCCCTGCCGAGCTGCGGCACGCAGTGGGGGTCGCTGGCAAAGACCTCGGCGAGCCAGACCCGGGCGAGCATCACAGGGGTCCGTGCCGGGCAGCACCCCTGCTTCGACCGGCTCGTCTTCGACCTCGGTCGCGGCACCGGCAAGGTCGGCTACGACGTCCGCTACGTCTCCACGGTGACGAGCCCGAGCAGTGGGCTACCAGTGCCGGTCAGCGGCGGCGCTCGCATCCAGGTCACGGTCAAGGCGCCGGCCGCGAAGCGGATCCCGGCCGGCGGGACCCTCACGTATGCCGGCTGGCAGTCGTTCCGCCAGCTGAAGTGGGTCACGAGCTTCGAGGGCTACACCGACTTCGGCCTCGGGGTGCGGGCACGACTCCCGATGCGCGCCTTCGTGCTCATGGCTCCGGACGGCGGCCAGCGGCTCGTCGTCGACGTCGCCCACCACTGGTAGGCCGCACTCCACCGGGCACTCTCGATCGGGGAATGGCGAGAGGCCGACCCCCACAGTGGGGATCGGCCTCTCGGATCAGCTTGGACCGAAGGTCACTCCGCGGAGCCGGCCTTCGTGAAGCCGGCGGCCTCGGCGTCCTCGGCGGACTCGAACCAGAAGTCGGCGGTCGCCTCGTCGTACGACTCCGTGCCGGCCTCGTGGTAGAGCTTCGAGCCGGACTCGGCCTTGACGGTGTAGCCCTCGGGGGCCGAGCCGTCGGTCGTGGCCGGAGCCGCGCCCTCCGGCACGTCCACGGCCGGGGCGTCGGCCTGGGCGTCGCTGACCGGCGCCTCCTCGACCGGCGCCTCCTCGACGGGCGCGGCGTCCTTGGCAGCGCGCTTCGTCGCCGCCTCGGCCTCCTTGACCGTCGCCTTCTTGGCCGACAGCGGCTCGCGGACGAGCTCGATCACGGCCATGGGGGCGTTGTCACCCTTGCGGCCACCGATCTTCGTGATGCGGGTGTAGCCACCCTCGCGCTGCGCCATGTCGGGGGCGATCTCGGCGAAGAGGCGGTGGACGGCACCCTTGTCGCGCACGACCGCAAGGACGCGGCGACGCGCGGCGAGGTCACCACGCTTGGCGAAGGTGATGAGCCGCTCGGCGAACGGGCGCAGGCGCTTGGCCTTGGCCTCGGTCGTCGTGATCCGGTCGTTCTCGAAGAGGGCCGTCGCGAGGTTGCTGAGGATCAGCCGCTCGTGCGCGGGGCCGCCACCGACGCGGGGACCCTTGGTGGGGGTGGGCATTTCGTTCTCCTAGTGGGGTCTGACCGGCCCGCGGGGAGCCGACGTCAGGGGGCGGTTGTCAGAGCTGCTCGTCCTCGACGTAGGACTCGTCGTCCTCGTCGTAGCCGTCGTCGTAGTTGTCGACGATGGCCGACGGGTCGAACCCGGGCGGGCTGTCCTTGAGCGCGAGACCCATGCCGGCGAGCTTGGCCTTGACCTCGTCGATCGACTTCGCACCGAAGTTGCGGATGTCGAGCAGGTCCGCCTCGCTACGGCCGACGAGCTCACCGACGGTGTGGATGCCCTCGCGCTTCAGGCAGTTGTAGGACCGGACCGTCAGGTCGAGGTCCTCGATCGGGAGCGCGAGGTCCGCGGCCAGCGCGGCGTCAGTCGGCGACGGGCCCATGTCGATGCCCTCGGCCTCGACGTTGAGCTCGCGCGCCAGGCCGAACAGCTCGACGAGCGTCTTGCCGGCCGACGCCATCGCGTCACGTGGCGTGAGGGAGTTCTTGGTCTCGACGTCGACGATGAGCTTGTCGAAGTCGGTGCGCTGCTCGACACGGGTCGCCTCGACCTTGTAGGTCACGGCGAGGACCGGGCTGTAGATCGAGTCGACCGGGATGCGGCCGATCTCCTGGTCGCCGGACTTGTTCTGCTGCGCCGAGACGTAGCCACGGCCACGCTCGACGGTCAGCTCCATCTCGAGTTTGCCCTTGTCGTTGAGCGTCGCGATGCGCAGGTCGGGGTTGTGCACCTCGACACCGGCGGGCGGCGTGATGTCGGCCGCGGTGACCTCACCGGGGCCCTGCTTGCGCAGGTACATGACGACCGGCTCGTCGTGCTCCGAGGAGACGACGAGGCCCTTGATGTTGAGGATGATCTCGGTGACGTCCTCCTTCACCCCGGGCACGGTGGTGAACTCGTGGAGCACGCCGTCGATGCGGATCGACGTGACCGACGCACCCGGGATGCTCGAGAGCAGGGTGCGACGGAGGCTGTTGCCGAGCGTGTAGCCGAAGCCGGGCTCGAGCGGCTCGATCGTGAAGCGGCTGCGGTTGTCCGCAACGACTTCCTCGGAGAGCACGGGACGCTGTGCGATGAGCACTGTTCGTTTCCTTCCCACGGGCGACCGCTATTTGACGCCGCGTGAAACTGCCCGGTCTCGCTCCGGGCGGCCGGGGGTCGGCTCTGTCTGCGACCCCGGCCCCAGCACACGGATGTGGTATGCCGCTGAAGCACCGCTCGCTGAGCGGGCTCCGCGGCATACCACCCCTTGGTTCTCAGTCCTTCGAGTAGAGCTCGACGATCAGCTGCTCGGTGAGCGGCGTGTCGATCTGCGCGCGCACCGGGAGCTGGTGGATGAGCACCTGCAGCGACCCCTCGATGACCTGCATCCAGGCCGGCGGAGTGCGGTCCCCGAACGTCTGGCGGGCCAGCTCGAACGGGAACGTCTCGACGGACTGCTTGCGGACCGTGATGATGTCGTACTGCTCGACGCGGTAGGACGGGACGTCGACGCGGACGCCGTTGACCTCGAAGTGGCCGTGCGTCACGAGCTGACGGGCGTGCCGACGCGTGCGGGCCAGGCCCGCGCGGTAGATCACGTTGTCGAGGCGCGACTCGAGGATCTGAAGGAGGTTCTCACCGGTCTTGCCGGGGCGGCGAGCCGCCTCCTTGTAGTAGCGGACGAACTGCTTCTCCATGACGCCGTAGGCGAAGCGGGCCTTCTGCTTCTCCTGGAGCTGGAGCAGGTACTCCTTCTCCTGGATCCGCCGACGGCCGTGCTGGCCGGGCGGGAAGGGGCGCAGCTCGAAGTTCTTGTCGCCGCCGACGAGGTCCATCTTGAGGCGGCGGGACTTCTTGGTGATCGGGCCGGTGTACCGAGCCATGTCTATCTACTCCTGGTGGTCTCGGGCCGGATCAGACGCGGCGGCGCTTGGGCGGGCGGACACCGTTGTGCGGCGTGGGGGTGACATCGCTGATGGCACCCACCTCGAGGCCGGCGGCGGTGAGGGAACGGATCGCCGTCTCGCGGCCCGAGCCCGGGCCCTTGACGAAGACGTCGACCTTGCGCATGCCGTGCTCCATGGCGCGACGGGCAGCGGCCTCGGCGGCCATCTGCGCGGCATACGGGGTGGACTTGCGCGAGCCCTTGAAGCCGACCTGGCCGGCGGAGGCCCACGAGATCACGGCACCGGTCGGGTCCGTGATCGAGATGATGGTGTTGTTGAACGTGCTCTTGATGTGAGCGTGCCCGTGGGCGACGTTCTTCTTTTCCTTACGACGAACCTTCGTCGTACGAGCCTTGGGAGGCATGTTTCTCCTACGTCAG
>NZ_JBQCCV010000204.1:0-30025 GCF_051961875.1 Intrasporangium sp. | reverse complement strand
TATGCGCGGCACGCTCTCCCGCCGCAACCGGAGGTCAGGGTCGAGCCGCGCGGCGCCGCACGGCCCGATCTGCATAACCGATCATACTTGCTCACATAATGGATAATTATTGAACGGGTGCGCCGTCCCCGACACACTCGTCCGCATGCCGATCGACCAGCCGCTCCGCTGCCCGTTCTGCAGCGGCGACGACCTGACACCTGACCCGGACCCGACCAGCCTCTGGTCGTGCCTGGCCTGTGTCCGGGTCTTCCGGGTCGTGCGGGTCGGCACCCTGCCCGACGGCTGGGCGCTCCTCCGCCCGGCGGCCACCGCCACCCGCTCGGTCGCGGCCTGAGCGCGGCAGCGCGCCGGTAGCCTGCCCGCATGGCGCACCCTCACCTGCTCGTCGAGACGGACGGCCCGCTCCGCACCATCACCCTGAACAACCCGGAGCGGCTCAACGCGCAGACGCCGTCGCTGTGGGCGGCCCTCGCGGAGGAGGCCGAGAACCTGCCCGCGGATATCCGCGTCGTCGTGCTCAAGGGTGCCGGGGACTCCTTCTCGGCGGGCATCGACACCGCCCTCTTCACGCCGCGGGGGCTGCCAGGCGAGGAGGGGGTCGTGCAGCTCGCGATGGCCGGGTCCGAGGCGATCGAGCAGGGCATCGCCGACTTCCAGCGCGGCTTCACGAGCTGGTCGTCCACTTCCGCGGTCGTCGTCGCCGAGGTGCAGGGCTACGCGATCGGGGCCGGCCTCCAGCTCGCCCTCGCAGCCGACCTGCGCGTCGTCACCGAGGACGCGCAGCTGGCCATGCGGGAGACGAGCCACGGGATCGTCCCCGACCTCGGCGGGACGAAGCCGCTCGTCGACGCCGTCGGCTACGCCCGCGCCCTCGAGATCTGCGCCACCGGCCGCTTCGTCACCGGGCTCGAGGCAGGGGCCATGGGCCTGGCCAACGTCGTGGTGCCGCCGGCCGGCCTGGGCGAGGCCACCCAGCGGCTCGTCGACGCGCTCCTCGCCGCCCCCGACCCCGCACTCCGCGCGCTCAAGCCGCTCCTGCGCGGCGCGGCGGGCTCATCGCTCGAGGAGCAGACCGCCCGCGAGCGGGCCGCTCAAGTGCCGCTCCTGCTCGGCCGGCTCGCGGCGGGCGCGCCACGTGCGCGCGGCGACGAGGAAGCGGGAGCACGCTGAGCTACATACCTCATGTGTATGCCGGTGGGCTGAGCGGGACGATGCACTCGAGTGAGCGGTCCGCCCCACCCGTCCCACCCCTGCTGTTGCAGGAGTGACCAACTGCTCATTCGACGCCCAGCGAGGAGAAATCAGGCGAGCGCGATGAGGTCCTTGTAGTCCGGGCCCCACAGGTCCTCGACGCCGTCGGGCAGCAGCAGGATCCGCTCGGGCTCAAGGGCGTCGACGGCCCCCTCGTCGTGCGTCACCAGCACGACCGCTCCCTCGTAGGTCGAGAGCGCCCCGAGGATCTCCTCTCGGGAGGCGGGGTCGAGGTTGTTCGTCGGCTCGTCGAGCAGCAGCACGTTCGCCGCCGACACGACGAGCATCGCGAGGGACAGACGGGTCTTCTCGCCGCCGGAGAGGACACCGGCCGGCTTCTCGACGTCATCCCCCGAGAAGAGGAACGAGCCCAGGACCTTGCGCACGTCGGTCTCACCGAGGTCCGGCGCGGCAGACTTCATGTTCTCGAGGACGGACCGGCTGACGTCGAGGTTCTCGTGCTCCTGCGCGTAGTAGCCGAGCTTCAGCCCGTGGCCGGGCTCCACCTCGCCCGTGTCCGGCGCGTCGACACCGGCCAGCATCCGCAGCAGCGTCGTCTTGCCCGCGCCGTTGAGGCCGAGGACGACGACCTTCGAGCCACGGTCGATGGCGAGGTCGACGTCGGTGAACACCTCGAGCGAGCCGTACGACCGGGAGAGGCCGCTCGCCCGGAGGGGCGTCTTTCCGCAGGGTGCCGGCTTCGGGAACCGCAGCCGCGCCACCCTGTCGTGCTGCCGCTCCCCCTCGACACCCGCGAGGAGCCGCTCGGCCCGACGGGCCATGTTCTGCGCGGCGACCGCCTTGGTGGCCTTCGCGCGCATCTTGTCCGCCTGGGCGAGCAGGGCGCCGGCCTTCTTCTGGGCGTTGGCGAGCTCCCGCTTGCGCCGCTTCTCGTCCGTCTCCCGCTGCAGCAGGTAGGTCTTCCAGCCGACGTTGTAGACGTCGAGGGCGGACCGGTTCGCGTCGAGGTGGTAGACCTTGTTGACCACCGCGTCGAGCAGCCCGGTGTCGTGGCTGATGACGATCAGCCCACCCTTGTAGCAGCGCAGGTACTCCCGCAGCCAGACGATCGAGTCGGCGTCGAGGTGGTTCGTCGGCTCGTCGAGCAGCAGGGTCTCGTTGCCGGAGAAGAGGATCCGCGACAGCTCCACGCGGCGACGCTGACCACCCGAGAGGGTCCGCAGCGGCTGCGCGAGGATGCGCTCCTCGAGGCCGAGCGCGCTCGCGATCGAGGCGGCCTCCGACTCGGCGGCATACCCGCCCTCGTTGTCGAACTCGACCTCGAGCCGGGCGTAACGCCGCATCGCGCGCTCCCGCACGTCCGGGTCGTCGCTGCCCATGCGCTGCTCGGCCGCTGCCCGCTCCCGCATGATGACGTCGAGCCCGCGGGCCGAGAGGATTCGGTCGCGCGCCAGCATGTCGAGGTCGCCGGTGCGTGGGTCCTGCGGCAGGTAGCCGACCGGTCCCGTCCGCGTGACGCTGCCGGCGGCGGGCTGCCCCTCCCCCGCGAGCACCTTGGTCAGCGTGGTCTTCCCGGCGCCGTTGCGACCGACAAGCCCGATCCGGTCCCCGGCGTCGACGCGGAAGCTCGCGTCCTCGAGGAGGAGGCGCGCTCCAGCGCGCAACTCGATCCCGGTGGCGACGATCACGGCAATCCCCTTTCTCTGCCGCACTTCGTCAGCGGCCGGACAACCCCACCATTCTGCCAGCGCCCGGCCCGCGGGCCGAATCCGTTTCCGCGCCGCTGCGCAGAGCGCGCCACCACGTGGGCCCGCTGAGCGGCATACGGGCTCCGCCGCACGCCTCGGGTAGCGTGACCCAGCGTGAGCGCCCCGATCACCGTCCGCGACATCACCGCAGCCGAGCACCTCGCCTGGCTGCGCACCCAGCCGTCGGCGAGCTTCCTGCAGACCCCCGCGTGGGGCAGGGTCAAGCAGGAGTGGAGGGCCGAGTCGATCGGCTGGTTCGAGGGCGAGCAACTGGTGGGTGCGGCGCTCGTCCTGCACCGGCCGCTGCCCCGGATCGGCCGGACGCTCGCCTACCTCCCCGAGGGGCCGTGCCTGGACTGGACGTCCCCGCGGCTCGTCGAGCACCTCCGCGCCCTCCGTGACCACCTGAAGGCAAAGAAGGCGTTCGCGCTCCGGATGGGACCGCCCGTCGCGACGCACCGGTGGTACGCGACGACGATCAAGGCCGCCATCGCCGACCCCCGGACGCATCGGTACGACGAGGCGACGCCCGACGTCGTCGAGCCGGTCGGCACGGCAGTCGTCGACCTGCTCCGCAGGCTCGGCTTCCGCCACCTCGCCCCCGACGAGGGGTTCAGTGCAGGCCAGCCGGAGTACGTCTTCCAGGTTCCCCTGGCCGGCCGCACCGAGCAGGACGTCCTCAAGGGGATGAACCAGCTCTGGCGGCGCAACATCAAGAAGACGGCCAAGAACGGCGTCACCGTGCGGGTCGGCGACGGCGCCGACGTGCCCGCCTTCCACAAGGTCTACCTCGAGACCGCGGAGCGCGACGGCTTCACCCCCCGGGGCCTCGAGTACTTCGAGCGGATGTACGCCGAGATGTCGGCCGAGGACCCGGACCGGATCCGGGTCTATCTTGCGGAGCACGAGGGGGACGTCCTCGCCGCGACCATCTGGATCCGCGTCGGCGGGCACGCCTGGTACTCCTACGGGGCGTCGACCGCTGCCAAGCGCGAGCTGCAGGCCTCCACCGCCATCCAGTGGCAGATGATGCGCGACGCCCTTGCGGCCGGGGCGAGCGTCTACGACCTGCGCGGGATCACCAACACGGTCGATGAGCAGAGCCCGCAGTTCGGGCTGATCCGCTTCAAGGTCGGCACCGGCGGGGAGGCCGTGCGTCTCGCCGGCGAGTGGGACCTGCCGCTGAACCGGCTGCTGTACAAGGCGTTCGACCTCTACATGAAGCGGCGGTGACCGGTGGCCCTGATCCTTCACGTCGAGGGCGAGCAGTGGCGGGCCGCCCAGACCGAGACCCTGCGCCGGCAACCCGGCCTCGTGCCCGTCATCAAGGGCAACGGGTACGGGTTCGGCCGGGACCTGCTCTGCTCCGAGGCGCAGCGGCTCGGGGTGCCGATGATCGCCATCGGCACCTATGTCGAGCTGCCCGAGGCGCTCGCGGCCTTCGGGGGCGACGTGCTCGTCCTCGAGCCGTACCGCGCGGCGATCCACCATGACCTGCCGGACCTGCTCCACACCCGGGTGGTGCACACCGTGACGACCCCGGAGGACCTCGAGGACCTCCGGTCGGTGCACGGCGACGCAAGGGTCGTGGTCGAGGGCCTCACGTCGATGGAGCGGTTCGGTATGCCGCTCGGCTCGCTCGCCGCGTTCGTGGCCGCCGCGGGCGGCGAGGGCGTCACCCTGCACCTGCCGCTCGGGTCGGGGCACGTCGCGGAGATCTCGCGGCTCGTCGAGGCGGTCCCCGGGAACCGCGTCTGGTACCTCTCGCACGTGACGACGACCGAGCTGGCCGAGCTGGCGCGCCGGTTCCCGGACCGCGAGTTCCGGCCGCGGGTCGGGACCGACCTCTGGCTCGGCGACAAGGGCGCCTACGAGGTGCGGGCCCACGTCCTGGAGGTCCGGCCGATCGGCAAGGGCGAGCGGGTCGGCTACCGGCAGCGGGCACAGCGCGCCGGGCACCTCGTCGTTGTGAGCGGCGGCACGTCGCACGGGGTGGCCATGGAGTCACCGGCGGCTGCGGCCACGGTCCGGCAGCGGGCCATCGCGGTGGCGGAGGGCGCCCTTGAGGCGGCGCACCGGGTCCGGTCCCCCTTCACCGTCTCCGGGGTCATGCCGCACTTCGCCGAGCCGCCCCACATGCAGTGCAGCCTGCTCGTCCTGCCGGATGGGATCCGGCCGCCCGTTGTCGGTGAGACGGTTCCGGTCCGGATGCGCCTCACGACCGCCTACCCGGACGCCGTCGCGGTCTCCAGAGCCAGGGCGTTCTCCCCCACCTCGGGCCCCACGGTTGCGCCACTCGCTCTGCCGGGTAGTAGTCGGGCCACGAGGTCCCCATCCCGAAGGAGCACGAGATGACCTTCAACGACAACGCCCGGCTCGACACCTCCCAGGTCGAGTCCGGCCGCAGCGGCGGCTTCGGGGGCGGTGGCGGCGGCATCCGGATCGGCGGTGGGATCGGCGGGCTCATCCTGCTCATCGTCATGGTGATCTTCGGGGGCCAGAGCATCCTCGGCGGCGGCGACTCGACCTCGACGGGTGGTGGGCTGCCCGGGCAGCAGCTCCAGCCGAACCAGGTCGGGGCCGGCGGACAGGTGTCCGACTCGAGCTTCTCGCAGTGCAGGACCGGGGCCGACGCGAACAAGAACGACGTCTGCCTCATCATCGCGACGGTCAACAGCGTGCAGGACTACTGGACCAACGAGCTGCCGAAGTACAACGTCAACTACCAGCCGGCCAAGACCGTCATCTACTCCGGAGCCACCCCGTCGGCCTGCGGCACGGCGAACTCCCAGGTCGGCCCGTTCTACTGCCCACTCGACGGCAAGGTCTACGTCGACGCGGCGTTCTTCCAGGAGCTGCAGAACCGGTTCGGGGCCGACGGTGGCCAGCTCGCCAAGGAGTACGTCATCGCCCACGAGTACGGCCACCACATCCAGGACCTCCTCGGCCTGCTCGGCAAGGCGCAGCAGGACCCGCAGGGCGCCAACTCCGGCAGCGTGCGCACGGAGCTCATGGCCGACTGCCTCGCGGGGACGTGGGTCAAGCACGCGACCGAGACGAGGGACGCCGACGGCAACACGCTGCTCCAGCCGATCACGCAGAGCGACATCAAGTCCGCGCTCTCGGCGGCCTCAGCCGTCGGGGACGACCGGATCCAGCGTGCCGCCCAGGGCCGGGTCACCCCGGAGACGTGGACCCACGGGTCATCGGAGGCCCGCCAGCACTGGTTCACCCAGGGCTACGAGACGGGCGACCTCAACAAGTGCGACACCTTCAACGTGCCCAACGTCGAGTGAGCACTCACTCGACGGGACGCTCCTCGGTGAGCTCGATCCGGTAGGCGCGGCCGCGCTGCAGTGCGGTCTCGAGGACGGCCCGGCTCGGGTCGGGCAGGTCGTAGAGCTCGCGGCGGGGCAGCTCCCGCAGGGCCGCGAGCGGGGGCGCGGAGAGCACGTCCCGCACGAGGGCGCGGTCCCCGCCGACGACCAGGCCGGCCGGTATGCCGCTCACTCCCCCGGGTGCCTCCCCACCCTCCCCGAGCACGACCCGCCGCACATGGCGCACGACGGCACCGACGAGCTCGTCGGCCTGGTTGGCCCGGCGCCGCGCATACCGCTGCTGTGACCAGCCACCGGCCGCCGTCCGGCCCTGGATGTGGCGCGACCCGATCTTCGCAGCGGCGAGCCGGCCCGCGGAGGCCAGGCCGGCGGCATACCCTCCGCGCCTGATCAGGACGATGCCGAGCGGGTCGTGGGCGAAGGGCGTTGCAACGGCGAGGGATCCGTCCTGGGCGACGGCCCGTACGACGACGCCACCCGGGGTGTCCTCCCGGGTGGCGTCGTACGGACCATGGCGTTCGGCGAAGCCGGCGAGCCAGCGGTCAAGCCGTTCTGGCGCGACCTCGACGACTCGCGTCACCGGTGCGTCAGAGGTTGAAGCCGAGCGCGCGCAGCTGCTCGCGGCCGTCCTCGGTGATCTTGTCGGGGCCCCACGGCGGCATCCAGACCCAGTTGATCCGGTGCGAGGCGACGAGCCCCTCGAGCGCCTGCTCGGTCTGGTCCTCGATGACGTCGGTCAGCGGGCAGGCGGCGGACGTCAGGGTCATGTCGATGACGGCGTGGCTCTGGCTGTCGACGGTGATGCCGTAGACGAGCCCCAGGTCGACGACGTTGATGCCGAGCTCGGGGTCGACGACGTCGCGCATGGCCTCTTCGACGTCGGCCACGTTGGGCGGGGTGGCGGTCTGGGTCATGGGGTCACTCCTTGGGTGGTGTGGTCGGTGAGGGCGGCGGCCTCGACCCCGGCGCGGATCAGCGCGTCGGTGAAGGCCGTCCAGCCGAGCAGGGCGCACTTGACCCGGGACGGGTACTTGGCGACACCGGCGAAGGCGACGCCGTCGCCGATGCGCTCCTCGTCGCCGGCGACCTTGCCGCGGGAGGTGAGCATCTCGCGCATCCCCGCGAAGGTGTCCAATGCCTCCTCGACGGTGTGGCCGATGACCTCGTCCGCGAGGACGGAGGCCGAGGCGATGGAGATCGAGCAGCCCTGCGAGTCGTAGGAGACGTCACGGATGACGGCCGCGCGGTCGGTGCCGTCGACGGCGACGCGGAGGGTCACCTCGTCGCCACAGGTCGGGTTGATGTGGTGGACCTCGGCGTCGAACGGCTCACGCAGGCCGGCATGGTGCGGCTGCTTCGAGTGGTCGAGGATCAGCTCCTGGTAGAGGTCCATCAGCTCGCCTCCGCAACACCGAAGATGGTCGGCACGCGATCGAGCGCGGTCATCAGCGTGTCGATCTCGTCGGGCGTGTTGTATGCCGCGAGGCTCGCCCGCGTCGTCGCCGTGACACCGAGCGCGCGGTGCAGCGGCCAGGCGCAGTGGTGCCCGACCCGGACCGCGACGCCGGCGTCGTCCAGGACCTGCCCGACGTCGTGGGCGTGGACACCGTCGACGACGAACGACACGGCCCCGCCCCGGGGCAGCCCGGCCCCTGGGCCGAGCACGCGGACCCACGGGCGCTCGGCGAGCCCGGTCAGGAGCCGCTCGGCGAGAGCCGCCTCGTGGGCATGGATGCGGTCGATCCCGACCTGCTCCACCCAGTCGACCGCGGCCGCGAGGCCGATCGCCTGGGCGGCGTTGGGGACGCCTGCCTCGAACTTCTGCGGCGCCGGCGCCCACGTGGAGCGCTCCATCGTCACGCGCTCGATCATGGAGCCGCCGGTGAGGAAGGGCGGCATGACGTCGAGCAGCTCGGCGCGGCCCCAGAGGACGCCCACCCCCATCGGGCCGTACATCTTGTGGCCGCTGAAGGCGATGAAGTCGGCCCCGAGGGCCGCGACGTCGACCGACAGGTGGGGCACCGACTGGCACGCGTCGACGACGACGATCGCGCCGACCGCATGCGCCTTCGCGGCGAGCTCGGTGACCGGGTTGAGGGTGCCGAGGACGTTGGAGACCTGGGTGACGGCGAAGACCTTGGTGCGCTCGGTCAGTAGCCCCTCCAGGCCGGTCAGGTCGAGCCTGCCGTCGGCGCCGAGCGGGATCCAGCGCAGGGTGGCGCCCGTGCGACGGGCCAGCTCCTGCCACGGCACGAGGTTGGCGTGGTGCTCCATCTCGGTCACGAGGATCTCGTCACCGGGACCGAGCACGAAGCGGGCGTCCTTCGGGTCGTCGGTGGGGGCGGCGTTGGAGAACGCGTAGGCGACGAGGTTGAGCGACTCCGTCGCGTTCTTGGTGAAGACCACCTCGTGGTCCGGCGCCCCGATGTACCGGGCCACCGCCGCGCGCGCCGCCTCGAACGCGTCCGTCGCCTCCTCGGCGAGCAGGTGGGCGCCGCGGTGCACTGCGGCGTTGTGCTGCTCGTAGAAGGCGCGCTCGGCGTCGAGGACGGCGTGCGGCTTGTGCGAGGTCGCCCCCGAGTCCAGGTAGACGAGGGGGTGACCGTCGCGGACGGCACGCGTCAGGATCGGGAAGTCACCGCGGATCGCGGCGACCTCCCGGTCCGTGAACGGCGTGGCGGCAGAAGGCATCTCGGTCGGCTCTCAGGCGCTCGCGGTGTTGAGGAAGCGGTCGTAGCCCTCTTCCTCGAGGCGGTCCGCGAGCTCCTTGCCGCCCTCCTCGACGATGCGGCCGTCGACGAAGACGTGCACGAAGTCGGGCTGGATGTAGCGCAGGATCCGTGTGTAGTGCGTGATGAGCAGGACGCCGACGTTGGTCTCGTCCTTGGCCTGGTTGACGCCCTCGGACACGATGCGCAGCGCGTCGATGTCGAGGCCCGAGTCGGTCTCGTCGAGGATGGCGATCTTCGGCTGCAGCAGCTGGAGCTGCAGGATCTCGTGCCGCTTCTTCTCGCCACCGGAGAAGCCCTCGTTGACGTTGCGCTCGGCGAACGCCGGGTCCATGCGCAGGTTGTTCATCGCCTGCTTGACGTCCTTGACCCACGTGCGCAGCTTGGGCGCCTCGCCGTCGATCGCTGTCTTGGCCGTGCGCAGGAAGTTGCTCACGGTCACGCCGGGGACCTCGACGGGTTACTGCATCGCGAGGAAGACACCGGCCCGGGCGCGCTCGTCGACGGTCATCGCGAGGACGTCCTCGCCGTCGAGGGTGACGGTGCCGCCCGTGACGGTGTACTTCGGGTGGCCGGCGATGCTGTAGGCGAGCGTCGACTTGCCGGACCCGTTCGGGCCCATGATCGCATGGGTCTCCCCCGAGTTCACGGTGAGGTCGACCCCGCGCAGGATCTCCTTGGGGCCATCCTCGGTGTGGACCGAGACGGTGAGTCCCTTGATCTCGAGCGTGCTCATGCGGGTCAGTTCTCCTTGGTGTCGCTGTCGGGGGTAGTGCTGGTGGAAGTGCTCGCTGCGGCGTACTCCGTCGTCGCGAGCTCGTGCTCGATCGCGGCGGTCGCCTCGTCTCGGAGGTCGGCCAGGGGGATCTCGCGGATGATGTCGGCGAAGAAGCCGCGCACGACGAGGCGCTTCGCCTCGTCCTCGGGGATGCCGCGGGCCTGCAGGTAGAACAGCTGCAGGTCGTCGAACCGGCCGGTGGCCGACGCGTGGCCGGCACCCTCGATCTCACCCGTCTCGATCTCGAGGTTGGGGACCGAGTCGGCGCGGGCGCCGTCGGTGAGGATGAGGTTGCGGTTGAGCTCGTAGGTGTCCGTGCCCTCGGCCGCGGCGCGGATGAGCGCGTCGCCGACCCACACCGTGCGGGCCGTGTCGCCCTGCAGGGCGCCCTTGTAGGTGACGTGGCTCTTGCAGTGCGCCGTGTTGTGGTCGACGAAGGACCGGTGCTCGAGGTGCTGGCCGGCGTCGGCGAAGTAGACCCCGAGCAGGGTCGCGTCGCCGCCCGGGCCGGCGTAGCGGACGTTGGCGTTGAGCCGGACGATCTGGCCGCCGAGGGTGAGCGAGATGTGCCGGTAGGTCGCGTCGCGGCCCACGAGGGCGTCGTGCTGCGCCAGATGGATCGCGTCGTCCTCCCAGCGCTGGGCCGCCACGAGGGTGATGTCCGAGGCGTCGCCGGTCAGCACCGAGACGAGCTGGGAGTACTGCGCCGAGCCGCGGTGTGCGAGCAGCACCGTCGCCTTGGCGTGGTGCCCGGCGCGCACGACCACGTGCTCGTGGACGCGCTGCTCGACGTCGTCACCGACGAGTCGGATCCGGACCGGCTCGGTCAGCTCGGCCTCGGCCGGGATGTCGAGCAGGGTCACCGTGTCCACGTCGGCGGCCACGACCGCGGCGCGGTCCTGGGGCGGCAGCACCCCGAGCTCGCGGGCCTGCGTCGCAGGGATCGTCGAGAGGGTGACCCCCTCCGGCAGCACGGTCTCCCAGCGCAGCTTGCCGTCGGAGCCGGTCTCGAGCAGGCCGCGCAGCTTCTTGACCGGGGTGAAGCGCCACTCCTCCTCGCGCCCGTTCGGGAGCGCGAAGTCGGCGACCTCGAAGGACGCCGTGCGCTCCGCGCGGGACTTGTCCGGGACGAAGGCCGCCGCAGAGTCGGTGTGTGCCCGGCCTGCCGCGGTCACGGCGTCGACGGGGCGGGACGTGTCAGCCACCAGGCTCATCAGCCGACGGCTCCTTCCATCTGGAGTTCGATGAGGCGGTTGAGCTCGAGGGCGTACTCCATGGGCAGCTCGCGCGCGATCGGCTCGATGAAGCCGCGCACGATCATCGCCATGGCCTCGTCCTCGGCCATGCCTCGGGACATGAGGTAGAACAGCTGGTCGTCGCTCACCTTGGAGACGGTCGCCTCGTGGCCCATCGACACGTCGTCCTCACGGATGTCGACGTAGGGGTCGGTGTCGGACCGGCTGATGGTGTCGACGAGCAGGTCGTCGCACCGCACGGTCGAGGCGGAGTGCGAGGCGCCCTCGAGGACCTGGACCAGGCCGCGGTAGGACGACCGGCCGCCGCCACGGGCCACCGACTTGCTGACGATGGAGCTGCTCGTGTTGGGGGCGGCGTGCACCATCTTGGACCCGGTGTCCTGGTGCTGGCCCTCGCCCGCGAACGCGATCGAGAGGGTCTCGCCCTTGGCGTGCTCGCCCATGAGGAAGACGGCCGGGTACTTCATCGTCACCTTGGAGCCGATGTTGCCGTCGACCCACTCCATGGTCGCGCCCTCCTCGCAGGTGGCGCGCTTGGTGACGAGGTTGTAGACGTTGTTGGACCAGTTCTGGATCGTCGTGTAGCGCACCCGGGCGTTCTTCTTGACGATGATCTCGACGACCGCGGAGTGCAGCGAGTCCGACTTGTAGATCGGCGCGGTGCAGCCCTCGACGTAGTGCACGTACGAGTCCTCGTCGGCGATGATCAGCGTCCGCTCGAACTGGCCCATGTTCTCGGTGTTGATCCGGAAGTAGGCCTGGAGCGGGATGTCGACGTGGACACCCGGCGGCACGTACACGAACGAGCCACCCGACCAGACGGACGTGTTGAGCGAGGCGAACTTGTTGTCGCCGGCCGGGATCACCGTCGCGAAGTGCTCGCGGAAGATGTCCTCGTGCTCGCGCAGCGCGGTGTCGGTGTCGAGGAAGATGACGCCCTGGGCCTCGAGGTCCTCGCGGATCTGGTGGTAGACGACCTCGGACTCGTACTGGGCAGCGACGCCCGCGACGAGGCGCTGCTTCTCGGCCTCGGGGATGCCGAGCCGGTCATAGGTGTTGCGGATGTCCTCGGGCAGGTCCTCCCAGGACGCCGCCTGCTTCTCCGTGGACTTGACGAAGTACTTGATGTTCTGGAAGTCGATGCCCGTCAGGTCGGAACCCCACGCCGGCATCGGCTTGCGCTCGAAGAGGGTGAGCGCCTTGAGGCGCAGCTTCGTCATCCACTCGGGCTCGCCCTTGCGAGCGGAGATGTCCCGGACCACCTCCTCGTTGAGCCCGCGGCGGGCCGAGGAGCCGGCGACGTCGGTGTCGGCCCAGCCGTACTCGTAGCGCCCGAGGTCCTTCAGACCCGGATTGCGCTCTTCGATGTTGGTGCTCATGAAGAGAACCCTTCCTTGAGGTGATCGGTCTCGTGGTCAACACCCGAGCCCGCCCGGGACTTCCGGGCCAGCTCGGCAGTCGGGATGAAGGTGGTGCAGACGTGGTGTCCGCCGGCCAGCGTGGCGAGCCGCTGCACGTGCACGCCCAGCAGTCTCGAGAACGCATCGGTCTCGGCCTCGCAGAAGGCCGGGAACTCGGCGGCGACCTGCTGGACCGGGCAGTGGCCCTGGCACAGCTGGACCCCCGTCAGCCCACCGGCTCCGACGGGCCGGGCGGTGGCGGCGAAGCCATCCTCGGTCAGCGCGGTGACGAGCGCCTCCGTGCGAGCGGACGGGTCGTCGCCCGCCTCGGCGAGGCGCACGGCATACCGCTCCTCGAGCGCGGCGATCCGCTCTCGGGCGAACTCCGAGACGGCACCGCTGCCGACCTGCTCCTTGAGGAAGCGCAGGACATCGACGGCGAGGGCGTCGTAGTCGGTCTCGAGGGCACGATGCCCGGCCGCCGCGACGACGTAGGCCCGTGCGGGTCGGCCACGCCCGCGGCGGGCGCCGGCCGGCTCGTGCTCGGCGATCGCCCCCTGTTCGACGAGCGCGTCGAGATGACGGCGGACCGCGGCGGGGGTCAGTTCGAGCTCACGGCCCAGCTCGGCGGCCGTGATCGGCCCGTCGGTCGACACGAGGTGCAGGACACGTGAGCGCGTGCGTGACTCGAGCGGCGAGGCGGCGTCGCCGTCCCGCTCCACTCGCGGCACCTGCTCAGCGAAAAACACCACACCATTGTGACGTAATTCGGTCCGAGGCTCCAGTTAGGCGGGCCTTACCGCGCCCCGTCGTCCCCTTCGAGGAGCAGCTCGTCCTCGTCGGACACCTCGGGGTCGGAGATGGGCAGCAGCACGGAGGGCATCGGGCGACGTGGCGGTGCGACGCTCTCCGGCCCGAACCAGCGGCGCCGCAGCGGTGCCGTGAGCCACCCGAGCGGACTCGTGAGGACGTAGCCGTATGCCACCACCAGGCCCGTCGGCCCGGGCGCGAGGATGAGGCCCACGGCGATGACGGCGGCGAGGACGGCCGTGACGGCGAGGTGGTCCCGCGACAGCAGCGACCGGAAGGACCGGAACCGGAACGAGGTGGCCATGAGGGCCGCGGGCAGGACGCCGGCGGCCACGGGGAGGATCGGTGCCCAGCCGTAGAGCGGGCCGTCGATGGCGAAGACGGTCGCGATGACGACACCGGCGGCGCCCGGGCTCGGCAGCCCGATGAAGTACCGCTTGTCGGCCAGGGGGTCGATGGTCACGTTGAAGCGCGCAAGCCGGTATGCCGCACAGGCGAGCCAGAACATCGCCCCGAACCAGGCAAGGTGGGCGTACTGCGGCAGCGCCCAGGTGTAGACGAGGACGGCTGGGGCGATCCCGAAGGAGATGAGGTCGGCGAGCGAGTCGAACTGGAGGCCGAACGGCGTGATCGCGCCGACCTTCCGGGCGACGGCACCGTCGGAGATGTCGAGCAGGATCGAGACCGCGACGAGGGCGGCGGCGAGGCCGAACCGGCCCTGGAAGGACAACAGGACCGAGGAGAACCCACAGATCATGTTGCCGAGGGTGAACAGGCTGGGGAGCATGACGCGCGCCCGGGCCCTCGGGTCGAGCCGCCGCAGCGACACGACGGTGGCGCCGGTCATCGAGACGAGGCGCCACCCGCGGACGGGCCGGACCGACCGACGCCTGCCGCTCCGGCGCGCCCCCTCCGGTGTCACCGGCTCTCCTCGGACACGGGAAGGAAACGACCGAGCACAGTCTCGCCGCCGATGGCGCGGGTGCGCGGCGACACCTCGAGCACGACGTCCATCGGCACGAAGACATCCATCCGGGAGCCGAACTTCATCAGCCCGATCCGGGCGCCCGTCGGCACGTCGTCGCCGGGTCGGATCCTCGTGACGATCCGGCGAGCCAGCTGTCCCACGATCTGCCGGTAGATGACCCGGCGCGGCCCGGCCGGGGTCGGCCGCTCGACGACGATCTCGGTCCGCTCGTTGCGCATCCCGCTCGCGGCACGGTAGGCGGCGAGGAACCGGCCGGGCTGGTGCGTCACCGACTGGACGCGACCGCCGTACGGGGCCCGGTTGATGTGCACGTCGAGGAGCGAGAGGAAGATGCTCACCTGCTGCCACTCCCCCGCCGGACTCACGTCTGGCTGGGCCGGCCCGGCGTGGACGATGACGCCGTCGGCCGGGGCGAGCACGACGTCGAGGTCCTCGACGGGCGCGAGGTCGGGTGAGCGGTCGGGGTCGCGGAAGAACAGGGTGACCCCCGCGGTCAGCAGGCCGAGCGCGGCGGTCAGGCGTGGGCGGCGCGCCGCCGCTGCCACAAGTGTCGGCACGGCTGCCATGGCGGTGAAGGGCCGGGCGGCAGGGTCGATCTTCACGGGTCGTGCTCTCCGATGGTCGTGGTTGGCCCCCGTGCCGGGGATCGTGCACCCCAGAGCCTAGACTCATGGGTCATGACAGCAGCGGTTGCACTCGCTGAGGTGCGCCGCGCCTTCGGCCCCGTCCACGCGCTGGACGGGCTCACGTGGTCGGCCCCGACCGGGCGGATCACTGCGGTGCTCGGGCCCAACGGTGCGGGCAAGACGACGGCGATCGAGTGCGCGGTCGGCCTCCAGAAGCCCGACGCAGGAAGCGTACGTGTTCTCGGCGAGGATCCGGCCCACGCCGACGCCGACCACCGCGCCCGGGTCGGGGTGATGCTCCAGAGCGGCGGGCTGCCGAACGGGACGAAGCCGCTCCGGCTGCTCCGCCACCTCGCGGAGCTCTACGCCGAACCCGCGGACGTCGACGAGGTCGCGTCCCGGCTCGGCGTCACGGACTTCGCCGGCACGACCGTGCGCCGGCTCTCCGGAGGGCAGAAGCAGCGGCTCGCCCTCGCCGCCGCGCTCCTCGGCCGGCCCGAGGTGCTCTTCCTCGACGAGCCCGCCGCCGGGCTCGACCCGCACGGCCGGCTCGACGTCTGGGACATCATCACCGAGCAGCGCGAGGCCGGCCGGTCGGTCGTCGTCACGACGCACTCCTTCGACGAGGCGGAGCATCTCGCCGACCACCTCGTCATCATGAACGCGGGCCGGACGGTGGCCGAAGGACCGCTCGACGAGGTCACGGCCGGCAGCTCGCTCGAGGACCTCTACTTCGGGCTGACCCGGAAGGGCCGTGCATGAGCACACGTGTGACCGCGTCGACCGCCGCCGCCCCACGGGCGCGCGTCCTCGCCCAGTCCCGTTTCGAGGTGGGCACGCTGCTCCGCAACGGTGAGCAGCTGCTCGTCTCGCTCGTCCTGCCCGCGATCGCGCTGGTCGCCCTTCGGGTTTCGAGCGTCCCCTCCCTGGGCACCGGGCGCCGGATCGACCTGGCCGTCCCTGGAGTGCTGGCGCTCTGCATCATCTCCGCGTCCTTCACCTCCCAGGGCATTGCGACGGCCTTCGACCGGCGCTACTCGGTGCTGCGGTACCTCGGCGTCACCCCCCTCGGTCGGGGTGGCCTCATGGCCGGCAAGGTGATCGCGACACTCGTCGTGGAGCTGGTCCAGGTCGTGGTCCTCGGGGGGCTGGGTCTCGCGCTCGGGTGGCGCCCCGCCCCCGCCGGGATCGGGTATGGCGTCCTGTTCCTCGTGCTCGGCACCTGGGCGTTCGTGTCCCTGGCGCTCCTCATGGCCGGCACCCTCCGCGCGGAGGCTGTCCTCGCGGTCGCGAACCTGGTGTGGGTGCTCTTCCTCGCCCTCGGTGGGGTCATCGTGCCCCGGACCCAGATGCCCGGGTGGGCCGAGGCGGCGACGGGCTGGCTCCCGAGCGCGGGCCTCGCCGACGGCATGCGGGCGGCCCTCGTCGACGGGTCGTTCCACTGGACGGGCGCTTTCGTCCTGCTCGTGTGGGGCGCCGTCTGCACCAGCCTCGCAAGCCGCTTCTTCAGCTGGCGCGACTAGGCCCGGGTTGAGGTATTCGCACAGCCGGAGAATGGGGCGCAATACCTCAACCGCGAGGGGGGAGGCGGACCGGAAGGTGCGGATTCCTCGGAAGCGAGGTGAGCGGCATACCCTCTTTGCGTGTCGACCACCGCCCGAGCGACCCTTCGTCGCCTGCCCGCCGCACGCGCCTCATGGGTGCGCCCGATCCTGATTGCCAACCTCGTCGGCGAGGGGCTGATCGTCCTCACCGGCGGCGTGGTCCGGCTGACCGGGTCGGGGCTCGGCTGCCCGACGTGGCCCGAATGCGTGCCCGGGTCGTTCGTGCCGGTCCCCCACCAGGAGCAGGGGATCCACAAGTTCATCGAGTTCGGCAACCGCACGCTGACCGGCCTGGTCGGGATCCTCGCGGTCCTCGCCATCTGGGCGGTCGTGACGCACTGGCCCGAGCGCCGGAGGCTGCACGTGGCCGCGTACGGCGTCCTCGGGGGTGTCGCGGCACAGGCGGTCCTCGGTGGGATCACCGTCCGGACGGGCCTCAACCCGTTCACGGTGGCCGGCCACTTCCTCCTCTCGATGGTGCTCGTCGCCCTCTCGACGACCCTGGTCCGAGGTGCGGAGGACACCGAGTCCGGACCGGGTGACCTGCTCGTGCACCCGCTCGCGCGCCTGCTGAGCTGGGGCACGGCCGCGATGGGCGCCGTCGTCCTCGTGCTCGGCACGATCGTGACCGGTTCGGGCCCGCACTCGGGTGACGCTGTCACGCCGGCGCGGACCGGCTTCGACCCCCGCTTCGTCTCGTGGATGCACGCGGACGCGGTCATGTTCTTCTGCGGCCTCGTCATCGCCACCCTCGTCGCGGTGCGCCTCACCGCCAAGGACGGGCGGGCCAACCGGGCGTGGAACATCGTCCTGCTCGTCACCGTGCTCCAAGGCGTCATCGGCTATGTCCAGTACTTCACCGGCCTGCCCGAAGTCCTCGTGCTCGCGCACATGTTCGGTGCGACCGCGCTCGTCATTGCGCTGACGTACGGCGTGCTCGACCTGCGCAGCACCCCCGTCTGACCGCCAGCCGCCCGAAGGCAGTCATCGCCGGCCGCCTGGGGCGCTGATTCCGTCGACCGTCCTGGGCTGCACGGGACCGACCGGCCGGAAGGACCCCTGTCGCCGGCGGTCAGCTGAGCGCGGCCCCGGGCCGGAGCCGACCGGTTCCATCCGGCTCCGCGGCCAGCGGGGCGGGCGTGCGTACGGACCTTGCAGGCCGGCAAGGGAGGCCCCGTGGATCAGATCAGGCCGAGGGCGTCAGTCCGCGACGGTCACGGCAGGCACGGTCAGGTCAGTGCAGCCCCGGGAGGGCGACGTGCCAGATCGGGTCGATCGCGACGCCGATGAACAGCACCGTCAGGTACGTGATCGAGTAGTGGAAGAGCCGCATCGGGCGGAGCACCTTGTCGGCGGCGCCGGCCCGCGCCTTGGTGAGCAGGCGGTGCGCCTCGGCCAGGAAGAGGCCGCCGGAGCCGATCGTGGCGACCGTGTAGATCCACCCCATCGGCTGGACCACGATGAGCGCCAGCGACATGATCACCATCGCCCAGGCGTAGAGGACGATCTGCCTCGCCACGACGACGAAGCGCTCCACGACCGGCAGCATCGGCACGTCGACCGACGCGTAGTCCTCGCGGTAGCGCATCGACAGCGGCCAGTAGTGCGGCGGCGTCCAGAAGAAGACGACCATGAAGAGGATGAACGCCGACCAGCTCACCGTGTGGGTCACGGACGACCAGCCGATGAGGACCGGCATGCAGCCGGCTGCGCCGCCCCAGACGATGTTCTGCTTCGTCCGGCGCTTGAGGATCAAGGTGTAGCCGACCACGTAGGCGAGGACGGCCAGCAGCGCCAGCCCGGCGCTCAGCCAGTTCACCAGGAAGCCGAGCCACAGCGTCGACACGACCGCGAGGCCGAGGCCGAACGCGAGGGCGCCGGCCGGGGGGATCGTCCCGGTCACGAGGGGGCGCTTGCTGGTGCGATGCATGACCGCGTCGATGTCGCGGTCGATGTAGCAGTTGAGGGTGTTGGCCGACCCGGCCGACAGCGTCCCGCCGATGAGGGTCGCGACGACGAGGCCGAGATCCGGGACGCCTCCGTGGGCGAGGAACATCACCGGGATGGTCGTGATGAGCAGCAGCTCGATGATGCGCGGCTTCATCAGCGAGATGTACTGCCCCGCCATGAACCGGAAGCCGCTGCCGCCGGGGCCTCGGAGTACCGAAAGGTCCTCGCGGGGGTCCACGGTTGTCACTAAAAGTCCTCGTTTGCTGTCTCGACGCGGGGCGCCGCGCTGCGGCACTCCGCGAAAGTCTAGCCCGTGGCTCCTCGTGCGAAGCACCCCGTTGAGCACTGCCACGACGAATGGGTAACGGCCGGGAAACCGACCCCGCATTCGTGCACGTCCCGTGCTCGTGGCCGCGTGTGCTGGGGACACCACCGGGGACTAGTCTCGGTGCAGTACGCGCATCCCCTTGCCAGAAGGAGACCCGTTCGTGACCAGCACTGCAACGAAGGCGAAGACGACCCGCAGGGCGGTGAAAAACCTGCTGGCCGAGCGGGATCCGTCACTATCGCTTCCCGTGAGCAAGAAGGCCGGGTGGAGCGACCTCGACATCCGGGCCGTCGACACAGTGCGTGTCCTCGCCGCGGACGCAGTGCAGAAGGTCGGCAACGGTCACCCGGGCACCGCGATGTCCCTGGCCCCGCTCGCCTATCTGCTCTACCAGAACATCATGCGGCACGACCCGTCCGACCCGACCTGGCTCGGGCGTGACCGCTTCGTCCTGTCGTGCGGCCACTCCAGCCTGACCCAGTACATCCAGCTCTACCTGTCCGGCTACGGGTTGACCCTCGACGACCTCAAGTCGCTGCGGACCTGGGGGTCGAAGACGCCCGGCCACCCCGAGGTGCACCACACCGCGGGCGTCGAGATCACGACGGGACCGCTCGGCTCCGGCCTCGCCTCCGCCGTCGGCATGGCGATGGCGCAGCGGCGCCAGCGCGGGATGTTCGACCCGGAAGCGAAGCCCGGCACGAGCCCGTTCGACCACCACATCTACGTCATCGCCTCGGACGGCGACATGCAGGAGGGCGTCACCCACGAGGCCTGCTCGCTCGCGGGCCACCAGGAGCTCGGCAACCTCACCGTCATCTACGACGCGAACCAGATCTCCATCGAGGACGACACCGACATCGCCTTCTCCGAGGATGTCGCGGCCCGCTTCGAGGCCTACGGCTGGCATGTGGAGACCGTCGACTGGCGCGGCAACGGCAACGGCGCGGAGTACGTCGAGGACGTTGACGCCCTCCTTGCCGCGATTCGCTCCGGCGAGAAGCACCCCGACCAGCCGACCCTCGTCGTCCTCCGCACGATCATCGCCTGGCCGGCGCCGACCAAGCAGGACACGGGCAAGGCGCACGGCTCCGCGCTCGGCGCGGAGGAGGTCGCGGCGACGAAGGAGCTCCTCGGCTTCGACCCACGCAAGTCGTTTGCGGTCGAGCCCCCGGTCCTCAAGAAGGCTCGCGAGGTCGTGCAGCGCGGCAAGGCTCTGCACCGCGAGTGGAACAAGGGCTACCGCGCCTGGCGCAAGGCCAACCCCGACCGTGCCCAGCTGCTCGACCGGGTCATCGCCGGGCAGCCGCCCGCCGGCCTCAAGCGGGCCCTGCCGAAGTTCCCCGCCGACGAGAAGGGCATCGCGACCCGGGCGGCCTCCGGCAAGGTCCTCGGTGCGCTCGCCGACGTCATGCCCGAGCTGTGGGGCGGCTCCGCCGACCTCGCCGAGTCGAACAACACGACGATGGAGGGGCAGCCCTCCTTCATCCCCACCAGCAAACAGACTCGGGAGTGGAAGGGCGGCCCCTACGGGCGAACCCTCCACTTCGGCATCCGCGAGAACGGCATGGGCATGATGCTCAACGGGATGGCGCTGGAGGGGCTCAACCGTCCCTACGGCGGCACCTTTCTCGCCTTCTCCGACTACATGCGACCAGCGGTCCGGCTGGCCGCCCTGCAGCAGCTGCCGGTCATCTACGTCTGGACGCACGACTCCATCGGCCTCGGCGAGGACGGCCCGACCCACCAGCCGATCGAGCATCTCGCGGCGCTGCGTGCCATCCCCGGCCTCGACGTGGTGCGCCCCGGTGACGCCAACGAGACGGCGGCGGCCTGGGCGGCGATCCTCAGCAACACCAACGGGCCGGCGGCGCTGGCGCTGACGCGTCAGGTGGTCCCGACCTTCGACCGGACCAAGATGGGCAACGCGTCGGGGGTGTCGAAGGGCGCCTACGTGCTCGTAGAGGAGTCCCGCCCGGGCAACCCCGACGTCATCCTCATCGCCACCGGCTCCGAAGTGCAGCTTGCTGTCGAGGCAGCGGCGCGGCTCGAGAAGCGCGGCACCGCAACCCGCGTCGTGTCGATGCCCTGCCGGGAGTGGTTCGAGAAGCAGTCGCGGTCCTATCAGGAGAAGGTCCTCCCTCCGGCGGTCCGCGCCCGCGTCTCGGTCGAGGCCGGCGTGTCCTTCGGCTGGCACGACGTCGTCGGCGACGCCGGACGGACCGTCAGCATCGAGCACTTCGGGGCCTCCGCCGACTACAAGACGATCTTCCGTGAGTTCGGGATCACCGCAGACGCCGTCGTCAAGGCGGCCAAGGACTCGATCAAGGCCGCCGAGGCGCCCGTCCATGCCCCCGATATCACCGAGACCAACCCGCGCAAGGGCGCGTCTGGTGGCGACACCGGTGACACGGACGTGTCCAGTTCGACCAGCACGGCGGAGAGCAAGCCCGCCGCGAGCAAGGGGAAGTGAGCACCATGACCAACGCGAACCTGCAGGCCCTCAGCGACGCCGGCGTGTCGATCTGGCTCGATGACCTCTCTCGGGAGCGCCTCGAGACCGGCAACCTCAAGGCGCTCATCGAGGACCAGTGCGTCGTCGGAGTGACCAGCAACCCGTCGATCTTCCAGGCGGCGCTCGCGAAGGGCGACCGCTACAACGCCGACCTGACAGCCCTGACGAAGGCCGGCAAGTCGGCCGAGGAGATCGTCTTCGACCTGACGACCTCGGATGTCCGGGACGCGTGCGACCTGTTCCTGCCGACCTTCGAGCAGACCGGCGGGGTCGACGGCCGGGTGTCGATCGAGGTCGACCCCCGTCTCGCCCACGAGACCAGCCGGACCATCGAGGAGGCGAAGAAGCTCTCCGCGGCGGTCGACCGCCCGAACGTCTACATCAAGATCCCGGCGACCGAGGCGGGCCTCCCCGCGATCGCGGCGACCCTCGCGGAGGGCATCAGCGTCAACGTCACGCTCATCTTCTCGCTCGAGCGGTACCGCGGCGTGATGAACGCCTTCCTCGAGGGTCTCGAGCGCGCGCACCAGGCCGGCAAGGACCTGTCGGCCATCACCTCGGTGGCCTCCTTCTTCGTCTCCCGCGTCGACACCGAGATCGACAAGCGCCTCGATGCCATCGGCACCGACGAGGCGAAGGCGCTGCGGGGCCAGGCCGGCCTCGCCAACGCCCGCCTCGCCTACCAGGCGTTCGAGGAGGTCTTCTCGACGCCGCGGTGGAAGTCCCTCGAGGCCGAGGGCGCGAAGGTGCAGCGCCCCCTCTGGGCCTCGACCGGCGTCAAGGACCCCGCCTACCCCGACACGCTCTACGTCACCGAGCTGGTCGCTCCTGGGGTCGTCAACACGATGCCGGAGAAGACCCTCGAGGCGGTCGCCGACCACGGCACGGTGCACGGCGACACGGTGACCGGCACCTACGACGAGGCGCGGCAGGTGCTGGACGCGCTCGACCGGATCGGCATCTCGTACACCGAGGTGGTCGACCTCCTCGAGGACGAGGGCGTCGAGAAGTTCGACAAGGCATGGGACGAGCTCAGCGAGGGCGTCAAGACCGAGATGGCCAAGGCGGACTCATGAGCAGCCTGTCCGTCACAGCCTCCGGGGCGGCGGCGGACGCGATCTCCCGGCACGTCGACGGGCTCGTCGGGGAATCGTTCGCGAGCAGGCTCTTCGAGCAGGACGCGACGCTGTGGGGTCCCGACGCCGAGTCGGAGGCCGGCAAGCGTCTGTCCTGGGTGGGCCTGCCCCGATCCTCGCGCCCCCCTCGTCGGTGAGATCGCCGCGCTCCGCGACACCCTGACCGGCCGCGGCCTCGACCACGTCGTCCTCTGCGGCATGGGCGGCTCGTCGCTCGCGCCCGAGGTGATCTGCGCGACGTCCGGCAAGGAGCTGCTCGTCCTCGACTCCTCCGATCCCGACTACGTGCGCTCGGCACTCGAGGACCGTCTCGACCGGACGGTCGTCGTCGTCTCGTCCAAGTCCGGCTCCACCGTCGAGACCGACTCCCAACGGCGCGCCTACGAGAAGGCGTTCCAGGATGCCGGGATCGACCCGGCCAAGCGGATCGTCGTCGTCACCGACCCGGGCAGCCCGCTCGACAAGGAGGCCCGCGAGCGTGGCTACCACGTCGTCAACGCCGACCCTGACGTCGGCGGGCGCTACTCGGCCCTGACGGCCTTCGGCCTCGTGCCGAGCGGGCTCGCCGGGGTCGACATCGAGGCGCTCCTCGACGACGCCGAGTCGGTCGCCGACGTCCTCGCCGCCGATGACGAGGGCAACCCGGGGCTCCGCCTCGGCGCGGCCCTGGCGGGCACCCAGCCCCTGCGCGACAAGGTCGTCCTGGTGGACGACGGGTCCGGCATCGTCGGCTTCCCGGACTGGGCCGAGCAGCTGATCGCAGAGTCGACCGGCAAGCTCGGGACCGGGCTGCTCCCCGTCGTCGTCTCGGGTGACGACGCCCCGGAGGTCACAGACCCTCCCGGCGACGTGACGGTCGCCCGTCTCGTCGCCGAGGACGACGAGACACGGTCCGGGACCGGTCAGGACGGATCCGAGGTCCGGGTCGCCGGCACCCTCGCCGCCCAGATGCTCCTCTGGGAGGTCGCGACCGCGGTCGCCGGGCGCCTGCTCGGCATCAACCCGTTCGACCAGCCCGACGTCGAGAGCGCCAAGCAGGCCGCCCGCGACCTGCTCGACCAGGGCGCGGGGTCGCAGTCGGCTCCCGCGGCGACCGACGGGGCCGTCGAGATCCGGGCTCTCGGAGGGGACTGGCTGGGCGGCGCGACCACGGTCGACGGTGCCGTCGCGGCTCTCCTCGAGCAGCTCGACGACAAGCGCGGTTACGTCGCGATCATGGCCTACCTCGACCGGCTCCGGGACGCCGACCTCGCCCAGTGCCGCCGCTCCATGGCCGAGCGCACCGGCCGGCCGACCACCTTCGGCTGGGGGCCCCGGTTCCTCCACTCGACGGGGCAGTTCCACAAGGGCGGGCCCGCCGTCGGCGTCTACATCCAGATCACGGCGGAGCCAGGCGCGGACCTCGACGTGCCGGGACGCGACTTCACCTTCGGCCAGTTCATCGCTGCCCAAGCGGCCGGCGACGCGAGCGTGCTCGCGGAGCACGGCCGCCCCGTCCTCCGGCTCCACCTCACCGACCACGACACCGGGCTGGCGCAAGTGCGCGCGGCCTTCGGTGGAGGAGGCGCATGACTGCGGCCAAGGTCGCCGCTGGGGTGAACCCGCTGCGGGATCCCCAGGACAAGCGACTCCCCCGGATCGCCGGACCGTGCGGGCTCGTCCTCTTCGGCGTGACGGGCGACCTCGCCCGCAAGAAGCTCATGCCGGCGATCTACGACCTCGCCAACCGTGGCCTGCTGCCCCCGGGCTTCTCCCTCGTCGGGTTCGCCCGCCGCGACTGGGCCAACCAGGACGTCGGCCAGGTCGTGCACGACGCGGTCCGGCAGCACTCGCGGACACCGTTCTCCGAGGACGTCTGGCGCAACCTGTCGGAGGGCTTCCGGTTCGTGCCGGGCACCTTCGACGACCCAGCCGCCTTCGACCTGCTCGCCGAGACGATGGCCGACCTGGACCGGGAGCGTGGGACGGGCGGCAACCACGCCTTCTACCTGTCCATCCCGCCGAGCTTCTTCGCCCAGGTCTGTGAACAGCTGGAGCGGTGCGGCCTCACGAAGGCCGAGGGCGACAGCTGGCGCCGGGTCATCATCGAGAAGCCCTTCGGGCACGACCTCAAGAGCGCACAGGAGCTCAACGACATCGTCGAGGGCGTCTTCCCCCCGGACTCGGTCTTCCGGATCGACCACTACCTCGGCAAGGAGACGGTCCAGAACCTGCTGGCCGTGCGCTTCGCCAACCAGCTCTTCGAGCCGGTGTGGAACGCGAACTACGTCGACCACGTGCAGATCACCATGGCCGAGGACATCGGCATCGGCGGCCGGGCCGGCTACTACGACGGCATCGGTGCCGCCCGCGACGTGCTGCAGAACCACCTGCTCCAGCTGCTCGCCCTCACCGCCATGGAGGAGCCGGTCTCCTTCGAGGCGCGTGACCTGCGCGGCGAGAAGGAGAAGGTCCTCTCCGCGGTGCGCCTCGTCGGCGACCTCGACCTCGTCGCGGCCCGGGGCCAGTACGCGGCCGGGTGGCAGGGGGCCGAGGAGGTCGTCGGCTACCTCGAGGAGGACGGTGTCGCGGACGGCTCCCGGACGGAGACGTTCGCGGCCGTGAAGCTCGAGGTCGACACGCGCCGGTGGGCCGGGGTGCCGTTCTACCTGCGGACCGGCAAGCGGCTCGGCAAGCGCGTCACCGAGATCGCGGTCATGTTCAAGCGGGCCCCGCACCTGCCCTTCGAGCACACCGCGACGGAGGAGCTGGGCCAGAACGCCATCGTGATCCGGATCCAGCCCGACGAGGGCATCACCCTCCGCTTCGGCTCGAAGGTGCCCGGCGCGCAGATGGACATCCGCGACGTGACGATGGACTTCGGCTACGGCAACGCCTTCACCGAGGCGTCCCCGGAGGCCTACGAGCGGCTCATCCTCGACGTCCTGCTGGGCGACCCGCCCCTCTTCCCGCGACACGAGGAGGTCGAGCTCTCGTGGAAGATCGTCGACCCGCTCCTGCGGCACTGGGAGCAGACGGGCGCACCGGAGCAGTACCTGCCCGGGTGGTGGGGTCCGGAGTCGGCCCACGCCATCCTCGGGCGTGACGGACGGAGCTGGAGACTGCCGTGATCCGAGACCTCACCGACACCACCACGACGGACGTCAGCAAGACCCTTGTCCGGCTGCGCAACGACGTCGGCGCGATGGCCCTGGGCCGGGTCCTCACCCTGGTCGTCGCCATCAACGACACCGACGCGAGCGAGGCGATCGAGGTCGCGAACCAGGCGAGTCGACAGCACCCGTGCCGCATCATCGTGGTCATCGCGGGGGACCGCCGCGGCCGCAAGCGGCTCGACGCGCAGATCCGGCTCGGCGGTGACGCCGGGGCGAGCGAGATCGTGGTGCTGCGCCTCTACGGCCCACTCGCCAACCATGGGCCGAGCGTCGTCGTGCCCCTCCTGCTGCCGGACTCCCCCATCGTCGCGTGGTGGCCCGGTGAGGCACCGCTCGATGTCGCCAAGGACCCCATCGGCCGGATGGCCCAGCGCCGGATCACCGACGCCGCCGAGCACCGCAACCCGCGGCACTTCCTGAAGAAGCGCGCGCAGACGTATGCCCCGGGGGACACCGACGTGTCGTGGACCCGGCTCACCCGGTGGCGGGGCCTGCTCGCCGCTGCGCTCGACCAGCCGCCCTTCGAGCCGGTGACCGGCGGCGTCGTCGCCGGCGCGCCGGACTCCCCCTCGACCGAGCTGCTCGCCGCCTGGCTGGTGAGCCGGTTGGGCGTGCCGATCCGCCGCGTCTCGACCGCGCCGGGCTCGGGCATCAGCGCCGTCCGGCTGGAGCGCAAGAGCGGCCCGATCGACCTCGTCCGCCCCGATGAGCAGGTCGCGACCCTCTCGCAGCCAGGCCAGCCGGATCGCCGGATCGCGCTCCCCCGCCGGGGCGAGGCGGAGTGCCTGGCCGACGAGCTGCGCCGGCTCGACCCCGACGACACGTACGCGGCGGCCCTCCTCGAGGGGATGGCCCAGCTGCCCCCGGTCCGCCTCAGCGCCGACCAGGCGGCGAAGACCGGGGCGGGGCCCGACATCGCAGCGGCGCGCAACCTCGCCGCGCGGCTGGCCAGGGACGAGGCCGCGGCGCAGGCGTCGGCCATGATCTCGGCCCCGCCGGCGCCGACCGAGTCCGACGCCGAGCAGGTTCACTCCGCCACGGCCCGCAAGCTCGCCGGCGAGCGGACCCCGCGCGAGACCCAGCGTGCGCAGGACGGCGCAGCCGAAGCGAAGAAGGCGTCCAAGTCCTGAGTCCCCTCACGGGCTCGCCGAACCACCCGAGCCCGGGAACGACGTATGCCGCCGAGCGGAGGCCCGCTCAGCGGCATACGTCTGCGCTGTGGTGGGGGCTGCCGCCCCGTCACCCCTGGGTCACTGGATGAGGCCACGCTCCCGGAGGGCGGTCAGCGCCTCGTCGAGGATGGCCGCGCCGTCGGCGTCGCTGCGGCGCTCCTTCACATAGGCCAAGTGGGTCTTGTACGGCTCGACCTTCGGCGGTGCAGGCGGGTTGTCCTTGTCCTGACCGGCCGGGAAGCCGCAGCGCGGGCAGTCCCACTGCTCCGGCAGGACCATGCCGGGCTCCTCCGCGAAGCTGGGTCGCGTCTCGTGCCCGTTGGAGCACCAGTAGGAGATGTGAACCCGGGGCGCTGCATCGCCGCGCTCGGCCTCACCCATGGGCCCGGCGCCGACACGGCTGCCTCGGATCGCGTTACCACTCGCCATTCTGTCGTCCCTCTCTCAGCTCGCGAATCGCGCCAACAGGCCCAGACCGACGATCGAGACGGCCCAGACGACCGCGATCGCGACCGTGAAGCGGTCCAGGTTGCGCTCGGCGACCGACGACCCACCGAGGGACGTCGACATACCGCCGCCGAACATGTCGGACAGGCCGCCACCCTTGCCCTTGTGCAGCAGGATGAACAGCGTCAGGACCATGCTGGAGACCACCAGCAGGACCTGGAGCACGATGCGAACCGCATCCACCAGCGTCACTCCATCTCGATCGATCACGGGCCCGGTGAGCCGAGCACTACGACAGGATACCTGCCTGCAGGTCAGCTCGCGGTCACGTGCTCGCGGTAGCGGCAGATGGAGGCGAACTCGACCGGGTCGAGGGAGGCCCCGCCGACCAGCGCGCCGTCCACGTCCTCCTGGGCCATGATCGCCGCGACGTTGGCGGCCTTGACGCTGCCGCCGTAGAGGACGCGCACGCCGTCGGCGAGCTCGCGCGTGTAGAGCTCGGCGAGGAGGGCCCGGATCGCGCCGCAGACCTCCTGCGCGTCCTCGGGGGTCGCGACCTCGCCGGTGCCGATCGCCCAGATCGGCTCGTAGGCGATGACGATCGAGGCGGCTTGCTCGGCGGGGAGCCCCTCGAGCGCGACGCGCAGCTGACCGGTGACGTGAGCGACCTGGCCCCCGTCCTGCCGGACGGCGAGGTCCTCGCCGCAGCACAGGATCGGGACGAGGTCGTGGGCGTATGCCGCCCGCACCTTGACCGCGACGACCTCGTCGGTCTCGTGGTGGCCCTCACGCCGCTCGCTGTGCCCGACGACGACATAGGTGCAGCCGAGCTTGCGGAGGAACGCACCGGAGATGTCGCCGGTGTAGGCGCCGGACGTGTGCGGGGAGAGATCCTGGGCGCCGTAGCGCAGCTCGAGCTTGTCCCCGTCGATGAGCGTCTGGACCGAGCGGAGGTCGGTGAAAGGCGGCAGCACCGCGACCTCGACCGCCGCATAGTCGTGCTTGGCGTCGCGCAGGGTCCAGTCGAGCTTCTGCACGAGGTGCGTCGCCTGGAGGTGGTCCAGGTTCATCTTCCAGTTGCCGGCCATGAGCGGGATGCGCCCGGCCGGCGCGGTGGCTCGTGCCATCACGCGTCACCGTCCTCGAGGACCTGCAGGCCGGGTAGCTGCTTGCCCTCGAGGTACTCGAGGCTCGCTCCCCCACCGGTCGAGATGTGCCCGAAGTCGGTGTCCGCGAAGCCGAGCTGGCGCACCGCGGCAGCACTGTCACCGCCACCGACGACGGTGAGCGCCCCGCCGGCGGTGACGTCGGCCAGGGCCCGGGCGATCGCGTTGGTGCCGGCCGCGAAGGGCGCCATCTCGAAGGCGCCCATGGGGCCGTTCCAGAAGACGGTGCGGCAGTCGCCAAGACGCTCGGCGAAGAGCTTGGCGGAGTCCGGACCGATGTCGAGGCCCATCTTGTCGGCCGGGATCCGGTCCACCGGGACGACCTCATGGGGTGCGTCGGCGCTGAACGCGTCGGCGACGACGATGTCGACGGGCAGGACGATCTCGACACCCTTGGCCTTGGCCTCGTCGAGGTAACCGCGCACGGTGTCGACCTGGTCCGGCTCGAGCAGGCTCTTGCCGACCTCGAGGCCCTGCGCCTTGAGGAAGGTGAAGACCATGCCCCCGCCGACCAGCAGCCGGTCGGCCGTGCCGAGGAGGCTGCCGATGACGCCGAGCTTGTCGGAGACCTTCGCGCCACCCAGGACCACGGCATACGGACGGTCGGGGTCCCTGGTCAGGCGCCGCAGCACGTTGACCTCGGCCTCGACCAGGCCGCCGGTCGCGTGGGGCAGCAGCTTGGCCACGTCGTAGACGGAGGCCTGCTCCCGGTGCACGACGCCGAATCCGTCGGAGACGAAGACGTCGGCGAGCGAGGCAAGCTCGCCGGCGAACTCGGCCCGCTCGGCGTCGGTCTTCGCCGTCTCGCCAGGGTTGAACCGGAGGTTCTCGAGCAGCACGACGCCGCCCTCGGGCATCGCGTCGACGGCGGCGCGAGCCTTCGGCCCGACCGTGTCCTCGGCGAAGACGACCGGCTTCTGCAGGACCTGGCCGAGGCGCTTGGCCACGGGAGCCAGCGAGTAGGCCGGGTCCGGCTCGCCCTTGGGCCGGCCGAGGTGGGCGCTCACGATGACGCGCGCGCCCATCTCGCTCAGCATGAGGATGGTCGGGGCCGAGGCCTTGATCCGGCCGTCATCGGTGATCGTCGTCCCGGCCAGGGGGACGTTGAGGTCGGAGCGGACGAGGACGCGCTTGCCGCGCAGGTCCCCGAGGTCGGCGATCGTCTTCACGTCTTTCCTTGGGTCGTCGGCAGGTTCAGGTCGGCGCCGGCGTCAGAGGCTCTGGCCGATGAGCTGGACGACGTCGACGAGGCGGTTGGAATAGCCCCACTCGTTGTCGTACCAGCCGACTACCTTGACCTGGTTGCCGATGACCTTGGTCAGGCCCGAGTCGAAGATGCAGGACGCGGGGTCGGTGACGATGTCGCTCGAGACAATCGGGTCCTCGGTGTAGACGAGGTAGCCCTTGAGCGGGCCGTCGGCGGCCGCGCGCATGATCTCGTTGACCTCCTCGACCGACGTCTCGCGGGGCGCCTCGAAGGTGAGGTCGGTCGCGGAGCCGGTCGGGACCGGGACGCGCAGGGCGTAGCCGTCGAGCTTGCCCTTGAGCTCGGGCAGGACGAGGGAGACCGCCTTCGCGGCGCCGGTGGTGGTCGGCACGATGTTGAGGGCGGCGGCGCGGGCGCGACGCAGGTCCTTGTGCGGGCCGTCCTGCAGGTTCTGGTC